>JBKHXZ010000271.1:0-5260 GCA_046565785.1 Acidimicrobiia bacterium
GCCAGTCGACCAAACCCTTGGGGTCAGGCCACCGCCCTGCGTGTCGCATCGACTCGACCGGGACAGGGTCCGAGCCGGGGACTTCTTCATAGGTTGTGTCGTTGAACAGATAGAAGGTGGTCTCGTCGGACCAAGCCTCGATCACCAGGGCCGTGGCCGGGATGTCCTCGGCCAGGGTCCGCTCGACGACCTCTCGGACTCGTGACTCCCGATCCCATTCGTTGCCTGACATCCAAGGCCCGTACGCCCACAGCGGGAGCGGGGTTGGCCTGCCGACGTCGTGCACGTACTCAGAGATCACCTCGGCGGGTGAGCCGGTGTAGAGACGTCCCGCAACCGAGTCCGCCGCCGGGACAGACATGACCGCTTGGTCCGACTTCGAAGCACCGAGATCGAACCTCACCCGCTCGTCCGACAAGACGTGGAGCCCGTAGCCCCGACTGGAAAGCAACCAGGGAAGCGGAAAGTAGGTGCGGCCCCCTTGCTGCTTGTACTGCTCGTACACCCGCACATCGGGGGTAAGTCCACGCTGGTCGACCCGGTCGAATCGTTCCCCTCCCCCGAACAGCGCCTCCCGGTCTTCGAGTCGCCAGCCCACCGAGATCTCACGTAGGTCGGTTCCAACCGATCCCAGTGAGATCCATTCGATCACCAGCGACACCTGTTGGGAACGCAGCGTCAGGACGCCGTCCTCAACAGTGAAGTTCCATGACCCCAAGTCTTCGGACGACGACCCGCCTGCGTGCTCACTGCCGTCGTACGGCTCAACCGACCAGTCGAGCCCCCCGGACATCGTTTGCGCCAGACGGATCGCCGCCCCGTTGTCCGCCACCGCCAGCACCTGGCCACCGGCGACCACCAAAGACCGGACCTGGCCCACAACGGAGACGACGACCGGAAGTTCGAACCAATCTGTCGTGTCCCCATACGAAGAGACGAACCGATAGCGACACGACCGCGTGAACGGTCCAACGGTTGCGACCCATTCCTCGGAGCCGTCTACTCGAACGAGAGAGACGGGGTCATGGTCGCGGTCGAATTCAACCGATATGTGTTCGACCCCCGGTGCCGCCTTCACCCCCACCCTGACTTGATCGGAATCGGTTGGGGTGTAAGGCCGGCGGGACCAGACGACTGCTTCGTAGGGGTTGCGGTCGCCTTCCGGGTGATGATCTAGGACGGGAATCAATGAATCTCCAAGCGGGCGAGACGGTGTTGGGGTGTCTCGGCGAGACACCCCAACACTCGACGATGGGGACGTGTCGACTAACCGAGCAGGCCTTCGATTCCGGCCTGCGCCTGGTCGAGCGCATCCTGAGCGGTGATCTCACCTGCGAGCGCCCTCTCAAGCAGCCCGTTGACGAGATCCTGCATCTCGGCCTGCCGCTCGATGACCGGCGGAACCACCACGTTCTCCAACGACTTGAGCACGGCTTCGCGGTTGGCGGGCGGCTCGAGCGACAAGTAGTCGGCGTACAGGCTCTCGTCGGTGAGGGTGGGAAGTTCCCACGACGCTCCCACTCGGATCTGGGCGGCTTCCGGACTGGACGTGAAGAAGCGGAGCCACTTGTAGGCCGCCTCCTGCTTGTCGGATGAAGCGGACACCGCTACGCCGTTGGCGAAGAAGTGGCTGCCACCCTGGGTGTTGCCTGGTTCGACGACCACGTCCCAGGCGAACGGCGCCTGCTCGAAGGCCGAGAACATCCAGATACCGGTGGTGATCATCCCCAGCTGGCCGTTGACGAACATGTCCCCGTCGGACACTCCGCCCATCTCGGCGGCAGACGGCTGCACCCCGTCGTTCACGTAGTCGAGCATGAACTGCAGCGCCTCCACGCACGGCGGCGAGTTGACGGTCACTGCTCCGTCTGTGAAGAACTGGCATCCATTCTGCGCCGCAGCCTTGTAGAACTCCCAATAGTGGACACCGGCAAAGTGGCCCCACACGTCGTCGCCGAGGGCATCGAGAGCTTCCGCTGCAGCCCGCTCTTCCGCCCAGGTCCAGTCGTCTGTCGGATAGTCGATTCCGGCTTGGTCGAACAGATCCTTGTTGTAGAACAGCAGAACTGTGGAATAGCTCGCGGGTAGGGCGTATTGGGCTCCGTCGATCGAGAACGCCTCGAGCGCCCGCTGGTAGTAGGCGGCCGGGTCGAGTTCCGGGTCAGCGGCGATCGAACCGGAGAGGTCCGCCAGCACACCCTTCGAGGCGAAGCTGACGAAGTTCTCGAAGTTCAGCTCGAACGCGTCGGGGGCGTCGCCACCCGCGATCTGTGTCTGAAGACTCGAGAAGTACTCGTCGAACGGTGCTGTCTCAACCTCGACGGTGATCTCCGGGTACTTGGCGTTGAAGGCGGCGATCATCTCGTCCAAGTGGTCGAGGTGATCCGGGGCCGCCGAGAACGTGAAGTACCGGATAGTGACCGGGTCGACGGCTGGTTCGGTTTCCGTAGGGGCTTGTGTGTCAGGGGTGGCGGCGGTCGTGGTGGTGGCGTCCGCCGTATCGGCGGGTGCCTCACCTTCGGCCTCGGTGCCGCCACAGGCCGCAAGGACCAGGGCGAGGATGCTCAACAGCATCCAGAGTCGATGTCTCACTGTCTCCTCCTCCGTTGGTAGGGGTCTCTGTCTCCATGGCAAGTGGCAGGGCGGCTTCATCGGCCACCCCCCACAAGAAGTCCGTCAGATATGTGGCGCTGGACAAGCACATACACCAGAACGATCGGGACCACCGCGACGACCGAACCAGCCATGACAAGGTTCCAGTCCGTCTCGTAGCGGCCATGCAGCGACGCCAGACCGACAGGCAACGTCATCGCCTTCTCGTTTCTGGCGACGAACAGCGGCCACAAAAACGCGTTCCACGAGGCCATGAACGCAAGAATCCCGTGCGTCGCGGCCGCAGGGCGGGCGTAGGGAAAGGCAACCGACCAGAAGGTCCGCCACGGGGAAGCGCCGTCGATAGCAGCCGCCTCCTCCATCTCGGCCGGCATCTGTAGGAAGTACTGCCGAAACAAGAACACACCGAAGGCGGAGGCGATACCGGGCAGGATCAATGCCTGCAAGCTGTTGATCCAGCCGAGATAACGCATGAGGATGAAAAGCGGGACGATCGTGACCTGGAACGGCACCATCAGCGTCCCCAGATAGACAAGAAACAGCGCCTGCCGGCCACGGAACTCGAAACGAGCCAGCCCATACCCGGCCAGCGCGCTCACCACGACCTGCAGCGTCGTCGTCACAACGGTGACCACCACCGAGTTGCCGACAATTCGGGCGAAGGGCATCACCCGGGCCAGCTCCCGGTAACTGTCCAACGTCGGACTCTCAGGCAGAAGCTGGGGCGGGATGCGGAGCAGCGTCTCGTTGGTCTGAAGCGACGTCGATACGGTCCACAGGAACGGGAACAGCGTGGTCGCGGCCGCCAGCGTCAGCAGGACCCATCCTCCGACGCGAACCAAACGCCGCGTCCTTCGACCCCCAGGCGCGTCAACGATCGCTCGTCCGCCAGCTCTCACCAGGGTCTCAGCCATAGTGCACCCACCGCTTCTGCAGGCGCGTCTGCACCAGCGTCACCGCAAAGATGAAGCCGAAGAGCACCCACGACATCGCCGCCGCGTAGCCCATCCGCCCGAAACTGAACGCGTGACGAACGATGCGCTCAACCACCACGGTGGTCGAGCCGAGCGGGCCCCCTCCAGTGAGTATCCAGACCTGTTCGAACACCTGAAACGAATTGATCAGGAGGATCACCAACACCAGGAACACCGTCGGTGTGAGCAGCGGAAACGTCACCCGCCAGAACGCCTGCCAGCGGCTGGCTCCGTCGACGGCGGCCGCCTCCCGGTATTCGGGGGCGATGGCCTGCAAGCCGGCGAGGAACAGAATCATCACGAATCCGGCGTCTTTCCAGACGCTGGCGGCGATCACCGAAAGCATCGCCCAGCCCCGCTCGAAGAGCCATGCCGGACCTTCGACTCCGACGAGCCCCAACGCCCAGTTCACGACACCGAACCGAGAATTCAGCATCCACTTCCACATCAGCGCCACCGCCACCCAAGCTGATACCACCGGCATGAAGAAGACCACTCGACCGAACACCGCCCTGCGACCACCGCGGTTCATCAACACCGCCAGCCCCAGACCAGCGACCATCACGAGCGGCAGGTAACCGGCAATGAAAACCACCGTGTGCCCCAACGCGGCGTGGAAGTCTCGATCCGATGCCAACTCGACGAAGTTCCCCAGTCCGCGGAACTCTGGAGGGGTCAACAGATCCCACTGGTAGACGCTGAGCACCCCCGCGGCCGCGATCGGGAGAATCGTGAACACGATCAGCAGCACCAGACTCGGAGCAACGAACGCCACCCACCATCGCCGGTCCGCCCCGCGCCAGCGCATCGCCGGTGAGTGGCCGGCGCCGACCCGGTTCGCCTCACGGCGTGCCGCACGCCTCTCTAGCCCGAGCACGCGCTAGAAGCTTCCCGTCGAGGTTCCGGCACTTCCCGTCGCCGGTGTCGAAATCACGTTGTTGCCGCCGGGTTGCCATGCGTCGGCGGTGTCGGGGTAGTTCGCGTCCTGACGTTTGATGCACTTCCACTCGATCGATGTGTTCGGAGGGAGGTTGCTGATGGTTCCCGTCCACGTCGGATAGGCAGTGGGGTCGAGCTTGACGGCGCTGGCTGGAGACCATTCGCCGAGCTGGGGGACGTTCCCGACCACGTACACCGACTGACCTGTAGTCGTAGTGCCGTTCTGGCAGACAAAGTCGACCGACACTGGAGCTTGGCCGAGCGTGAACTCGAACGTCTTTGTGACTTCGACACCGAGCGATCCGGACTTGGCAACGATCAGGTTGCCCCCCGCGTTGTACCAGCCGGCAACCGTCGCATCGAAGGTGGCCTTGTCAGGATGCTGGACGAGAGCAGTTCCGTTGAGAGATACGGCGGACGCTTGGGTATTCTCGACGACGAGTTCGACCACGTTGGCTCGCGATGCCGTGGCCCCGGTGAACATGCCGGCAGCCGGCCGAATCACCACGGTGGCGGTTGACCCCGTCAGGTTCTGGTCGATCACAGTGGTGCGCACATCGCCGGTTTGGTATCCAGTGGTCTGCCCGTCGTCCTCGTAGAGCGTGAACGACGACGGCGTCACGTCTGCGACTACTCGCACTATCAACTCGTCCCTCGTCGTGGCGTCGGTTCGCTCCCCGAACACGTTCTTGGTTGCGTCATCCACAAACATCTTGGGGAGAATCGCCCCGGCC
>JBKHXZ010000272.1:0-10177 GCA_046565785.1 Acidimicrobiia bacterium
CGCCCCCTACGAGGAGCCCACCAACCCCGATCTGGTTCTCGACACCACCACCACCGATGTCGAGTCGTGCCTCGAATCGATCCTCGAGTTGGTCTGACCGCGGCTGCCGTCAGGGGCCGAGCGTCGAAATCGGGATCACCCACACACCGTCAGTTCGCCGGTAGCCGTAGCCGCCGAGTGTGACGACAACCAAGGCAGATGGCGGACCGACGAGCTCGGGGTGGATCCGTTCCGCGAGTGTGAGCAGGTTCTCGGAGGCGTCCTCGATGTGTTGATCACCACCGAGCTTGACCTCGACCCCGACCCAACTGCCTGCCGCGGACTCTACGACCGCGTCAATTTCGAGACCGGTGCCGTCGCGATAGTGGTACACGGAGGCGTCGTGGTGGCCGCCATAGACACGCAGGTCTCGGATGACGAGCGATTCGAACAGGAATCCGAACAACTTGAGATCGGTGAGAAGGCGATCAGGTGCAGCCCGGAGCGCGGCGACGGCGAGCGACGGGTCGACGAAGTGACGCTTCGCACTGGAGCGCAACCGGGATCTCGATCGGAGGGCGGGAGACCAAGCTGGCTGATCCTCCACGACGAAGAGGCGCTCGAGCGCGCCGAGATACTCGCTAACCGTTGCAGGATGGATCGGATCGTCCGCACCACCGGTGTCCGACGCCAACGTTGTGATCGCGGCCTCGGTCGCGACGTTCCGTGCAAGTGAGCGGAAGAGCCGTTGAACCCGATCTGCATCGCGCCGGGAACCGTCCACTCTCACGATGTCAGTCCGCCGGATCTCGTCGAGATAGTCGCGGACGAATCGGATTGCTGGGTCGAGATCGAGGGTGAGGGTTCCCGGCCATCCTCCTCTCGCAACGAGTGCTGCGATGACCTCGATGCTGTGGGTCGAATGGTCGACGTCTACGACCTCCCCGCGCAGGAGCTGGCCGAGCGAGGAAGCTCCGGTGGAGTAACCGGACTCGACGAGCGTCATGGGTCGCATCCGCACTCGGGAGATCCGCCCCGCTCCTGTGTGCCTGGTCGTGTCATCGGGCGGAACAGCAGACCCCGTGAGAATGAACTGCCCCGGCTCACCGAGGGTGTCGCTGGCGCGTCGTACGTGGTTCCAGAGTCGGGGAACGGTCTGCCACTCATCGATGAGCCGGGGTCGGTCGCCCGCGAGGATCAACCCTGGATCGACTTCGGCCGCTCGCCGCGCGTTTTCGTCGATGTCGAGCAACACTTCGCTCGCCGAATGCCGTCGTGCAGTTTCGGTCTTGCCGCACGCCCGCGGGCCTTCCACCACCACAGTGGCGACCGCGTCGAGCCGTTCCTTCAGTTCGGAGTCGACGACTCTCGGCAGATACTCGTTTGCCATTCGGAACAAGCCTAGCGTCCGTCGACCGCGTGATTGCAACGAAATCAACCGCGGGATTGCAACGAAATCAACCGCGTGTGTGCAACGAACTCAGCCGCGTGATTGCAACGAACGAGTTCCGT
The DNA here is from genome assembly GCA_046565785.1 of Acidimicrobiia bacterium. Taxonomy (GTDB): domain Bacteria; phylum Actinomycetota; class Acidimicrobiia; order Spongiisociales; family ZC4RG35; genus DATHWB01. The sequence continues at coordinate 1,492 of JBKHXZ010000272.1, forward strand.
ATCTTTAATCCGCACGCTGGTGTGATGCCGAACGGTCGGGTGGTCGAGATCGAGCGGAGATCCCGCGACTGTCAGCCGCAGGCCACCGCGTCGGCCAATGCTTGACAGATCTGGCGCATCCGTTGGTCGGAGAGCAAGCCGATCCGTTGGGTCAGGGTGGCGGTGGAGACGCTTTCGACCGAATCGAGGTTGACCGCCGACAGTTTCGGAATCGGATCGGAGCCAGGGTCGAGGACTACCTCGCTGGCGAGGCCGCGGATGCGGGTGGTGCACGGTCCGACGAGAGCCCTGTGTAGTCGGGGGATCACGGCGTCGCGACTGAGGACGACAACTGGCCGGCGCCCGACCTCAGGCAGCTCACACCACCAGACCTCGCCCCGGCGAGGCGTCACGAGGACCCTGCCCGCTCGCGCCAGGACGACAGGTCACCCCAGTCGTCGGGCGCATCGAGCGGATCTTTGTCGTACTTCTCGTACTCGGCGTCGATCCTGGACTGTCGGTACCGGTCAAGCAGGGCGGAGAGCGCGGCGTCGATCAAGGCGGCGTCGGTGGCCGACCCGTGGGCATTTCGGGCCTGAGCGAGAAGCTCTTCATCGACTGTGGTGCTGACCCGGACTCTGGGCATGGCATAAACATGCCACATTCCCGCCCCAACCTCCACCCCTCGATCCAAACCCAGGGTTCCCGCGGCTGTATAGGACGCTTTCGCTGCACCAGTTTGCGCCCGTTCGGCCTCCGGGTCTCCAAACCTTGGCCCTCCAGCCTTCGTCACCCTCGCCTCCGGTACCCTCGCCCCCATGTCGTCACTCGAACAGCTCGCGGTCAACACCATCAAGGGTCTCGCCATGGATGCGGTCCAGAAGGCGAACTCGGGTCACCCGGGGATGCCGATGGGGATGGCCGACATCGCGGTCACCCTGTGGAGCCGGTTCCTCACCGTCGACCCCGACGACCCCACGTGGGTGGACCGTGACCGGTTCGTGCTGTCCAACGGCCACGGGTCGATGCTGCTGTATTCCCTTCTCCACCTGTCCGGGTTCCCGCTCGGGATGGACCAGTTGAAGTCGTTCCGTCAGTGGGGGAGTCACACCGCCGGGCATCCGGAGATCGACCACCACCTGGGCATCGAAATGACCACCGGCCCCCTCGGGCAGGGCTTCGGCACCGGGGTGGGAATGGCCATCGCCGAAGAGCATCTGCGTGCCCGGCTGGGAGCGGACCTGATCGACCACCGCAACTGGGGGTTCGTCTCCGACGGTGACCTGCAGGAGGGGATCAGCGCCGAGACCGCCTCGCTGGCCGGTCATCTGCGGCTTCGCCGCCTCACCTACTTCTACGACGACAACGAGATTTCGATCGACGGCGACACCGACAAGACGTTCACCGAGGACGTTCCTGCCCGGTTCCGGGCGGTCGGCTGGCATGTGGCCGAAGTCGACGGACACGACCGGGAGGCGATCGCCGCCGCCACGGTCGAGGCGATGGAGGTGGAGGACCGGCCGTCGCTGATCGTGTGTCACACCGTGATCGCCAAAGGGGCGCCGACCAAGGCAGGCACCGCCGGATCCCACGGTGCACCGTTGGGCGAGGAGGAGATCCGGGGGGCGAAAGAGGCGATGGGCTTTCCGGTCGACGAGACCTTCCACGTTCCCGACGGTGTCTACGAATGGTTCTCCGAGGCGATGGATCGGGGGCGGAAGGCACACGCTGCCTGGAAGGACCGCCACGCCGCAGCCATGGCGGATGAGCTCTCCCGCTCCACTTGGAGCGCCTTCTTCGGATCTGATCCGGTGAGGCTGGACGATCCTGGATTCGAAGTGGGGGCGTCGCTGGCGACTCGCGCCTCTTCCGGCAAGCTGTTCGGTCAGATCGCCGAGAAAGCACAGAACTTCCTGGGCGGGTCGGCCGACCTGGTGGAGTCGACCAAGACGGTGATCGACCACGACCGGCTTTTCTCCGCCGAGGATCGTGGAGCCCGGGATATCGCCTACGGCATTCGGGAACACGCCATGGGAACCGTCACCAACGGGATGGCGATCCACGGAGGGCTGCGGCCGTACGGGGCGACGTTCTTCGTGTTCAGCGACTACATGCGGCCGGCGGTGCGGCTGTCTGCACTGATGGGCATTCCGTCGATCTGGGTGTGGACCCACGACTCGGTGTTCCTCGGCGAGGACGGCCCCACCCATCAGCCGATCGAGCATCTGGCGTCGCTGCGGGCGATGCCCAACCTGGATCTGATCCGTCCGGCGGACGCCGGTGAGGTGCTGGAGGCCTGGGAGCTGGCACTGAACCGGGCCGACGGGCCGACTGCTTTGGTGCTCACTCGTCAGAACGTTCCCACCTTGGAGCGGCCGACCGGTGGGGTGGCCAAGGGCGGCTACGTGCTGCGGGACGGCTCCGACGTGGTGCTGGTGGCCACCGGGTCGGAGGTGTCGGCGGCGGTGGAAGCTGCGTCGCTGCTTGCCGAGCGGGGGATCTCCGCCCGGGTGGTGTCGCTGCCGTCCTGGTTCCGCTTCTTCTCTCAGCCAGAGGCGTACCGGACCGAGGTGCTTGGCGAGGGGATCCCCCGGGTGAGCATCGAGGCAGGTGCCACCTTCGGATGGGAGCGGGTGGTTGGGGCGGACGGGCTAACGATCGGCGTCGACCGGTTCGGGGCGTCGGCACCGGCAGGGGTGATCGCCGAGAAGTTGGGGCTGACCGGTCAGGCCGTCGCCGACCGGGTCGCCGACTGGCTGGCGTGAACTTCGACCCTGTTCTGCTGCTCGCCATGTGGGCGGCGGGCCTGGCGGCGTGTGCCGCGGTCGTCGCCTGGTGGCGGGTGGCCCGCACCGGTTACCTGTGGCTGGCGGCGGGGGTGGTTGCGCTGGTCGGCCTGGCACCTGCCTTCGCTTCCCCGCTTGCCATAGGAGGTCTGGTGGTGGCGGGCATCGCCGGATGGCTGGCGAAACGGCCCCGGTACGCGGCCGCGTTGTTCGCGGTGTCGTCGGTGGCGTTCCTGGTGGTGGCGGTGGGTCGTGATTCGGTGCTCCCCGTGCTGGCGGGTTCGGCGGCGTTGGGAGGGATCACCGCCGAGATGCTGCTGGCGCACTGGTATCTGGTGGACCCGAAGCTTCCCCGTTGGGCGTTGCAGCGCCTGGACGTGATCGGCGGCGTGGGGTTGGTGGCCGAGATCGGCGTGGCGGCGGCGCTGGGGACGCTCCGTTCGCCGGCCACGCTGTTTGGGGCGGCATATCTGATGTTGGCAGGCCTGACGCTGCTTCTGGTGGTGGGGGCGTGGTATTCGCTGAAGGAGAAGGGGTATGAGGGGGTGATGGCCGCCACCGGCCTCTCCTATCTCGCCACCCTCACCGTGTTGGGTACCACCTTCCTCGCCCGAGCCGCCTTTTAGCGCAGGGAGGGTGCAGGTCTGCACCCTCCCTGCGCTAAAAAGCTCTCTCCCACCGCCCCCGGCGTACCATCGGCGGGATGCGACGGCGGATTCTCGTCCGGATCTTCCTGCTCGACCTTGCCTCTCTGGCCGTCGGCTTTCTCGCCGCGTCGGTCTACACCTTCGGCACGGTCCTTCCCTGGACGGTCGGTCCCAGCTTCGTTCGCCCAGGACAGAGCATCTTCCCGCTGCTGGCCATCATGACCGCCGGCCTGGCCATCGGCTCGTTCGTGACCGCCCGCAGCTGGGGCCAGGGCATGCCCCGTCCCACCTACGGGCGGGCCGTCTCCAACGTCACGGCGATGGTGATCACCGCCGCCCTGGCCGAGTTCTTCGTCCGTGACCAGTTCTATTACTCCCGTACCTATGTGGCGGCGACGGTGGTGGTCACCCTGGCCGCCGCCCTGGTTCATCGTGCCGTCGCCCGCGCCCGTCCGTGGAATGAACCGGTCGCCCTGATCACCCACGAGAAGAAGCTGGTCGAGGACCTGCATAGCGCCCCTCACATCACCGTGGTCGACGTGTTGGACCCCGAAGCGCTGTCGCCGCCCGAACCGCTTCCTGCGGGAACGACGCTGGCACTCGACCTGCGCGCCGTCCTATCCGATTCGATGGCCCAGTTCATCTCGTCTTCGAACCTGGCGGGCTACCGCATCCGGCCGCTGGTCGACGTCTACGAGGAGCACACTGGACGGTTGGCGATCGTCCACCTGGCCGAGGGTTGGGAGCTGTCGACCCCGGTGCAGGACCGGCAGGCTTTCCAGGCCGCCAAGCGGGTGGTCGACGTGACCCTGACCCTGCTGGCCGCCCCTATCGCCATCGTGCTGGGAGCGTTGATCTGGTTGGCGATCCGGATCGACTCGAAGGGTCCGGCCATCTTCCGTCAGATCAGGGTGGGACGCGACGGCAAGCACTTCACGCTGTACAAGTTCCGGACGATGGTCGACGGGGCGGACGCCGAGGGTGCCCGCTTCGCGGTGATCGGCGACGACCGGCTGACCCGGGTGGGCAAGGTGCTGCGCAAGGTGCGGATGGATGAGCTGCCGCAGTTGCTCAACGTCCTCAAAGGTGACCTGAGCCTGGTGGGGCCCCGCCCCGAGCAACCGGCGTTTGTGGAGGAGTTCGCCCGCTCCATCCCCTTCTACGAGCACCGTCATCTGATCCGACCGGGGCTGACCGGCTGGGCGCAGGTGAATTACGGCTACGCCGACGACATGGCCGACACGATCGAAAAGCTCACCTTCGACCTGTACTACGTGAAGCACATGTCGCCGTGGCTGGACCTCAACATCCTCGGCCGCTCGATCTGGACCGTCCTCTCCGGCTTCGGCGCCCAATAGGGCCCCGCGAACCCAGGGTTCGCCGGGCCCCTGGAGGGCCCGCACAGCCCAGAGTTCCCTCGGCCCGACGACCCGTGGGCCAGCGGGGCCCCGGGCGGGCCCCCCCCACCCTGGGTTGGCGAGGCCCTTTTCAGCCGGTGGCGGTGGGGAGGGGGAGGATTTCGTCGACGTCGTAGTCCACCGTCACCGTGGTCGGTGCGACGGGAAGCGGGATCCACTCGCCGTCTCCCAGCCGGTACTTCGCCACCCACTCGAAGGCGACCTCCACCGCATATGCCGAAAGCACCTGATGACACCGTGGCCCGCCCGGCTCCGCGCACGTCTTCGTCCGGTACACATGCGACAGGCCACCTCCGGACACCATGCCGAGCAGCTCCACCGGCACCACCGTCGCCGACCCGTCACCCCAGTCCACCGACACGGCCGTCACGTAGGTCTCCACCTCCAACACCATCCCCGACGACGGTGAGGTGAGCGACACCGACCACGGTTCCGGCGGCTCCTCCCTGACGAACACTTCCATCCCCACCACTCCCAACCCGGGCGCCGGATCCAACAGGCCCTGCGGCCGGGGATGTGAGTACTGGGCCAGCAACTCCCACGCCTCCCGCTCCGTGTGGGGAGCTTCCGCCGGTTCGGAGACGCAGCGGGGGTACGACACGTCGATGATCACTGGCCCGCCCGTTTCACCGTCCGGGTCGATGCCGAGATTCGCCACCCCGTCGTCGTCGACTCCGAACAGCACCCAGTCAGACGATCGGCTCGTCCAATACCAGCACACCCCGTCGGCGTCGGTCCCCACCTGGGGCGACAGCACCACCGGCACCTCCGACGACGACCCGTAGTCGGTGGTCTCCGACGATCCGGCGATCCGACACCGGGTGACTGCCGCCCCGGTCGCGTCGTCCCGGTCCGAGATCTCCGACCAGCAGGTCCAGGTCTCGTCCGCACCGGCCGGCAGGGCCAACGCCACCACGACGAGACAGATCAGCGCCGCGCCATGTGATCGCAGTCGACCTGCCACAGTTCCCTTTCGTACAGATACGACACCGCTCGCCCCCAGCCATCGCCCACTCGGAAGTACACGTCGACTGCCGGCATGATCCGCTCGACTTCGGTGAACGACCGGAAGTCGATGTCGGCGGACACCACCAGACAGTCCGGTCGGTCCAAGAGCACCTTCTTGATCTCGACGCCGATCGCTTCGGGTGTGGGGGCGGCGGTGAAGGCGAGCTTGCCCATCGCCTGACGACCCTGTTCGAGTACCGCTTCGGTTCCGGCGACCCGGTCGATGGCGGTGATGTCTTCCCGGTACAGGCCGTCGAACCAGCCGAAGTAGTAGGTGCGGACGATCTCTTCGATCTCGGCCAGACGGTCGACGACGGTGGTCGTGGTGGATGACACCGCAGCCACCGGGACGATGGTGGTCACCGGCAGGGTGGTGGCGGGTGCGGCGACGACTGCCGGTTGGGGTGGGCGCAATGCCACGAGGGTGAACGCCGCCAGTCCGGCGACGAGAACTGCCGCGACTCCATGTCGCCTGCGATCCATGAAACCTCCAAGGTCCATCCGTGGACCCGCAACAACTTAGACGCCGTTTCACCCCGGTCCACCCCCGTTTCGTCCTACGCTCCGCCGCGTCGAGACGGAGAACAGCGTGGATTCGGGCAACACGGCGTGGGTACTGACGGCGACCGCCCTGGTGCTCTTCATGACACCCGGCCTCGCCCTGTTCTACGGCGGCATGGTGCGGGCCAAACACACCCTCAACATGCTGATGATGAACTTCTTCACCATCCCGGTGGTGACGGTGATCTGGGTGGTGATCGGCTATTCGCTGGCCTTCGACGGCACCAGCGGCGGCATCATCGGCGGATTCGGCAAGTTCGGGTTGTCCGGCGTCGACGACACCGAGCTGCTGTTCGTGGCCTTCCAGATGATGTTCGCCATCATCACCCCGGCCCTCATCTCAGGTGCGGTCGCCGACCGGATGAAGTTCTCCGCCTGGGTGGCGTTCATGGCGCTGTGGGCGCTGCTGGTCTACCCGGTGGCCGCCCATTGGGGCTTCGCCGAGGGCGGCTGGCTGTTCGCCTGGGGCGCCCGCGACTTCGCCGGCGGTCTGGTCATCCACATCAACGCCGGCATCGCCGCCTACGCCCTGGTCAGGGTGCTCGGCCCCCGCAAGGGGTTCGGTACCGACGCCATGCGCCCCCATTCCCTGCCGCTGACTCTGATCGGCACCGGGATCCTCTGGTTCGGATGGTTCGGTTTCAACGCCGGGTCGGCTTTCGCCGCCGACGGGAATGCCATCCGGGCGCTGGTCACCACCCAGGTGGGGGCGTCGCTCGGTGCCTTGGGATGGGTGCTGTTCGAGTGGCGCCGCACCGGCAAGCCGACCCTGCTGGGGGCGGCGTCGGGAGCGGTGGCGGGACTGGTGGGGATCACCCCGGCCGCCGGGTTCGTCGGTCCGCTGGCGGCGATGGTGATCGGCGCCGCCGCCGGCATCGTGTGCTTTTTCGCCATCTCGCTCAAGACCCGCTTCGGCTACGACGATTCGCTCGACGTGGTGGGCATCCACATGGTGGGCGGCATCGTCGGCTCGCTTCTCACCGGGGTGTTCGCCTCGGCGGCGCTGAACCCGGCGGTGAGCGACGGTCTGATCTATGGCGGCGCCGGCTTCTTCGCCAAACAGGCGGTGGGGGTGGTGGCGATCCTGGTGTTCAGCTTCGTGGCGTCGACGATCCTCGCCAAGCTGGTGGATGCCACCATCGGGCTGCGGGTGAGCGAGGCAGAAGAGCTGGAAGGCTTGGACATCACCCAGCACGAAGAGCGGGCCTACGGAACCGAGTGAGGGGACGGACGTGAAACTGATCATCGCCTACATCAAGCCCTTCAAACTCGACGAGGTGAAAGAACGGCTGCGCGCACTCGGGGTGACCGGGATCTCGGTGAGCGAGATCCGCGGGTTCGGCCGTCAGGGCGGCCAGACCGAGGTGTATCGGGGGGCCGAGTACGTGGTGGATTTCGTGCCGAAGATCCGGGTGGAGGTGCTGGTCACCTCCGACCTGGCGGCGGCAGTGGTGCGGGCGATCGAGGAGTCGGCTCGCACCGGGGAGATCGGCGACGGCAAGGTGGCGGTGTTGCCGGTGGAGGACGTGGTCCGGATCCGCACCGGGGAGCGGGGCGCCGACGCTCTGTGACGTCGGCGGCCGACCCGTACCTTTCGTTCCGTGATCGGCTGATCGCCGAAGGCTGGCTGGCCGGCGCCGAACGGGAGCTGGCCACCCGGCTGGAACAGGTGGTGGTCGAGCTGGCGGATCCGCTGCCGCCCGGTGCGGCGCTGGTGGCCACCGGCGGGTTCGGGCGGGGGGTCATGGCGATCCACTCCGACGTCGACCTGCTCTTCCTCCACACCGGCGGCGGCGAGGAGGAGCTGGCTCGCCGCGTGTTGCGCCCGCTGTGGGACGCCCGGTTGAAGGTGGGTCACCTCAGCCACACCCCCCGCTCCGCCCGCTCCTTCGCCGGAACCCGGCTGGACGTCGTCTCCACCTTCCTCTCCGCTCGGCTGCTGGCCGGTGACCGTGAGGTGTTCGAGGACTTCCGCACCAGGCTGGCGGGTCTCTTGGACAAAGAGCACGGGCGGATCATCGACGCCATGGCCGCCGAGGAGCGTCGTCGGCGGGACTCCGAGCCGTATCGGCTGATGGCGGCGGACCTGAAGAACGGTCGGGGCGGGTTGCGGACCCTCGACATGGTCGACTGGCGACGGCGGATGTTCGAGGCGCAGTCGGCCGAGCTGCAGACGGCCGCAGACGACGAGGCGGTGCGGATGGCGCTGACCCGGATTCGCAGCGCCCTGCATGCGGTCGCCCGCCGGGCACATGACACGTTCGACTTCGACCTGCGCGAGGCGGCC
>JBKHXZ010000273.1:0-2262 GCA_046565785.1 Acidimicrobiia bacterium
CGGCCGATTTCGAAGGCATGACCATGCCGATCGAGTTCACGGGCCATCCCGAGCCGATGCAGCGACCCCTCATCCCCGCCGATCGAGTCCGTTTCGTGGGCGACATCGTCGCGGTGGTGGTCGCCGAGACCGCTGCCCAGGCCGCCGACGCCGCCGACATGGTGTGGCCCGAATACGACGAGCTCCCGGTGCTGGTCGACCCGAAGGCCGCCGACCAGCCGGATGCCCCGCTGTTGTTCCCCGAACACGGCTCCAACCTGGCCAAGTCACACCGACTGGAATCCACTTCGAACGATCCAGGCACCGACGAGGTGGTGATCACCGCCACGATCCGGCATCAGCGGCTCGCCGCCATCCCGCTGGAGACCAACTCCGCTGTCTCTGTTCCCCGCGAGGACGGCGGGCTCGACGTGTGGGCAGGTTCCCAACAGGCACACGGACACCGCAACGTGTTCTCGTCGACCCTCGGCATCGACCGCAACCTCATCCACCTCAAGATCCCCGACATGGGGGGAGGGTTCGGGGCGAAGATCGCCACCTACCCCGAGCAAGTGCTCACCGCTGCCATCGCCCTCAAACTGAACCGACCGGTGCGATGGGAGGAATCCCGCCGGGAAAACCTGGCGGTGATGAGCCACGGACGAGCCCAGATCCACGATGTCACCCTGTATGCCTCCCGGGACGGCAAGGTGCGTCGGGTGGAATGGGTCGTCACCCAGGACGCCGGGGCGTATCCGCTGTACGGAGCGGAGATTCCCCTCTTCACCAAGCGGATGACCGCAGGGCCGTACCTGATCCCCGAACTCGAGTTCATCTCCCGCAGCCTGGTCACCAACACCACCCCCACCCACGCCTACCGGGGGGCAGGGCGCCCGGAAGCCACCCTCACGCTGGAACGGCTGATGGACATGCTCGCCGACGAACTGGACATCGATCCAGCCGAGATTCGGCGTCGTAACTTCATCCCGACCGAAGCCTTCCCCCACGTCACCGCCTCCGGGGAGCGATATGACACCGGGCGCTACGCCGATGCGGTCGAGCTGGCGCTTTCCACCGCTGGATACGACGAACTCCGAGCCGAACAGCAGCGTCGCCGCCAGGCGGGAGACCGCTACCAGCTGGGGATCGGACTCGGTTCCTACGTGGAGATCACTGCTCCGGGCGGACGCAAGGATTGGGGACGAGTCGAAGTCCACACCGACGGGACGGTCACCATCTACTCCGGAGCCTCCTCCCACGGCCACGGGCACGAGACCACCTTCGCCCAGCTCGCTTCCCAGGTGTTGAAGGTGCCGATGGACAAGATCGCCTTCGTCCAGGCCGACACCGACCGCGTCAAGCGAGGCGGAGGAACCATGGGGTCTCGTTCGATGCAGATGGCGGGCTCGGCCATCAAACGTGCCGGGGATACCGTCATCGAGAAGGCTCGCCAGATCGTCGCCCATGTCGCCGAGGCCCGCCTGGAGGATGTGATCCAGTTCGAGGACGGCCGGATCGGCGTGACCGGTGTGCCCGACACGGGACGGTCACTGGGCGAGATCGCGGTGCTCGCCTCCGAGCCTGCAAGCCTTCCCGAGGGCATGGACCCGGGTCTCGACGCCGACGACACTTGGGAACAGGAACACGCCACGGTTCCGTTCGGAACGCACGTTTCGGTGGTGGAGGTGGACACCGAAACCGGCGACGTCCGGCTGGTGCGTCACATCGCCTGTGACGACCCGGGGACCGTCTTCAACCGCATGATCGTGGACGGTCAGGTGCATGGCGGCGTGGCTCAGGGAGTGGGACAGGCCCTCTTCGAGCAGGTCCTCTACGACGAGTTCGGGACTCCGCTCACCGCCAACCTCACCTCCTATCTGATTCCGACCGGCGCCACCCTGCCCTCGATCGAGATCGACCGTACGACTACTACGACCGACGAGAACCCGCTCGGCGTCAAAGGCATCGGAGAGGCGGGGACGATCGGTTCAACGCCGGCAGTGGTCAATGCCGTGATCGACGCCCTCAGCCCGTACGGCGTACACCACCTCGACATGCCGTTGACGCCGGCAAAGGTGTGGGCGGCGATCCGCGGCTGATCACGCAGCGGCGGAGGACCGAGTCCGGCCGCCCGTTCCTCGGGTGGCCTGCACCACCTTCCGCACAACGCCTGGGCGGAACAGCGCGGATGGGGGATCCTGCAGGCTGGTGACGCGCATCATCGCACGGGCAACCGCCGGATCGACCGTGGTGGCGGCCAGGACTCGAAGAATCCACCGGTCG
>JBKHXZ010000274.1:0-16145 GCA_046565785.1 Acidimicrobiia bacterium
GTTGGTCACGTACGGCGTGAGAGGGTGCCGGAAGGAGAGAGAAGGCTGTTGGAATAGTGCTTGCGCCATGTCGCTTGCTCCTTTCTTTGAGCGAACACAACTGTGCGTTGAAATGGAACGTACGGGATTGTTGGTCTTCGTGTCAAGACTTTTATCGAACAATGGTGTACGATGGATGGCGATGGCAGCACAGGAGACCCAGACACGTCCCTACCGGATGCGCAGGCGTCAGGAGGAGATGGAAGAGACCCGAAGGCGCATCGTGGAAGCAGCGGTCGAGCTCCACGGGTCGATCGGTCCTGCTCAGACCACGATCTCGGGCATTGCCGACCTGGCTGGTGTTCAGCGCTCAACTGTGTATCGTCATTTTGCAGACGAAGAGGCGATCTTCAGCGCCTGCACCAGTCACTGGTTGGGACGTCACCCCTGGCCGCGCACCGACCGCTGGCGGGACATCGAGGATCCGGTGGAGCGGCTGTCTGTCGGTCTGCGGGAGCTGTACCGCTACTACTCGGACAACAGGCAGATGTTGGCGAACAACTACCGGGATATCGAAGTGGTGCCACCCTTCGTCGGCGACATCATGCGAGGGTTCGTCGACGGAGCCCACGAGGCGCTCACCGCCGGCTGGCCCGGGCGTCGTCGTCGGGCGGAGGTCAGGCACGCCATCGACTTTCGCACCTGGCAGAGCCTCGACGAGCAGGGCCTCGACCCCGACGAAGGGGCAGACCTGATGGCGGTCATGGTTACCGGCGTCGGGTGATCACAGTTCGTGGCGACGTTCGTGCTGTCCTGACCGGTCTGCGGGTCGCTGTCGCTCGCTGGTAGCGTTGCCCGCCAACCGCCGAACCGGTCACCACGGCCGGTGGGGGGACCCAACGGGACAGTTGAAGTCCTCGGGGCGAATCCCGGCAACCGCCGGGTAGGGCACCTTCCAGCCCGAGCCCGTCAGCTAACCCCCTAGGCGACCGAGGAAGGAGAGGCATGGAGGCGTTCAGCGCGGCACCGCACGACGACGTCCTCGCGCTCGTGGTACAGGTGGCGGTGCTGCTCGCCACCGCTCGTGGGCTGGGGTGGGTGTCACAGAGGCTCGGGCAACCGACGGTCGTAGGGGAGATCCTTGCCGGCGTGGTTCTCGGACCGTCGCTCCTTTCGGGCTTGGTCCCGTTCATCGGGCAGTGGGTGATCCCCCAAAACGAAGTGCAGGGATACCTGCTCGAGGTCGTCGCGCTCATCGGGGTGATGCTGCTGCTCATCGTCACCGGGCTGGAAACCGACCTCAACCTCATCAAGCGCCGATTCAAGGTCTCGCTCGGGGTGTCCGCCGGAGGTCTCAGCGTGACCTTCGCCGCCGGGCTGGCGCTGGGGTACCTGATCCCCGACGACCTGCTGGCCGATCCCTCGCAGCGGACGGTGTTCGCCCTGTTTGTGGCGACGGCGATGTCGATCGCGGCGATCCCGGTCCTCGCCAAGGTGCTGATGGACCTGGGGATGATGCGCCGCGACCTCGGCCAGACGATGTTGGCCAGCGCCATGATCGACGACATCACCGGATGGACCCTTCTTGGCCTGGTGACTGCACTCGCCTCGGCCGATGCGATCAGCGCCGGGGCGGTGCTGGAGACGGTGGGGTTCGTGGCGTTGTTCGTCGTTGCCACTGCCACCGTCGGCAACCTGCTGGTGGAAAAGGGCCTGACTTTCGTCCAGACGCGTCTGCGGGGACCGGACATGGTGCTGACGCTCGTCATCGTGCTGGCATTCGCCTGGGGGGCGTTCACACAGGCTCTCCATCTCGAGCCGGTGATCGGGGCGTTCGCCATCGGGATCCTGTTTGGGCGGCGTCCCCGCCTTTCGGCGGACGTGATCCACAAGTTGGAGGCGGCGGCGCTGGCAGTGTTCGCGCCCATCTTCTTCGCCGTCGCCGGGCTCAAGGTCAACATCGGCGCAATTCTCGAGCCGCGGTTGCTTCTGATCACTCTGGCGGTGATCGCAGTGGCTAGCTTCGGCAAGGTCACCGGCGCGTTCCTCGGCGCCAAGATCATGTCCAAGCAGTCCAACTGGGCAGCGCTGTCCTACGGCGCCGGCCTCAATGCTCGCGGGGCAGTCGAGATCATCATCGCCTCGATCGGCCTGTCGTTGGGTGTGTTGAGCGTCGAGATGTTCTCGATCATCGTGGTGATGGCTGTCGTCACCTCGATCATGGCCCCGGTCGCCCTCCGGTTCACCCTGGCCCGGGTCGAGACCGGTCGAGAAGAGGAGGAGCGACTCGCACGAGAAGACGTTGCCCGGGATTTGTTCACTTCCGGCATCCAGCGCGTGCTGGTACCGGTCCGGCCCCGGTCCAAGGTGGCCGGCACCCAGAACCTCGAAGCATTCATCAGTCGGCGTCTGGCGGCCACCAACGACACCGCCACCACGCTGTTCTCCGTGACGCGGGATGGCGGCAAGATCGACGCCTCCGAGTACGTGCAGATGCTGGCCAACGAGTTGTTCGACACGCCGGGCGTCATCACCCGAACCGTCCAATCATCGGACCCGTCCGGCGCCATCCTCGAAGAGGCCTCCCACGACTATGACCTGTTGATGATCGGAACACCGGCGATGAGCGACCAGGGATCCCTGTTCGGCCCGATGCTCGATGATCTGGTGCGTCTGGCGCCGTGTCCCACCATCGTCGTGCGTGGGGGAACGGTCACTGCCGACTGGACACCAACCAAGATCCTCGTACCGGTCGACGGCAGCCCCGGTGCCCGCAAGGCGCTCGAACTCGCTTTCGCGTTGGCGGCGGGGGAGAGCGAGGTCGAAGCCGTCTACGTCCAGACGCCGACGCTGAGCGGCACCCGGGAGGACTTCGCCAGCGACATCACCACCGAACTGCAGACGCTGGGCGGAAGGTTGGAACAGAAACTATCCACCGACGTGGTCCGCGCCACCGACGTAGAAGAGGGCATTCTCCGTTCCATCGAGCAGTCCGCGGCCGACTTGGTGATCCTCGGGACCAGTGTCCGGGCGGGAACCAGCCGGCTCCACCTCGGCCCCAGAGTCGAATACATCGCCCGCAACGCCACGGTGCCGGTGGTGATCCTCAACACCTGAGCGGAGGCGGACCCCGCTCAGCGAAAGCGAATCGCCGCCGCCGACCAGTGGAAGCCGGCTCCGAACGCGGTGAGGACGACCAGGGCGCCCGGTCCGATCCGGCCTTCTGCCCGTGCCTGCCACAAGGCGAGCGGGACAGAAGCAGAACCGGTGTTGCCGAAGCGATCGACGTTGACGTAGACCTTTTCTCCCGGCACGTCGAGGCGGCGAGCCACGGCGTCGATGATGCGCTTGTTGGCCTGGTGCGGCACCACGAGGTCGACGTCGTCGGTGGTGGCGCCGATCCGGGAAAGCACGTCGGATGTCGCAGCCGACATTCGGTGCACGGCCTGTTTGAAGACCTCGGACCCGTGCATGGTCAGGTGGTCGTGGCCGTCGGGGTCGGCCGGGTCGAACGGATGGCGGGTGCCGCCCACGTCGAGAGTGAGTATTCCGGCCATCGCCCCGTCGGTGCCGCTGACCACCGACAACAGCTCGGCTTCTCCGTCCGATGGGCCGAGCACGACAGCACCGGCGCCGTCCCCGAACAGCACGCAGGTCTCCCGTTCCTTCCAAGAGATCATCCGAGTGATCAGTTCGACGCCGATGACGAGGATCGTCTTCGGTTCGAAGGCGATGCGCGATCGAGCCACGTCCAGGCCGAGCACGAAGCCGGCACAGCCGCTGCCACCGAGGTCGAACGAGGGGATCTCGCCAGCTCCCAGCATGTGTTGGACGAACGAGGCCGTGTCCGGAGTCCGCACCTCGGGGGTGTCCGTGGCGAGGATGATCTCATCGAGGTCGCGAGGTTCCAGGCCGGCATCCGCCAGCGCCACGCGGGCGGCAGCGGCCGCCATGGTGGCGGTCGACTCGTCCTCGCCGGCGACCCGCCGCTCCTTGATCCCGGTTCGCTGGGTGATCCACTCGTCGGATGTGTCGACGAGTCGGGCCCAGTCGTCGTTGGTCATCACTCGTTCGGGGACATAGCCCCCGAAGCCAACAAACGCGGTCACGGTGTTCCCTCCCGAACGCCTGCGCCGACAGGGTATTCACCGACGAGGCGCCGTGCCGATCGCACCGAATCAGATCTCGAAGAGTTCGGCCCGATCCAGTTGATCCCCGTAGATGTGGATCGGCATCCCGATCGTCAGTCGGGTCACGAGATAGTCCATGTCGTGGTTCTCGACTCGTACGCATCCGTGCGAAGCCGGATGGGGCGGTACCGAGGGGGAGCCGTGGATGGCATAGCCTCCGCGGAAGTAGAAGGGGCGGTACAGCGCACCGAGATAGGAGATGCGCCACCCGTCGATGCGACGGGTGAACCGGAAGCTTCCTTCCGGTGTTCGAGCGCGAACCCAACTTCCGCCTCGGCCCCGGTAGAACTCACCGTTGCCGGATGACACGGGGAGCACCACTTCGACCTGGTTGTCGACCACCAGGTAGAGCACCTGACGCTCCAGGTCCACTTCGACCCGGTCGGGCTCGTCCTCCGATGGCGGGAGTTGGATCGGCTGAGCCGCGTCGAGCACCTTCCAGTCCTCGGTGTCGAAGACACCGTCGCGTTCGAGATCGTTCACCTTCTGAAACGCGTAGACGGCTCCCAGCGTGGCCTTGCCGTATACGCCGTCGAACGGCCCCGGCCGGAAGCCGGCAGCAGCGAGCCGTTCTTGCAGACGGATCACCCAGGGGCCGGAATCTCCTGGCGCAAGGTCGGCCGGTCGATCCCATCCTTCGCCTGGTCCGAACAGGTTGGGATCGTCCAGGTCGATCGCGCCGAAGGCGGGCGCCGGGAATGCCGTCACGGCGATGGCCGTCAGATACGCGGCAATCAGTGTTGGTCGTCGCATCGACACTCGATATCGGAAGGAGGTGACATGTCCTGAAGTGTCCGACGTCACCGAAGGGGAACAAGTTCCCTATGCCGAGTGTCGATGGGCGACGGTCAGCCGCGTTTGGGTGCGATGTTCTGGTTGATGCGAAAGACGTTGGAGGGGTCGTACCTCGCTTTGATCTCCGAGAGTCGGTCGTAGTTCTCGCCATAGGTGGCACGAACCCGATCCTGACCTTCGTCCATCATGAAGTTCACGTACGCCCCGCCGGCCGAATGGGGGTGGGTGGCGTCCCAATAGTCCACCGTCCAGCGACGGATCTTCTCCGCGTTCGCCGGGTCGGGATCGACCCCGACGATGACCTGGGAGTAGGTGACGTCCCGATACGCCCAGGCGGTTGCGTCCTTGGGGACTCGATTGACCGCACCGTCGATCGGATAGAGGTGCATCGAGGAGTGCATCGTGGGCAGTTGTTCGGTGAACTCGACATGCGCATCGACCGCACCGTCAGGGATCTCTCGGAAGAAGTCCCCTCTCCAGTACCACTGCAGTCCTTTGGGATACAGGCCGTCGAAGGCGGAGTTGAGAGCGGGGTACGGAGCCTCCCCCAGTCCTTCGAACGCCGGTTCCATCTCTCTCACCGGAGCGAACACCTCGTCGGCGTTGTCCGGATCGCCCAGGTAGCACCACACCACGGCGCACGCCTTGTGCAGGTGGAATGCCTCCGGGAAGGTGTCGACCGGCGGCACGGTCATGGTGGCGAAGAAGCCGTACAGGTCGTCGTCCTGGGCCGGCATGAACTCCCGGTACCAGCGCAGGACGTCGCCGGTCGCCGATGCCGGCCAGGCGGTCGGTCCGGCGATCACCGTGCTGACCGGATGCAGGCGGAAGGTGAAGGCCGTGACGATACCGAAGTTGCCCCCGCCGCCCCGGATCGCCCAGAACAGGTCAGGATGTTCGGTCTCGGAGGCGGTGACCGTCGACCCGTCGGCCAGCACGATCTCTGCCTGGAGGAGGTTGTCGATGGTGAGACCGTGGCGTCGGGACAGGTACCCGTGGCCCCCGCCCAGGGTCAGCCCGCCCACCCCGGTGGACGAAATGATGCCCGACGGTGTCGCCAACCCATGGGCATGGGTGGCGGCGTCTACTTGGCCCCATGTGGCGCCGCCCTCGGCGCGAACCGTACGGCGGGCCGGGTCGACGTCGACCCGGTTCATCGGTCCCAGGTCGATGACCATTCCGCCGTCCACCGTGCCGAAGCCAGGCCCGTTGTGCCCTCCCCCGCGTATCGCGATCGACAGCCCGGCAGCCCTACCGCTCTCCAGCGCGGAGATCACGTCGACCACCGACTTGCACCTCGCCACCACGGCCGGTCGCTTGTCGATCATGGCGTTGTAGATCGCCCTGGCGTCGTCGTACCCGGGATCGCCCGGTTCGAACACGTCGCCGCTGATGTCTGGCCGCACGTCCGTCGTCATTGCACCCTCCTCAGGTCGGAGTCGACAGTATGGGTTGGCGGCTTTCGTGTCATGACCGAGTCGGATGGTTGTCCTACAGCAAGCGGGATAGTCAGGACTGACTATCGACTCAGGCACCTGCGGCCGGGTACGGTTGGGCTCTGGTGGCATGGACCACACCACCCCTCGCCGCACGTCTCGCCGCCATGCGGCTGGGTCCTCTCGTCGGTCGTGCCCCCGAACTCGAGATCTTCGAACGGGTCTGGGAACGGGTAGTCGCAGGACAGCGCCAGATCGTGTTCATCGGGGGTGAGCCGGGCGCAGGGAAGACCCGCATGGCGGCGGAAGTGGCCGGCGTGCTCCATTCCCACGGGGTGGCAGGCTTGCTCGGTGTTTCCACCCAGGACGCCGGTGTCCCGTATCAGGCGTTCGCCGAGATCCTGGACCAGATCTTCCTCGCCGCCGAACCGGGCTCTCTGGCAGATCACGTGACCCCGGCGGGCGCCGACCTCGGCCGGCTCTCTGGATACGCCGAAAGGCACGTCTCCGGCGCCGTCCCCTCTCAAGCGGCGACCGAGGTGCGGCGCGACCTCTTCGATGCCGTCGTCGGCCTGCTTCGCGCCCTGTGTGAGGAAGCACCGTTGCTCTTGGTCCTCGACGATCTCCACTGGGCGCAACGACCGACCATTGCGCTGCTGGATCACCTGGCGCGGGAGGCGGTCGATGCGCCGTTGCTCGTCATCGGGACGTTTCGCACCACTGCCCCGGATCGCTCCGACGAACTGGCACAACGAATCGCCGAGATGCACCGCCAGGAGGGCGTGCGGCGACTCGATCTGGGTGGCCTGGACACAGATGCCATCGCCGAATACATCGGGCGACAGGCGGGGCTGGCCCCATCCTCCGTCCGCGCTCCCGCCGCCCTGCTCCGTGATCGGACCGGCGGCAACCCGTTCTTCCTCCGGGAACTGTGGACCGACTTGGAGGCCCACGGTGGTGTCAGCGCCTTGTCCTCGCCGCTGCGTGTTCCGGCATCGATCGGAGACACCGTCGAGCTTCGCCTCGCCGGCTTGGGACAATCGGCACGGGAGATTCTCGATGTCGCAGCGGTCGTCGGAGACGATTTCGACGTTTCGACGGTGGCGACTGCCGGAGGCATCGAGCCCCGGTCGGTGCTCGATGCGTTGGATTCGGCTACCGCGGTGGGCTTGGTGGCGCCGACGTCCTCCGGGGAGGCTTCCTTCGCGTTCATCCACTCGCTCACACGGGAAGCGGTGCTGGCACGCCTGGCGCCGTCGAGACTGGCGGTACTCCACTCCTGCGTCGGAAGCGCCCTCGAACCTCGGGCGGATGACCCGTCGGTCGTACCGCGTGTCGCTCATCATTTCCTCGCCGCTCACGTGTTGGGGCACGGTCAGGAGGCCATCCGCTATGCCACCCGAGCAGGTGAGCTGGCCGAGGCCAGTCTGGCTTTCGAGGAGGCGGCGGTGTGGTACGAGCGAGCAGCGGCGCTGCCCGGCAACACCTCGGAGGTGAGGTCCTCACTGCTGTTTGCGGCAGCGGCGAACCACCTCCGTGCGGGTGACTTCGCACGAGCCAGGGGGATCTATGAACGACTGGCGACCGTTCCAGACCCGATGGCCCGGTTACGGGCGGCGATGGGCTACGAGGATGCCAACTGGCGGCCGGGCCTCGCCAACACCAAGGCGGCCGACCTGCTCGCCTCCGCTTTGAGCGGCTCGGATCTCGACCGATCGGACACGCGATATGTGCAGGCGCTCGGCAGTCTGGGTCGGGCGCTGGCGTTCGCCGGGGAGACCGAACGGGCGCGAGCGTTGGGGAGTCACGCGATCGCTGCGGCGGAGGAGACCGGCGATATCCCGACGGTGATTCACACTCTCAAGACCAGCCTGTGGCACGGTCTGGGTCCGGAGATGGCCGATGTCCAGCTCGCTCGTGCCACACGGTTGTGTGCGATGGCGCGAGCTGCCGAAGACTTCGACACGCTCGGGTCGGCTGCGTACTTCCGAGCCATGGCGGCCTACGTGCGCGGGGATCCTTCGGCGCTGGACGAGGCGTCGGCTGATGGGCGGATCGCGGCGGAGCGGAACGCGCAGCCATTCTTCTCGTATGTCGCAGGGTGCGTGTCCCAAGGTCGCGCCCTCTTGTCGGGAGACTTCACCGCGGCGACGCAATGGGCGGAACGAACGCTACGACTCGGTGATTCATTCGGACCCGACACCACCGAGGGTTCGTATGGCGTGCAGATGTTCATGGTCGCCCGCGAAACCGGCGGCCTGCTCGGACGGGCGACGATGGTGGATGGGACCGAGTCGTTCGAGTCGCGGTGGGTGCCAGGAATGCTGGCGCTGTACACGGAGATGGATAACCGGCGAGGGATCAGACGGGCTCTCGATCACCTGCTCAAACGCGATCTCTCGGCTCATGTCCACGACGCTCAGTGGCCGATGGAACTGGTCTTCATGACCGAGGGTGCGCTGGCCTTGGGGGATACCGCTGCGTTGGGCGTTCTCGAGTCCCATCTGCTGCGCTATGTGGGCATGAACCTGATATCCGGCCAGTTCGTCGCGCCGTTCGGCAGTGCGGATCGGTTCCTGGCCCGGATCGCAGTCGCGCTGGGTCGCCCCGACGAGGCCGAAGCCCGCTTCGCGGCTGCCACCACGTTGGACAAGCGGATGGGTTCGGTGATCCACGAGGCGGAATCCGTTGCCTGGCATGCCCGCTTTCTCATGTCGCGCGATCCTGCCCGAGCCAGCGCCCTGGCGGGCCGTGCCCACGAGTTGGCAACGCGGACCGGTCAGATCCGGATACTCCGAGTCCTCGAGCCGATCTCCGACGGTCATCCCGACGGGCTGACCAGTCGAGAGGTCGAGGTGCTGGGCTTGCTGGCTGCCGGATTGAGTAACCGTGAGATCGCCGAGCGGCTCTACATCAGTCCCAACACCGCCGCCAACCACGTGCGCAGCATTCTGATGAAGACCCGGGCGGCGAACCGCACCCAGGCGGCCGTCTACGCCACCGAGCACGACCTCGCTTGAACCTCAGATGTCGGCGAGGGCGCCGTCGGGGAGGATCCGGTCGGTGACCTCGATGATGACGTCCGCCGGAAGTCCAGCGCGTGCCGCCGCCCTCTTGATGGCTTCTGGAGACGGGGCTTCGTAGAGGCAGTAGGTCTTGCGCTTGTCTGCCGACAAGAACGAATAGAGCCAGCGGATGCCTTCCTCGTCGTTGATGCGGTTGATCCCGTCCACCACTTCGGCGGTGGCGTCCAGTTCGTCGGCATACCGCCGCTCGATCATGAAGATCGGCATGCATCCCTCCTTGTTCGTGGCTAGGAACGTACCCGTTCTAAGCGATCGGCGGAGTCACAACAGAACGTTGCCGAACCGATGCCGAGTACGGGAAACAGCTTGTTCACGCAGGTGATACAGCATCTCCAGTCGGCCGTTGCGCATGACCGGACCGTCGACCAGGTCCACTCCTGAAGTCCAGGCCGCCGCATGGAGGTCGGCCGGCGCGTGGCCGATGTGGCGCACGCGCAAGCCTTCCAACGCGGACAGTGACGCCCGGAACGCGGCGTCGCTTTCGACGACGGCGTCGACCCCGGGCACCGGCACCGCACTCGACACACGGGTGGGGGTGCCACAGACGACTGCCGCCGCCAACACCCGCACCGTGGCGATCGGGTCGACTCCCTCCGGAGCCCTGATCACGACCTGTGGACGGGGTCGGTAACGGAAGACGTTGGACTCCACGACCAGCTGCGATGGATCACCTTCGACTCCGAACTCGGACTGGTACCAGTACGCGTCGCTGGCCACCGCGTCGTCGAGCCACTCGGATGAGAAGGGCGCGGTCAGTTCCCGAATCGCCGAGGAGGGTTCTGCCCGCTGGGTCGACAGTCGGCCCTCGTCACGCCAATGCCCGAGCTGGGCGACGTAGTTGGGTCCGCCGGCCTTGGCTCCCGGTCCCACCGAACTCTTCTTCCAGCCACCGAACGGCTGACGCCGAACGATCGCACCGGTGATGTGGCGGTTCAGGTAGGCGTTGCCGGCTTCGATCCTTTCCGTCCAATGGTCGAGCTCTTCGGCATCGAGGGAGTGGATTCCGGCGGTCAGCCCGTAGTCGACCGCGTTCTGCAGGTGGATGGCATGGTCGAGGTCGTCTGCCCGCATCAGGCCGAGGACCGGGCCGAAGCATTCGGTGCGATGGAACCACGATCCGGATCGCACTCCGTCCTTGATCCCCGGAGTCCAGGTGCGACCCCCCAGGTGCCGCGGTTCCAGCAGCCAGGACTCGCCCGGGTCCAGCACCGTGAAAGCCCGTTCCAGGCGATCGCTCATGGGGGCAGCGAGAGGGGTCATGTCGGTGGCCGGGTCGGTCGCGTCGCCCACGATCAAACTGCGGGTGGCGTCGACGATCTGGCGCCGGAAGCGCTCCGACTCGTACACCGAGCCGACGAGGATCGCCAGGCTGGCAGCGGAACACTTCTGTCCGGCGTGGCCGAAGGCGGAAGCCACCAGGTCGGCGGCGGCGAGGTCGAGGTCGGCGTTGGGAGTGACGATCAGCGCGTTCTTGCCGGACGTCTCGGCGAACAGGCTCAGGTCGGGTTTCCATCCTTTGAACAGTGACGCCGTGTCGTACGACCCGGTGAGGATGACGGCGTCGACACTGGTGACGAGGTGCCTGCCCACCTCGTTGTCCGGCACTCGGAGGAACTGGACGAGACCGTCCGGCAACCCGGCGTCTGCCATCGCTTCCCACACCACCTCCGCGCATCGAGGAACCTCGGGGGCAGGTTTGAAGACCACCCCGTTGCCGGCGGCCAGCGCTGCCAGGACGCCGCCGGCGGGGATCGCCACCGGGAAGTTCCAGGGTGGAACGACGGCGACCACTCCGAACGGCTCGAAGCGTTGTCCTTCCACCGTCTCGAGGTCGGCTACCCGGTCGGCGTAGTAGCGGGCGAAGTCGATCGCTTCGGAGACTTCCGGATCTGCCTGGGCGATGGTCTTCGAACCTTCGTGGATCATCGCCGAAATGAGGTCCGCCCGATGCCGCTCCAGCGCGTCGCCCACCGCTCGCAGCGTCCTCTTACGTTCCGATGCGGGAAGCCCTGCCCATTCCGCCCCCGCCGCCCGGGCACCGGCGACGGCACGATCGACCCCGGCGATGTCCGTCGTCATCGGGGTGCGCACAGGGGTGTGGGGCCGGCTGTAGATCTCCGCGGCCCACCGCCGGTTCACGGGAAGGGCCGGGTCGGTATCGGGCGTGTTGGCGAACGTGCCGTGCGGATCTGTCGGGGAGGGTGCAACCGTCCGATCCTGGGTGCGGCGCGGACCGACCGAGACGGTGTGGCGGGCGGCGAGTGCCTGCCGGAAGCGCTGTTCCTGCTCGGCGAACACCGGGCCGTCGGGATCGAGATCGAACAGGGAGCTGATGAAGTTCTCCGGATCGGAGTTCTCCTCCAACCGCCGGAAGAGATAGGAGATGGCCGTGTCGAAATCCGACCGGGCGACGACCGGCGTGTACAGCCGCAGTCCACCGGCCGCCTCACGAACCACCGCGGCTTCGGCCGGGGCCATGCCCTGCAACATTTCGAAGTCGACCCGCCCGGCCACGCCTCGACGGTCGGCGAGGAGCATCGCCCACGCCACGTCGAACAGGTTGTGTGAGGCCACTCCGATGCGCATGCCTCTCATTCGCTCGGGCGTGAACGCCCAGTCCAGACAGCGCTTGTAGTTGGCGTCGGTCTCGGTCTTTGTCGGATACGGAGCCTGCTCCCATCCGTGCACGACTGCGTCTACCCGTTCCATCGCCAGATTGGCCCCTTTGACCAGCCGTACCTTGACCTCTCCTCCCCCGGCGGCGTGCCGGTGCGCCGCCCACTCGGCCAGTCGCTGTAGTGCCGGGTAGCTGTCCGGGAGATACGCCTGGAGG
Source organism: Acidimicrobiia bacterium (assembly GCA_046565785.1). Classification (GTDB taxonomy): domain Bacteria; phylum Actinomycetota; class Acidimicrobiia; order Spongiisociales; family ZC4RG35; genus DATHWB01. The sequence continues at coordinate 12,320 of JBKHXZ010000274.1, forward strand.
ACGATGCCGGCGGTCAGGTGACGAAACTCGTCCTCGGAGAGCAGACGGACGAAGGCTTCGATGGTGAGGTCGAGGTCGGCGTACTCCTCCATGTCGAGGTTGACGAACTTGCCAGGCCCGGCTGCTCGGTACAGACGCCGCAGTCGATCGGCGATCGATTCGACAGTGTGGTCGAAAGCCCACAGGTTGAGTTCGGAGACGACCGACGAGATCTTGACCGACACGTAGTCGACGTCGTCACGCCCGAGCAGGGCGATGGTGGCCTCGAGCCGCCGGGTGGCCTCGGCGTCACCCAACACCGCTTCCCCCAACAGGTTGACGTTGAGGTCGTTGCCCTGCTGGCGGGAGCGTTGCAGGTGACGCCCGAGCTTGGCCGGCTCGGCGTCGGCGATCAGGTGACCGATCAGTGCCCGCATCCGGGCACGCGCCAGCGGAAGAACCACCCGTGGGATGGCCGGAGCGAGCCAGGCTCCGGTCCGGAGCAGTAGCCGATCGACCGGGCCGAGGAACCCGGGGATGGTGGTGGAGCCGACGATGGCACGCAGTTGCCGGGCGGCCGCCCGGGGGTCTTCGGGCCGGATGACGAGATCGACGAAGCGCATCGCGAACGCCGGACCGGACGGGTCGTCGAGGAGTTCGGCCAACCGACGGGTCTCGGCCGTGTCGGCGTCCCGTTTCCGGGCCTCGGCCAGCCACTCGGTTACCAGGGCCACGGCGTCGTCAGCCAGGAGGTCGGCGTCGGTCCTGGGTGATTCGGTCATCACCTGCCAAGTTAGAAGATCTAAGTTCGTTTCCATGTCGATCTGGTTCCCTCCCGGTGTCCTGCCGTATTGCGTGTTCTCCGATTCGACGGGTCGGCGACGTCTGGGGGTGGGATCGGGCAGTGACGTGATCGACCTGTCTGCGGGGTCTTTCGAGTCGGTCGAACGCCCCATCGTCGACTCCGATCGGCTGAACCCGTTGCTCGAAGCAGGTCGGACGACATGGGAGGCGTTGCGGGAGGAACTCGTCGTTGGCGAGGCCGACGGCACTCTCGACCATGCTCGGCGGGACGCCGGCGAGGTGTCGCTCCATCTCGCCTGGGACGTGGCGGACTACGTCGACTTCTACTCGTCCCGACATCACGCCGAGAACGTCGGCCGAATCTTCCGGCCGGACGGCGACCCCCTTCCGGAAAACTGGTTGCACCTGCCGGCCGGATACCACGGTCGGTCGGGAACGGTGGTGGTGGACGGCACCCCGGTGCGGAGGCCGCTCGGGCAGACCCGCCGCCCGGACGGAGTGATGTTCGGTCCGAGTGCCATGCTCGACTTCGAACTCGAGGTGGGCTACGTCCTGGGCGGACGGTCCGAGTTCGGCGAACCAGTGCCGATCGACCAGGCCGAGGATCATCTGTTCGGGGTCGTATTGGTCAACGACTGGAGTGCCCGGGACATCCAGGCGTGGGAATACGTGCCACTCGGCCCGTTCTTGGGGAAGTCGTTTGCCACCTCGGTCTCCGCCTGGGTGATGCCGCTCGCCGCCCTCGAAGCCCAGCGGGTGACCCCGGCACCCCAGCATCCGACTCCGCCTGTCTATCTGCGCGCCGGCGACGCGTGGACGCTCAGGATGGAATTGGAAGTGTGGCTGGAGACTTCGACCGGTGCCGGCGAGCGATTGGCGGTGGTCGACACCGCCGAAGGGCTGTATTGGACACCGGCCCAGCAACTCGCCCATCTGACGGTGAACGGGGCGTCGGTGCGTCCCGGCGACCTGTTCGCCACCGGCACGGTGTCGACCGCCGACCAGTACGGCTGCCTGCTGGAACGTACCCGCGGCGGAGGAGTGAGCTTTCTGGTCGGCGACGAACTCCGCACCTACCTTGCCGATGGTGACCGGATCACGCTGCGGGGATGGGCAGGCGAGGTGCCGCTCGGACCGGTCTCCGGACAGGTGATCGCCGCTCGAACTCAGGATCATGCGACCTGACGGCCGCAGGACCGAATGATGTTCGGTTCTGTTGTCGACTGACGGGAGGAATGAGAAACTGCGAAGATGAGCACCGAAACCTGGGACCGCTACCGGCTGGAGGATCGGTACACAGCGGACCGCGGTCGGGTGTTCATGACCTCGATCCAGGCGCTCGCACGGATCGTGCCCGAGCAGCTCCGACGTGATCGGGCGGCGGGCCACACCACCGCCGGCTTCCTCTCCGGCTATCCCGGATCGCCGCTCGGCGGGTTCGACCTGGAAGTCGCCCGCATGCTCCGGCGGTACCCGGACCTGCCGATCGTGCACCGTCCCGGGGTGAACGAGGAACTGGGCGCGTCGGCCGTGATGGGTTCCCAACTGGCCGCCGCCCGCCCCGACGCCCGTTACGACGGCGTACTCGGGGTGTGGTACGGGAAGGCTCCGGGGTTGGACCGGGCGACCGACGCCATCCGCCATGGCGTCTTTGCCGGCACCTCGCCGTTGGGCGGGGTCATCGCCCTGGTGGGCGACGACCCTGCGGCGAAATCCTCCACCATGCCGTCGTCGTCGGATGCCGCACTGGTCGACCTGCACATGCCGATCATGTATCCGGGAACGACCGCCGAATGTCTCGAACTGGGGCTGCACGCCGCCGCAATCTCCCGGGCGTCGGGGCTGTGGGCGGCGATGAAGATCGTCACCCCGGTCGCCGACGGCAGTGGAACCGTCGACCTACCGGTGCTCGACCAGCCCCCGACCATCCCCGAACACGAACCCCGCCCCGCACCCAGTGCCGTCTTCCTCGGGTCGGCCCGGATGGTGGCAGCCGAAGAAGAGTTTCGAACGGTTCGAGCCGAACTCGCCTATCGCTACGGGGTGGAGAACCGCCTCAATCGGATCGAGGTGGATCCCCCCGATGCCTGGATCGGCATCGTCGCCACCGGCTACACCTACTACGAGATGAAAGAAGCCCTCCATCGGTTGGGCCTGACCGATGACGTCGCCATCCGCAGCGCCGGGATACGGCTCCTGCAACTGCGGATGCCGGTTCCCTTCGACGCCGAGATGGTGCACCGTTTCGCCCGGGGCCTCACCGAGATCGTGGTCGTCGAAGAGAAGAACCCCACCCTGGAATGGCTCATCAAGGACACGCTGTACGACTTCGGTGACCGGCCGACCGTCGTGGGGAAGACCCATGAGGACGGCACCACGCTCATGCCCAGTCACGGGCTGTTGGACACCGACGCCATCCTCCCCGGGCTGCGTGCCCGGCTGGCCCGGCGGTTGGAGGATCGGCTCGCTCCGCTGCCCGCCCCGCCTCGGCAGACCATCCCCCTGGCAGTGAACCGCACGCCGTTCTTCTGCTCCGGGTGCCCGCACAACTGGGGTACCAAGGTGCCGGACGGCGCCCTGGTCGGGGCGGGTACCGGGTGTCACGGCATGTCGCTGCTGATGCCGGCAGAGCTGGTCGGCGAGACCTTCGGAATCACCGCCATGGGAAACGAAGGGGCGCATTGGATCGGCATGGAACCGTTCGTAGACACCCGTCACGTCTTCCAGAACTTCGGCGACGGAACCTACTTCCACTCCGGTCAGCTTGCGATCCAGGCGGCCATCGGCGCAGGGGTCTCGATCACCTTCAAGATCCTCTACAACTCCACCGTGGCGATGACCGGCGGCCAGGATGCATCGTTCAGTGTCGGAGTGCCCGAGCTGTGCACGATCCTGCTCGCCCAAGGCGTGCGGAAGATCATCGTCACCGTCCCCGACCCCTCCGACTACGAGCATGCCCGTCTGCCTCGGGGTGTGGAGGTGTGGGCCCGGACCCGCATCGTCGAAGCCCAGGAGCGGCTGGCGGCGGTGGACGGAGTCACGG
>JBKHXZ010000275.1:0-14481 GCA_046565785.1 Acidimicrobiia bacterium
TGGGGGGAGAGAATGAAGGCCTCACATCTTGTGGCGGGCTTCTACATCTTTGTCCCCCCAGGAGCGTCAGCGACGTTGGGGGGACAGGCCCGCCTTTGGCGGGCCAGGGGGGCCTTACCAACACCGACCGCCACGCACGGACCGCCGCCTCTGCCTCCCTGCGCTGGGAGACAGAGTGTTGCGGGCCGTTGTTCCTGGCGTTGGTTGCTCGACGAGCGTCGGCGGGGTTTCGCTCAGTGGAAAGGGTCGTGCGTCTCTCAGAGGTCGGTCTGTCCCTAGGCTGCCGGAGGTGGATCGACGGATCTTCGGGCTCGAGAACGAGTACGGCGTCACCTGCACGCTGCGCGGTCAGCGGCGCCTCAGTCCCGACGAAGTGGCGCGCTACCTGTTCCGGCGTGTGGTCTCGTGGGGCCGGTCGTCGAACGTCTTCCTCGAAAACGGTGCACGCCTCTACCTCGACGTGGGCAGCCATCCCGAATACGCCACCCCCGAATGCGACAAGCTGGAAGACGTCGTCGCCCACGACAAAGCGGGGGAGCGGATCCTCGAGTCACTCGTCGAATCGGCCGAACAGCGACTCGAAGAAGAAGGCATCCGCGGCCAGATCTACCTGTTCAAGAACAACACCGACTCCGCCGGCAACAGTTACGGCTGTCACGAGAACTACCTCGTTTCACGGCACAAGGATTTCCACCGCACCGTCGACGTCCTCATCCCGTTCCTCGTCACCCGTCAGATCTTCCTCGGTGCGGGCAAGCTCCTCCAGACGCCCCGGGGCACCGCCTATTCGATGGCGCAGCGGGCCGAACACATCTGGGAAGGAGTGTCGTCGGCGACCACCCGCAGCCGGCCCATCATCAACACCCGGGACGAACCGCACGCCGATGCGGAGCGATATCGCCGACTTCATGTAATCGCCGGCGACTCGAACATGAGCGAATACGCCACCTACGTGAAAGTGGGCACCGTGGTGGCGCTGCTGCAGATGATCGAAAAGGACGTCGTGTTCCGGGACCTCAGTCTGGAGAACCCGATTCGTGCCATCCGCGAGATCGCCCACGACCTGGAATGCCGCAAGAAGGTCCGCCTCGCCAACGGTCGGGAACTGTCGGCCCTCGACATCCAATGGGAATACCTGGACCGGGCGATGCGCTTCGCTCGCAGCCCCGGATTCCCTCCCGAAGTCCAAGGCGCGCTCGACCGGTGGGAACATCTCCTCACCGGCCTGGAGAAAGACCCGATGAGCCTCGACCGGGAAGTCGACTGGGTGGTCAAATACAAGCTGTTGGAGCAGTACCGCACCAGGCGCCAGATACCCGCCGGGGACGCCCGCCTGTCGATGCTCGACCTCTCCTACCACGACGTCAACCGGGACCGCGGCATCTACTACATGCTCGCCAACCGGGGAAAGGTCGACCGGATCGTCACCGACGAACAGATCGACAAGGCGGTCGATCATCCGCCCCAGACCACCCGGGCGCGGCTGCGGGGAGCGTTCATCAAGGCCGCCAAGGAGAAGCGTCGGGACTTCACCGTGGACTGGGTGCATCTCAAGCTCAACGATCAGGCCCAGCGCACGGTTCTGTGCAAGGATCCTTTCAAGGCCTTCGACGAGCGGGTCGACAAGCTCATCGAGTCGCTCTGAGGTGCTTGTCCGCCACACCTCCGTCAGGTACTGCTAGGCCGGAATGAAGAACGTTCTCGAACGCCTCCTCAACCTGCTCGCCTATCTGTTGACCGTGGGTCGCTCGGTTTCCGCCGAAGAGATCCGCCAAACCGTCGCCGGATACGACCCGGAAGCAGACGAAGCCTTCCGACGCATGTTCGAACGCGACAAGGATCTCCTCCGGAAGATGGGGATCCCGTTGGAGACCATTCCGCCCTCCGCTCAGCGTCAGGAAGTCACTTACGCCATCGACCCCCGCAAATACGGCACTCCCGACGCGGCCCTGTCCGAAGACGAGCGGGCGGCGCTCTGGTTCGCCTCGCAGGTCGTCAGATTCGGCGGCCGCACTGCCGGCGAGGAGTCGTTCCTCAAGTTGGGTGGAGCCATCAGCGGCGAGGCGTTCGAACCGCTCAGCGCCAACCTGGGTGAAGAGGCAGGTGCCCTTGCCGAGCTCTACGAGGCGGTCGCCTCCCGGCGGAAAGTGAAAGTCACCTACGGAGGGCGGGAACGGACGATCGCTCCATACGGCCTCGGCCACCGACGCGGACACTGGTACCTGGTCGCAACTGAAAAGGGTGTGGCCAAGGTGTTCCGGGTCGACCGCATGACCGGGGTCGCCGTCACCGGCGACACGTTCGACCGGGATCCGTCGATCATCGTCTCCCGCGAGTTGGAAGCTCATCCTTGGGAGGCGGGGGATCAACCGGTCGTCAGCACCACTGTCCGCATCGACCCCGATCTCGCCTGGTGGGCCAAGCGGCGTCTCGGACGCAGCAATCCGATCATCGAGGAACAGTCCGACGGCGGCATCGTGCTCACACTCGACGTCACCAACCCCGACGCCTTCGTGGGATGGGTCCTCAGCTTCGGAGCCTCCGCCGAAGTGGTGACGCCGCCAGAGATGAGAGACCGAATCGTGGCACGCATCCGGGGGGAACGATGACCCGCACCGCCAGTCACCTCACCCGCATCCTCGCCCTGATCCCGTGGGTGATCGCCAACCCCGGAGCCACAGTCGACCAGGTCTGCGCCCGTTTCGGCTACAAGTCCCACCGCGAGCTGCTGCGAGACCTCGACCTCGTGTTCGTCTGCGGGCTGCCCGGCTACGGGCCGGGAGACCTCATGGTCGCCTATGTCGACGGGGATGAAGTCGTCGTCGACATGGCTGACTACTTCGCGTCCGCCCCCAACCTCACCGCCGCAGAATCGCTCGAACTGCTCGCCGCCGGAATGACCGTGCTGGCTGCCGGCCAGGGGAGCGACGAGTTGTCTTCGGCGGTCGAGAAGCTCGGCCAAGCCCTCCTTCCCGATGCCGACGACATGCTGGTCGTCGACATGGATGCCGAACCCGACCTCGCCCGAACGCTGCGCGAAGCGGCTGCGACCGGGAAGGTAGTCGAGATCGAATACACCGGTCTCGCCCGCGGCGAGGTGACCGTGCGGCAGATCGAACCGTGGATCGTCTATGCCTCGATCGGGAATTGGTACGTGTGGGGGCACTGCCGGATGGCTGAAGGCGAGCGGGTGTTCCGGCTCGATCGCATCAGACGAGCCACAGTCGGCACTGAGACCTTCAGCCCTCCCGACGGAAGGCCGGAACCGCCCTCCGGGTACGTGCCCACACCCGAAGATGTGGTTGCCATCATCGAACTTCGGCGCGGGGCGCTCTGGGTCTTGGAGTACTACCACCTCGAAATCCTCGAACGTGCCGAAGACCGGGCTGTCGTCCGCTTCTCCACCTACGAGCCTGCCGTCGCCGCCCAGTTGCTGCTGCGGCTCGGTCCCCACGCCTCGCTGGTGGAAGGCCCCGAAGTGGCCGATGCTCTCGACACTCTGCGGAGGCGTCTGCTCGTCCGCTACGGAGTCGCCTAAAAAGATTCAGGTTTCGGCGGGCAACGCCGATGTAATCCTCAGAAGCGTCGTAGCGGAGCGACTGAGGACCATGACCACCATCAAGACCACATGTAACGAATGCGGGGATGTCGAGCTGGCACCCGACGACCTCGTACTCGAACTGGATCCCAACGAGTCGGAAGGCAACTACCGATTCGCCTGTCCCGAATGCGGTGACACCCAGCGTCGTCCTACCAATTCCCGGGTCGTGAGTGTGCTGCTCGCCACCGGGGTGGCCTACGAGGTCATGCGACTCGACCCGATCACCGAAGACGAGATCGAGAGCTTCGTCGTCAACCTGAACCAGGAGACGAACCCTTTCCGGCTCCTCGCCAACTGATCGGTCCGCTCCGCACGAACCGGCCCCGCCGGGAACCCTAGAGCCGAGGTTCCCGCCGGGGCCGCTTCGCGTCCGTCCCCCCAGCGAAGCGTCGAGGGGGTCCACGAGCGAAGCGAGCTCGTTGGTCCACCTGATTCGCGGACGGCCGCCCGGCAAGACGGTGACAGGATGTGAAGGGGAGTGGTGCCGTACACTCGGGGCGTGCTCCAAGGACAGGAGATCTTCGTGATCCTGCTGGTGGCGCTGGTGGTGCTCGGTCCGCAGCGTCTGCCGGAGTTGGCGCGCAAGGTGGGCGGATGGGCCGCCGAGGTCCGCAAAGCCGCCCGAGACTTCCGAGCCGGTCTCGAAGCCGAAGTCGGCGACCTGAAAGGCATCTCCGACGAATTCAAGGCGCTGATGAAAGAAGTCACCCAGGTGATGCGTGACGCATCCCAGGACATGAACGAGGTCACCAAACCAGTCACCTGGGTGGGGCCGCAGCCGACGAGCGGCCCCACGGCCGACGACGCCGCGGCCGACCTCGCCGAAATCGAGCGCACCGGGCGGGCGGGAACCGACGAGCCGGACGACCTCGCCGGATGACCCCTGCCGCCGCCGGCCGCGACCAACCTCAGCCGATCCTCAGCCACCTGGAAGAACTGCGATGGCGGATCGTCAAGGCGGCCGCCGGCATTCTCGTCGGGGCGATCGTCGCCCTCGTCTTCAGCGATTGGATCAAGCAGCTCATCGAGGCACCGATCCTCGACTCGTGCAGCGACTGCGAACTGCAGGTGTTGGGCGCCACCGAACAGTTCAGTGTCCTCATGCGGATCGGCCTGTTCGGCGGGGTCATCCTGGGTAGTCCCGTCATCCTCTGGCAGGTGTGGGCGTTCATCGCCCCGGCGCTGACCAGTCGGGAGAAACGATGGGCAATCCCCATCATCGGCGCCTGCGCAGGCCTGTTCGGCCTCGGGGTGGTGTTCGGATATTGGGCCCTCCCGCGCGGCCTCGAATTCCTCCTGAACATCTTCCCCGACGTCCGCACCGACCTGCGCATGCTGGAGTACTTCAGCTTCGCCATGCGGTTCATGCTGGCCTTCGGCGTGAGCTTCCTCTATCCGGTGTTCCTCTTCGCGGCGGCTGCAGCCGGGCTGGTCAACTCCCAGCAGCTCGCCAAAGGACGGCGGTGGGCGGTGTTGATCATCGTCATCGTCGCCTCCCTCATCACGCCCACCGGCGACGCCCTCACCCTGACACTGCTCAGCGTTCCCCTCTACGTGTTCTACGAGATCACCTACTGGCTGGTCAGATTGCTGCTGCGCAAGTGACATCGGATCTCGACGACTTCTTCGACAGGCTCCCGTTCGCACCCGATCCCTTCCAGGTCGAAGCCGGAGAGGCGATCGCCCGCGGGGCCAACGTGGTCGTGTCCGCACCCACCGGGGCAGGCAAGACCCTCGTCGCCGACGCGGCGATCCACTTGGCCTTGCAGCGAGGCACCCGGGTCTTCTATACGACACCGATCAAGGCGCTCTCCAACCAGAAGTTCGGTGATCTCGTCGACGCGCACGGTGCAGATCGGATCGGATTGCTGACCGGCGACAACGTCATCAACGGGGGAGCACAGGTCGTGGTGATGACCACCGAAGTGCTCCGCAACATGATCTATGCCGACGCCCGAGCCGTCGACCGGGTCGGCTACGTGATCCTCGACGAGGTGCACTACCTGCAAGATCGGTTCCGGGGCGCCGTATGGGAAGAAGTGATCATCCACGCACCCCGGCACTTGCAGATGGTGTGCCTGTCGGCGACGGTGGCCAACGCCGACGAGTTCGCCGGCTGGGTGGAGGAGCGGCGCGGAACGACCGAACTGGTGGTCACCACCGAGCGCCCGGTTCCGCTGGAAAGCCTGTACATGTTCGCCGAACGGGGCGGCGAGCAAAGAATCAGATTGCATCCAATGTTCACGGTGCGGGACGGTCGTCGCCGACCGAACGCCAAGCTGGAACACCTCCTGTCGTTGGAGAAGGGCCGCCGGCGGCGCTACCGCACTCCTCGACGAACCGAAGTGGTCGCCGAACTCGCCGACCGGGGAATGTTGCCGGCCATCTTCTTCGTCTTCTCCCGGGCCGGGTGCGACGCGGCGGCACTGTCGATCCTCGACTCGGGGATGCGGCTCACCGACCCCGATTCGGTTCCCATCATCCGTGAAGTCGCCGAACGGCGAACCGAGCTGCTCTCCGATCGCGACCTGGGTGCCCTCGACTACGGGCGTTGGCTCGCCGGGCTGGAAGTCGGAGTTGCCGCCCACCATGCGGGAATGGTGCCCGCGTTCAAGGAGGCGGTGGAAGAGCTCTTCTCGGCGGGCCACCTCAAGGTGGTGTTCGCCACCGAGACCCTCTCGTTGGGTATCAACATGCCCGCCCGCACCGTCGTGTTGGATTCACTGTCGAAGTTCGACGGTGAAGGGCACTCTCTCCTCAAGCCCGGGGACTACACCCAACTCACCGGACGAGCCGGACGGCGGGGCATCGACACGATCGGACACGGGGTCGTGCTGCATTCGCCCTACGTGCGGCTCGACCAGGTGCAGAAGATCGCCGAACTGGGCGCCCACCCTCTCACCTCCAGTTTCCGTCCCACCTACAACATGGCCGCCAACCTGATCGGCAACTACCAACAGGACAGAGCCGAACAGCTCTTGACTGCGAGCTTCGCCCAGTACCAGCGGGAAGGGGAACAGGTGGCCAGCCAGCGGCATCTCGCCGAGATGGGGGAGCGACTGGTCGACGAACGCCTGCGCGCCGAATGTGAGCGAGGATCGGTGGAGGAGTACGCCACGCTGGTGGAACGGGCGCCAGAATCCAGCCTCTCACTGGGAGAACTACACCCCGGCGATGTCATCGACGTGACCGGGGGTGCGCACGAGGGCCGCTATGTGGTGGTGCGGCGCCTCAACCGGGGAAAGAAAGGCATGCGGGCGCTGGTGTTGGGGACCTCCGGGCGGATGTTCACCTTCGGAACCCGGGATCTCGGTCGTGGGGTGGAACGGGCAGGCCGAATCGAACTCCCGCTGGATTACCGCGGTGGGAATGACCGGAAGTTCACCCAGTTGACGTTGCGCAAGCTGCGGGGGGTGCCGCCCGCTTCCCAACGGATCCACCACCCGAAAGGGATCGATCATCCGGTCGCTCGCTGCCCGGATGCAGCCTCGCATCTGCATTGGCTTCGCAAGTCCCAGCGCACGGCCCGTCGTCTCGAGCGACTCCGCAGCGAACTGCGCAGCGCGGGGGTCGGACTCGTCGAAGAGTTCCATGCCATCACCGACCTTCTGGAAGAACTGGGATACACCCAAGGCTGGTCGTTGACCCCCCGCGGTACCCGGCTGCGGTTCATCTACAACGAGATGGACCTACTGCTGACCGAAAGCCTGGAACAAGGGGTGTTCTGGTCGCTGACACCGCCCGAAATGGCGGCGGTAGCGTCGTTCTTCGTGTACGAACCGAGAGGCGATCAAGAGACCGCCCCGGAATGGCCCAACTCCGGGGTGAGCGAACGGTACGACCGCATCCACGCGCTGTGGGAGGTCCAGACCGAGGGTGAGCGGCGACACCGTCTCACGCCCAGCCGGCGGCCGGAGGCTGGGTTCGCGCGGGCGGCATTCCGCTGGGCCTCGGGCACCGAGTTGGAGGACCTGGAGTATGGGTCGCTCGCCGCCGGGGACTTCGTGCGGGTGAGCCGACAACTCGTCGACCTGCTCCAGCAGATCCGTGACGCCTTCCCGGAACTGGCCGACGATGCGAAAGCGACGTTGGCCGTCGTCGATCGAGGAGTGGTTGCCGCGCAGGGAGCCGGCTGATGCGCTGGACCGTCCTGGTCAACCGGGCGGCAGGGCGCAGGCCGATCGACCCGATCCGGGTGCGGTCGGTACTCGACGACCTCGGCCTCGAATCCGACATCGAAGTGCCGGAAGACCAGGCCACGATGCGCGCGATCGCCCTCGACCGCAGTGTCGACCACGACCTCGTCGTCGTCGGAGGGGACGGGAGTGTCTCTGCGGTGGTCGACGCCCTCATGCATTCTGCACCGGCCCGGATGCCGGTGCTCGGGGTGCTGCCGGCCGGTACCGGATGCGACCTGCTGAAGACGTTCGGCATCCCCGGGACGCTGGAAGGAGCCGCCCGTCACCTGCTCGGCACGAACACCTATGCCATCGACGTGGGGCGGCTCGACGGAGCCTGGGGCCGGAGGCACTTCGTGAACGTCGCCCAGACCGGGGCGGGGGCGGCAGCAGCCGAAACCGCCCCCCGGATGCCCCGGCGAATCGGAGCGGCCCGTTATCCGGCTGCGTTCGCAGCACGTCTCCCTCGCTTCCCCCGCACAGAGGTGAGGGTGATAGGCGGACGCGGATACACCGGGCGGGCGCTGGCGGTGATCCTCGCCAACGCCCAGTTCTTCGCCGGGGGATGGAATGTGGCACCCAAGGCGATGCTGGTCGACGGCGAACTCGACGTGCAGGTGATCGACGCGGCGAAGCTGGCTGCGCCGGGAATCGTGCCGCGCATCGTCAAGGGCACGCACCTCGGGCTTCCCAACGTGCGGCGGATGAGCATCGGGTCGCTGTCGGTGAGTACCGCAGTGCCGTGGCCGGTGGAAGCGGACGGCGACTATCTGGGAACGACCCCGTTCGACGCACGCGTGATCCCCGGAGCGATCCACCTGAAAATCTGACGTGGGTGGCAAGACGGCGGGAATGGGCTACTGTCGCCCCGCGTTGGAGTCCCGACGGGCAGTCCTGAGACAGCACCGGGACTCCGACCATCTTTGCGAGAACAGGATTTCACCATGGCAGCAGACGACGATCAGCTCGACGATCTCGAAGAGATCGAAGAACTCGACGAAGACATCGAAGAGGACCTCGACGAGGATCTCGAGCTCGATGATGAACTGGAAATCGAAGACGACCTGGTAGCCGAAGACGACGATTTCGAAGACGAAGAAGACGACGACGCCGCAGACGACGACGAGGTCGACGAAGAGACCGATGAGGCGCTCGATGAGCTCGAAGCCGAGGAACTCGAGCTCCTCGACGAGGAAGCCTCCGAGTCGCTGCTGGTCAACGAGGCGGAAGAACTCCGGGCGATTCGACGCGAAGAGTTGACGATGAACGTCGAGGCGCAAGCGAAGAGCGCCGACGAGTTCGTCTGTCAGTCGTGTTTCCTCGTCAAGCGGACCACCCAACTCGCCAATCGTCGGAAGATGATCTGCCTGGACTGTGCGTAAGGACCTCGTCACGGTCGTCGTCCCCACGTACAACGAGCGTGACAACCTGCCGCACCTGGCGGCCGCCGTCCGCCTCCACGGGTATCGCCTGCTGGTCGTCGACGACGGTTCGCCCGACGGCACCGGCACCGTGGCGGACGCCATTGCCGCCCCCGATCCGTACATGGATGTTCTGCACCGCCGGGAGAAACAAGGCCTCGGTCCGGCGTACGCCGCCGGGTTCGACCGGGTCCTGGCCGGTGACACCGAGGTCGTCGTCGAGATGGATGCCGACTTCTCCCACAACCCCGAGGATCTTCCCCGGCTGGTGCAGGCAGTGGAGGACGGTGCCGACCTGGCGATCGGGTCGCGGTACGTGCCGGGTGGCGGCACCCCGGACTGGCCGCCACACCGACGGTTCCTCTCCCGAGGCGGGAACCTGTATGCCCGATGGATGCTCGCCATTCCCGTGCGCGACGCCACTGCCGGGTTTCGTGCGTTTCGGGCAGACGCCCTCCGGACCCTCCCGTACACCACGGCCCAGGCCTCCGGGTATGGCTTCCAAGTGGAGATGGCCATGCGGGCGTACGAGGCAGGCATGCGGATCGTCGAACTTCCCGTGATCTTCCGGGACCGCACGTCCGGCACGTCGAAGATGGACGGGCGGATCGTGCGGGAAGCGATGTGGCTGGTCACCTGGTGGGGTCTCGAACGCCGATTCGGGCGACCGCGGGGTTAGGTTCGACCGACCATGCACTTCGTAGATGCCCGTCCGGCCCTCGCCGCCGACATCCCGCAACTCGCCCGCCTGTATCGCGCTCTCGAAGAGGAGATGTCGGCCCTGTCGCAGATGTGGCGGCTGGCCGACGGCCTGGCCGACCCGGTCGACGAATCCCTCGCCGAGACCCTCGAAGACGACGCAACGGTGACGGTCATCGGGGAGATCGACGGCGTCGCGGTCGGGTTCTTGGTCGCCCGAGTGGAGCCGATGCTGCCGCAGGCCGACGGCGGGACGATCGGGGCGATCCGGCTGATCTTCGTCGATCACGAGGCGCGAGAGGTCGGGGTGGGGGAAGCCATGCTCGAACTCGCCCTGGAGGCACTACACCGGCGCGGGGTCGGGGTTTTCGACGCCCACGTTCTTCCCGGACACCGGCTGGTCAAGAACTTCTTCGAGTCGGGCGGCTTCAAGGCACGCTCGATCATCATGTCCCGGTCCGACGATGCCTGACCATCCCGTACCAGGAGTCGGGGTGGCGGTCATCGAGGACGGCCGAATCCTCCTGGTGCGAAAAGAACACGGCCCATGGGCGGAACATTGGGCGGTGCCCGGAGGTCGGGTCGAACTGGGGGAACGGATGACCGAAGCCGCCATCCGTGAAGTCCGCGAAGAGACCGGTCTGGAAGTCCGGCTCGGCCCGGTGGTGTGGACCGGCGAAGTCATCGGCCCCGGCCAGCCACCCGAATGGCACTTCACCCTCGTGGACTTCGTCGGGTTTCGTACCGGAGGCCGGCTGACAGCAGGCGACGACGCCGCCGAAGTGCGTTGGGTGACTCCTGCCGAAGCGAACGAACTGCAACTGATTCCCACGATGCCATCGTTGTTCGAACGACTCCGCCCCTATCTCCGATGAGTACCGTCGCAGGACATGTCTGAAACTGTCGAACTTCTCCGAGCACTCATCCGCAACGCCTGTGTCAACGACGGCACGCCGGTTAGCGGTCAGGAGATCCGTTCGGTCGAAACCCTCCATGACTATTTCGGGCAGGCAGGAACCACCTTCGAAACCGCCCCGGGACGCACATCGACCGTGTATCGCATCCCCGGAACCCGGCCCGGTGCGCCAGCGCTGATGCTGATGGGACATCTGGACGTGGTTCCTGTGAACGAGGCCGGATGGAGCACCGACCCGTTCGCCGGGAACGTCGCGGACGGTTTCGTCTGGGGTCGGGGCGCAGTCGACATGCTGAACCTCACGGCGGCGATGGCAGTGGTCTTCAAGCGTGTGCTGCGGGGCGAAGAACCGCCGTTTCCTGGCGATCTGGTGTTCTTTGCAGTGGCCGACGAAGAGGCAGGAGGACAGCTGGGGGCCAAACCGATGACCGAGCAGCGGTGGGACCTCCTGCAAACCGACTATCTGCTCACCGAAATCGCCTATCCGCCTCTGCGACTCGACGGGGAACCCGCCTACCCGGTGTCGGTGGGCGAGAAAGGTCCGTTCTGGACGGTGCTGCGTTCCACCGGACGCCCCGGGCATGGCAGCGTCCCGTACGGGGGCGACAATGCGATGGCGCCGCTGGTGAAAGCCATGGACGCACTGTTCACGGCATCCTCACCGGTGGTGATCTCCGACATCTGGCGGGCCTTCGTCGAGAGCGCAGGGTTCGATCCCGAACTCGCCGCCCGGCTGACCGACCCCGACCAGGTGGACGCTGCCATCGACGAAGTCGCCGCCACCACCCCTCGCCTGGCGGCCTACCTGCACGCCTGCACCCATCTCACCGTGTCACCCAATGTGATCCGATCAGGGGTGAAGGCGAACGTGATCCCGGACAGTGCGCAGGGGGAAGTCGACTTTCGTGCCCTGCCCGGGCAGGGACGCTCCGACGTGGACGACCACATCCGCAAAGCCGTCGGACCGGCGGCGGACCGTCTGGAGATCGTGCCGGTGGCCGATCACGAAGCGAACGAGTCTCCGGTGGGAACCACCCTGTGGGACTGCATCGTCGACGCCATCGAAGCGCACACCGGCAGCCGTCGGGTGGTTCCGACACTGATGCCGGCCACGACCGACGCCCGCTTCTTCCGGGAGCGTGGTGTCACCGCCTACGGCGTGGGACTGTTCGACGAGGCAGTCTCGTTCCCCGACTTCCTTTCCATGTTCCACGGCCACGACGAACGAGTCTCGGTTGCCTCGGTCGACGCCACCACGTCGCTGCTCGGCTCCATCCTGGGGCGCTGGCGCCAACTGTGACCGGGACGCTCGTCTGCGACCTCGACGGGGTCGTCTACCTGGGCGAACAGGAGATTCCCGGCTCGGGAGCGGCGCTCCGCCGCCTCCACGAGGCCGGGTGGCACCTGGTCTTCTGCACCAACAACGCCACCCGGACGGCGGCTCAGACAGCAGAAAAGATCCATCGAACCACGGGTTTTGTGGCGACAGCCGATCAGGTAGCCACCTCCGCTCAGGCTGCGGCGACGCTCGTCTCACCCGACGACTCGGTGTTCGTGCTCGGCGGCCAGGGCCTGAACGAGGCAGTCGAGCAGGTCGCTCAGGTCACCTCCGATTGGCGCCGGGCGACGGCGGTGGTCGTCGGACTGGATCCAGGACTCAGCTACGAGCGGCTGTCCGGGGCGGTGCTGGCGGTGGGCGCCGGAGCGCGAGTCGTCGCCAGCAACCACGACCCCACCTACCCGACTCCGGAAGGCCGCCGTCCGGGCGCCGGTGCGCTCGTCGCAGCAGTGGTCCACGCCACCGGCGTCCACCCGGTCGTGGCAGGCAAACCGAACGAGCCGATGCGGCGGCTTCTCGCCTCCCGAACCCAGGGCGAAACATGGATCGTGGGAGACCGGGACGACACCGACCTGGCGATGGGACGGGCGGAAGGATGGAAGACGATTCGGGTGGCAACCGGCATCAGAGATGTCGGCGAAGCCGCCCCCGACCTGGCTGTCTCCGATCTGGCTGCCGCCGCCGATCATCTCCTCGCATACCGCACTGAATAGCGCCGTCCGCGGCGAAGGATCTCCTTGCGTCGGACTGCGGCGTAGACGGCACCGGCGACGAAACCACCCACATGGGCTTCCCACGCCACCTGGCCGGCATCCGAGGAGATTGCGAACTGTCCTGCCAGCCACAACCCCAGGAAGATCCAGGCCGGGACACGGAACGGGAAGAAGAAGAGCGGCGGGATGATGGCGGTGATCCGCACCGTCGGAAACAGGATCAGGTATGCGCCCATCGCCCCGGCGATCGCTCCCGACGCCCCGATCAGCGGAACGGTCGACGACGGGTTCAGCACGACGAACGTCGCAGTGGCGATCACCCCGGTCAGCAGATAGAAGACAAGGAACCGCACATGTCCGAGGTGATCTTCGATGTTGTTCCCGAAGATCCAGAAGATCCACAGGTTGCCGAACAGGTGGGCGAGATTCGCATGCAGGAACATGGAGGTGAGCACGCTCACGAGGATGCTCTTGTCGGCGAACACGGCCGGCCCGGATGCCGACTCGCAGATCCCCGACCGGATCTCGTCGGCGGTCAGCGCCTCGCCGGTGACCAACTCACACGAGATTGCCGCCCGCTCATAGAGGAACTCGACCGACTCGGCCGGATCGAACGGCTGCTCGGCGAAGAACGCCCACAGGCAGGCGGCCACGATGGCGCCGGTGATCAGAGCCGAACGATGGGTGGGGTTGTCGTCTCGGATGGGGAGCAAGACCGATCCTGTCGCCGGGGTCCGCGATAATGCCCCGCATGGATACCACACCGCAGATCGACCGTGTCCGCGAGTTGCTCGACCGGGTCGCCACAGAAGATCCGGCGGCCGCCATCGAACCGCTCAGCGAGATCGCCGACATCCTCGAAGGGCTGCTCGACGGAGACGACGTCTGAGCCGTCAACGGCTCGACCGGGAGCTGGTACGGCGGGGCATCGCCCGCAGCCGGGCCGAAGCGGTCGCCCTGGTCGAGTCCGGTGCGATTCGGGTGGGTGGCATCCCCGAACCCAAGGCCACCACGCTGGTCGATGCGGGAACCCCGGTCGAGATGGTCGGCCCACCGCCCAAGTACGTGAGTCGCGGGGGGCTCAAGCTGGAAGGTGCGCTCGACGCCTTCGGCATCGACCCGGCAGGCAAGCGATGTGTCGACTTGGGCGCCTCCACCGGAGGTTTCACCGACTGTCTGCTGCAACGCGGTGCGGAATCGGTGGTGGCAGTCGATGTCGGCTACGGGCAGATGGACGACCGACTGGCACGGCGCCCCGAGGTGATGGTGTTCGATCGCACCAACATCCGCCATGCCGATGTGACCGCCCTCGGCGGGCCGTTCGATCTGGTGGTCGGTGACCTTTCGTTCATCTCGCTGTGCACGGTGGCGTCGGTCCTGCGGACGATGGTGCACGACGAAGGTGAGGAAGTCCTGCTGGTCAAACCGCAGTTCGAAGTCGGGAAAGGAAACGTGGGGAGGGGAGGAATCGTGCGCGACGACGAGGCTCGGCGTCAGGCTCTGGCCGGGGTGATCGAGTGTCTGGCGTCGTCCGGCCTGAGTACGGTGGCGACCTGCGTCTCCCCGATCACAGGCGCCAAAGGCAACGTCGAGTACTTCGTCCACTGCCGGGCG
>JBKHXZ010000276.1:0-18664 GCA_046565785.1 Acidimicrobiia bacterium
ACGCGAACCCGATGTGGTCGAAGGTCTCGACTTCGAGATCGACCGGGGCGAGAAGATGGCGTTGGTGGGTGAATCGGGGGCCGGCAAGTCATTGACCGCGCTGTCGATCATCGGACTGCTTCCCCACGGGTGCACCGTGCGAAGAGGCACGATCGCCTTCGACGGTGTGACCCTGAACGAACTCCCCGAGCGCGTCCGCAATCGATACCGCGGAGGCCGGATCGGGATGATCTTCCAAGAGCCGATGAGCGCGCTACACCCAGGCTTGCGCGTGGGGGATCAGGTCGCCGAGTGCATCGAAGTACACAACCCCTGGCTCACCCGGCGCCAGGTTCGGCAACGGGTGCTGAGCTTGCTGACCGCGGTGGGGATCCCCGACCCCGAGCGGCGGGCGCAGGAACATCCTCACACCTGGTCGGGAGGCATGCGCCAGCGGGCGATCACGGCGATCGCAATCGCCAATGAACCGGACCTCTTGATCGCTGACGAACCGACGACGGCACTGGACGTAACGGTGCAGGCTCAGATCTTGGCTCTGCTGACCCAGATCTGTGACACGCTCGGAACGTCACTGCTTCTCATCAGCCACGACCTCGGGGTGGTCTCCCAGATCGCTGACCGCGTCGCCGTGATGTACGCCGCCCGTCTCGTCGAGGAGGCAGCCCTCGACGACGTGTTCGATCGACCGCGCCATCCCTACACACGCGGTCTCCTGCTCAGCCGGCCGGAAACGGCCATTCCGGGAAGCCGCCTGCAGCACATCCCGGGGCGTCCACCGACACCGCGCTCATTTCCTTCCGGATGCCGTTTCCACCCCCGTTGTGGGCTGGCGGACGACCGGTGTCGGGACGACACCCCGGAACTGGACACCATCACGGACGGGGGACGGGTGGCGTGCTTTCACTGGGAGTCGGTTGCCCTCCCGGCTCCCACCCGGGACCGTGGGACGAAGAGGGGGACCGGTCACACGGTGCTCGAGGTGCGAGACCTCCAGGTTCACTTCGGGCGCCGTCGACGGCAGACCCCGATTCGGGCCGTCGATGGAGTCTCATTCGAAATCGGTGAAGCGGAGACGCTGGCTCTGGTGGGCGAGTCCGGGTGCGGGAAGACGACCACTGCTCGGGCGGTCGTGCGACTCGTCGACCCGACCGCCGGATCGGTGCGGTATCGCGGATCCGACATCATGCACCTCTCCGAGCAGGAACTGGGGCGGTTCCGACGCGAGGTGCAGATCGTGTTTCAGGATCCGCATGCCTCACTGAACCCCCGCCGGACCGTGCGACAGATCATCGAGGCTCCGTTGCAGATCCACGGCATCTCGCGAGAGGGGGCCGTCGACCGAGTTCTGGAGCTGGTCGGACTCGCCCTCGACCATGCCGACGTGCTTCCGCACGAGTTGTCGGGGGGCCAACGCCAGCGAGTGGCGATCGCCCGAGCATTGGTGCTCGATCCGTCCGTGATCATCCTGGACGAACCGCTGACCGCTCTCGACGTCTCGATTCAGGCGCAGATCCTCAATCTTCTCCAGGATCTGCGGGACCGGCTCGGTCTCGCCTATCTGTTGATCGCCCACGATCTCGGAGTGGTGCGGACGCTGGCGGACCGAGTGGCAGTGATGTACCTGGGCAGGATCGTCGAAAGTGGGCCGGTGAGTGCGGTCCTCTCCGCTCCGACCCACCCGTACACCAGGGCGCTGCTGGACTCGATTCCGAATCGGTCTTCGCCACCCCTCCACGCCTTCGGTGAGGTCCCCGACCCGGGCACGCCACCGTCAGGATGCCGCTTCAATCCGCGCTGCCGATGTGCCGAGCCCCGGTGCGCGGAAGTCGAGCCGGTGCTGGTCGAACGCGACGGCTCATGGAGCGCCTGTCACTATCCCCTCACTCCGGCCAGGTGATCCGTGGCGGTTCAGCGTTCCGAACGGGGAAGCCGGCGCAATGGAATCCCATCGGTCGGACAGTTCCCGTCGATCTCCTGGCGACGTTTGCACGACGGGCATTCGAACGTGCCGCGGGCGCGCGGCGCCCGGGGGTTGAGGTCGGGCTTTGCGGTATTACCGGGTACGGTCGTCATCGGGACGACGTTATCGAGTGAGATCGGCGATCTCGCCCAACAGTGCCCGCTTGCGCTCGTCGTTCAGGAACGAAGCAACGATCGAGTTGCGAGCGAGCGTGACGATCTCGTCCTTGCCGAACCCCAGACCTTCGACCAGCGCCCGATAGTTGTCGGCGACGTAGCCACCGAAATACGCCGGATCGTCGGAGTTGACGGTCACCACCAGGCCGGCGTCCATCAGCCGTCGCATCGGATGGTCCGAGATCGTGTCGACGACCCGCAGCCGCACGTTGCTGAGGGGGCACACGGTGAGGGGGATCTGATCCTCCCGCAGTCGCGCCACCAGTTCCGGATCCTCCAGACAGCGCACCCCATGGTCGACACGCTCCACCCTGAGGGTGTCCAATGCTCCCCAGATGTATTCCGGAGGACCCTCTTCTCCTGCGTGGGCTACCGGCCGTAGCCCGTATCCGGTTCCGATCTCGTAGGCAGGTGCGTACGGCTCGGGTGGTCGGCCCACCTCGCTCGAATCCATGCCGATGCCGACCACCCCGTCGAGGTGATCGCGGGCCTGGGTCAGCATCGCCACAGCGTCCTCCGGCGGAAGATGCCGCAGACAACACAAGATGAGCGAGCTGGTGAGTCCGAATTGTTCCTCGGCTCGGGTCATCGCCGCCCGGAAACCGGGCATGAACACGTCGAACCCGACACCTCGGTGCGTGTGGGTCTGGGGGTCGACGAAGATCTCGGCATGGCGTACGCCGTCGGCGTGAGCCCGCTGCAGGTACGCCCACATGAGGTCGTCGAAGTCACGTTCTGTGACGAGGGCCGCCGCCCCCAAGTAGTAGACGTCGAGGAACGACTGCAGGTCGGTGAAGTCGTAGGCGGCTCGCACCTCGTCGATCGTCGCCCACGGGAGTTCCACCCCGTTCCGTGCGGCCAACCCGAACATCATCTCCGGCTCCAAGGTGCCTTCGATGTGCAGGTGCAGCTCTGCTTTGGGGGGGTCGACGATGAGACGGTCGAGAGCAGGATCGATCGGCATCCCGAGACGTTACCTGGCCAGGCGGATCACGTCCTGGTACAGCTTGCGGACCCGTCGCTCCACGGCTTCTCGACTTCCCGAGGTGGGCACGATCCATCGACCCCGGGCCTGCCACTCGTCTCGAGACGGCTGGGCCCGCATGCGCCGCTCCACGTCGGTGCGATCCATCCCTCGCTCTACGAGTCTGCCAACACGCTCCTCGTCCGGGAGGTCGGCGACGATGGTTCGCAGCCATCCGACCCCGAGCAGGTCTTTCGGAACCGAGATTTCGACGACCACCACGTCGTTCTCGGCTGCCTCGGCGATCCGTTCGGTGATGAGTGCGGCGATGGCTGGATGACTGATCGATTCCAGCCGCTGCAACTCGTCTTCGTCGGCGAACACGATCGCCGCCAGTCTCAAACGATCGATGTGGCCGTCCACTACCACCGACGGCCATGTCGCTGCCACCTGGGAGAAGGCGGCGCCGTCTGGCTCGAGTACTTCGTGCCCCACCCGGTCGGCGTCGATCGTGACCGCCCCCAGTTCGCCCATGGTCCGGCGGATCGTGCTCTTGCCCGATCCGATCCCACCCGTCACCACCCAAACGTCTGCCATCGGGGAGAAACGGTAACCGTCGCTATCCCGCGCCCGTCTACCCTCGTGCGCCCATGCGTTGGTCCCGAGCTCACATCCCCACCCTCCGAGACGATCCCGCCGAAGCCGAGGCGATCAGCCACAAGCTGCTGGTTCGCGGCGGGTTCATCCGGCAACTGTCCTCCGGGCACTACTCGATGCTCCCGATGGGACAGAAGGTGCGGATGAACATCGACCGGGTCATCCGGGAGGAGATGGACGCGATCGGCGGCCAGCAGTTCCACCTGCCTGCCCTCCATCCCGCCGAGATCTGGAAGAAGTCGGGCCGGTGGGAGTCGATGGGCGAGGAGATGTTCCGCCTGGTCGACCGAAAAGGGGCAGACAACGCGCTGGGCATGACCCACGAGGAGATCTTCGCGCTGCTGGCATCGGAGCTGACCTCCTACCGTCAGCTTCCTCAGATCTGGTACCAGATCCAGACCAAGTTCCGTGACGAGCCCCGTCCCAAGTCCGGTGTACTGCGGGTACGAGAGTTCACGATGAAAGACTCGTATTCACTCGACATCGACGCCGAAGGACTCGATGCCGCATTCCGCAGCCACCACGCGGCGTACGTTCGGATCTTCCAGCGGCTGGGTCTCGACGCCGTCCCGGTCGAGGCGTCGTCGGGCATCATGGGCGGGTCGGAGTCCACCGAATTCATGGTCCGCAGTGCCGCCGGAGAGGACTGGATCGTCACCTGCGATCGCTGTGACTACGCCGCCAACGTCGAGCGCGCCCGTTCCCGGGTGGCCGAGGTCGACGATCCCGAGTCGGTCCCCGAGCCCTCCAGGTTCGCCACCCCCGGCGTCCGAACCATCCGCGCCCTGGCCGAGGGGTTCCCGGACATCGCCGGCCCGGAGCGTCAGATCAAGACGCTGGTGTACATCCTGGACGGAACCCCCACTCTGGTGCTGATGCGGGGCGATCACGACCTGCAGGAACAGAAACTGATCGACGCCACCAAGACCATGGTGATGCGCCCCGCACAGGCCGAAGAGATCGTCGACCTGCTGGGCGCTCACCCGGGCAGTCTCGGGGCGGTCGGGGTCAGCGGCGTTCCGATCATCGCCGATGAGGCGTTGCGCGGGCGGCGGGGGATGGTCACCGGCGCCAACGACGACGACTGGCACCTGCGGGACATCGATGTCGACCGGGACATCGAAGTCGGCCGGTGGGAGGACCTGCGAGCGGTCGGAGCAGGCGAGCCGTGCATCGTCGACGGTGGCACCCTCGACCTGTGGAAGGGCGTCGAGGTCGGTCACATCTTCAAGCTCGGTACCAGGTACTCCGAGGCGATGGGGGCCTACGTGCAGGATCCGGAAGGCGAGTCCCGTCCCGTCATCATGGGATCCTATGGCATCGGTCTTGAACGCAACATGGCGACGGTCGTCGAGGTGCACAACGACGAGCGAGGAATCATTTGGCCGGTCGGGGTCGGACCGTGGGATGTGGTGATCACCACCTTGCGGGCCGACGACGAAGCGGTGCAGGGGGCGGCCACACAGCTCTACGAGCAGTTCCGCCGGGCTGGCATCTCGGTGATCTACGACGACCGTATCGAGCGTCCCGGGGTGAAGTTCGCCGATGCCGAGTTGGTGGGAATACCGTTCCGGATCACCATCGGGCCTCGCGGACTCGACGCCCGCACCGCCGAGTTCACCCCGCGGGCGACAATGGAAACCGAAGAGGTTGCCTTCGACGACTGCCTCGACTTTCTGGCGGAGCGGCTGGGTATCAGTCGCTGACCCGGTCGGCGCCGGAATAGACGACGAACGAATCGCCCCGGACGAACCCGATCACGGTCAGCCCCACTTCGGCGGCCAGTTCCACCGCCAGAGACGACGCGGCAGACACCCCCACCACCATCGGGATTCCCGCGACGGCCGCCTTCTGGGCGATCTCGAAACTGATCCGGCCGGACACCACCAGGACGACCTCGCCCAGTGGCCAGCGACGCCGGGCCAGCATCCCCACCGCCTTGTCCACCGCGTTGTGGCGCCCGACGTCTTCGGCGGCGGCTTCCACGCCGCCTCCGGCGGTCACGATGGCGGCACCGTGCAGCCCGCCGGTGAGGTCGAAGATCTCCTGAGTTCGGCGCAGCCCGGCGATCAGACGAGGGACGTCGGCCGGGCGAAGGATCGGTCCGACCGGAAGCGGGCGTGCGGCGATCCGTACCGCGTCTATCGAGGCCTTCCCGCACACCCCGCACGACGATGTCGTGTAGGTGTTGCGGCGGAACTGTTCGGGATCGACGGTAACTCCTTCGGCGAGGATCAGTTGGAAACGATCGCCGTCCATCTGTTCCACCTCGGTGAGTTCTGCCGGCGAGAGGAGGATCCCTTCGGTGAGGCAGAACCCGGTGGCGAGTTCGGTTTCCCGTCCGGGTGTTCGCATCAACACTGCGATAGGAGTGGAGCCGAGGCGCATCTCGAAGGGGGATTCGGTTGCCACCATGTCCGATTCCCGGCGGACTCCGTCGGAGCCGACCCGGACCACATCGACCTCGGTGAACCCGTCCATGCCTCGCAGGCTACGGCCTTCGGATGCCCACCTACGATTCTGCCCGAACTCGACGGGAGAAAACGATGCGAGCCCACAACTTCGGTGCCGGACCCTGCACGCTTCCCACCGATGTCCTGGAGGAGGCGAGAGACGAGTTCGTCGACTTCGCCGGCACCGGGATGTCTCTGGTGGAGATGAGTCACCGCTCCGCCGAATACGAACAAGTCCACATGCGTACCTTGGAACTCACCCGGCGGGTGTCCGGAGCACCCGAAGACTTCGCCATCCTCTTTGTGCAGGGTGGGGCGACACTCCAGTTCGCCATGGTGCCGATCAATCTGCTCGCCTCTGGACAGAAGGCCGGTTACGTCGTCTCCGGTTCGTGGGGGTCGAAGGCATTCGACAATGCCCGTCACCACGGTGAGGTCTATTCGGCCTGGGACGGCAAGGCGGACGGGTTCACACGGATGCCCGACCCCGGGGAGGTGCACATCACCGGCGACACCCGCTATCTGCACATCACCACCAACGAGACGATCGGCGGGATCCGCATGGTCGACTTGCCGGAAGTCGATGTCCCACTGGTGGCGGACATGAGTTCGGATTACCTGGCCAGGCCCATCGACTGGGATCGGTACGACCTGATCTACGGCGGGGTGCAGAAGAATCTGGCGCCGGCCGGAATGGCGGTGGTGTTCGTTCGCACCTCGGTGGTGGCCGACGGTCCCGACGACCTTGGGGATTACCTGCGGTACGCCTACCACGCCGATTCCGATTCGCTGGGCAACACCCCGCCCATGTTCCCGATCTGGATCATGGGCAAGGTCCTGGAACGGGTGGTGGCGCGTGGGGGAGTGGAGGCCGTCGAGCGAGAGTCGGCGGACAAAGCAGGGGCCCTCTACCGGGCGATCGACGACTCCGGCGGGTTCTACCGGAACCCGGTGAACCCTCGCGATCGAAGCCACATGAACGTCGTCTTCCGACTCCCCACCGAGGATTTGGAGAAGCAGTTCGTCGCGGAGGCGACCGGGGCCGGCCTGATCGGGCTGAAGGGCCATCGGAGTGTCGGAGGCTTGCGTGCCAGCCTGTATGCGGCGCTGTCGCGGGAGAGTGTCGACACCCTGATCGACTTCATGGCCGACTTCCACACTCGGAACGGTTGAGGCCGATACGGCGTAGACTGTGAGGGTCGGTCGGCTCGGGAAGCCCCCGAACCGCTGACGCGCGGCGCGCTATGATGGTGGGTCGACATCCGAGTTTTCACTTGAGGTGGGCGTCGCGCCCGCCTCTTTTGTTGAGAGGTCGGAGACGAACGGAGAAGGACGACGACGAACGATGATCGACGAGGTACGGCGATTGATCGAGCCGTGGCTGGCAGCCGAACGACTCGAACTCGACGACCTGGAGCTGAAGGGCACCGGTCCCGGGCGGACGCTGCGCGTGGTCATCGACGGCGACGAACCGGTCGATCTGGATCGGATCGCCGAAGTCAGCAACGGCATCAGCAGATTGTTGGATGCCGAGGCGGACATCGACGATCCGTACCGGCTGGAGGTGACGTCACCCGGTCTGGAGCGAGCGCTCAAGACCCCTCGACACTTCCAGAAGTCGGTCGGCCGCGAAGTCAACATGAAGATTCGTCGCGACGGCGAGACCATCGTGGTCAGGGGTCGTCTCGACCACGCCGGCGACGACCGGGGGACGGTCATCGTCGAGGATGGCTCGTCTGTCGACTTCGCCTACGACGAGATCGCCAAGGCTCGGACGGTGTTCCGCTGGGAAGCCGCGCCGAAACCCGGGAAGAAGTGAGGACTGACGCATGAAGATCGACTTTCAGGTCATGGAGGCCCTCGAACTGCTCGAGCGCGAGCGGGGAGTGCCCGTTGACACCATCCTCGATGCGTTGGCCAACGCGCTGGTGAGCGCCTACAAGCGCAGCCCCGGTGCCGCCGAAGAGGCGCGGGTCACCATCGACCCCGATTCGGGCGACATCCGGGTGTACGCCCAGGAGTTGGACGAGGACGGCAACGTCACCCGCGAGTGGGAGGACACCCCGGACGACTTCGGGCGTATCGCTGCCCAGACTGCCAAGCAGGTGATCGCCCAGCGGCTGCGTGAGGCCAAGCGCGAACAGGTCTACGACGTCTATGAGGGGCGGGAAGGTGACCTGGTCACCGGCATCGTCCAACAGGTCGACAACCGGTACGCCATCTTGGACTTGGGCGATGCCGAAGCGATCGTGCCTGGCTCCGAGCGCATTCCCTACGAGCGGCTGGAGCGAGGCAATCGGGTGAAGGGCGTCATCATCGAGGTGCGGGAAGAAGGCAAGGGTCCGCAGATCGTCGTGTCTCGGAGCCATCCCGACCTGGTTCGTCGGCTGCTCGAACTGGAAGTGCCGGAACTGGTCGACGGCACCGTGGAGATCGTGGCGATCGCCCGGGAGCCGGGTCATCGCACGAAGATCGCGGTGATCAGCCACGACCCCAACGTCGATCCCAAAGGGGCCTGCGTGGGTGCGCGGGGCTCCAGGGTTCGTGAGGTGGTCAACGAACTTCGCGGCGAGAAGGTGGACGTGGTCCAGTACCGGGAGGACACCCGGCAGTTCATCGCCGAGGCTCTCGGCCCGGCGAAGATCAAGGATGTCATCATCGACGAGGACGAGAAGACCGCCGAGGTCATCGTCGGTCAACACCAGCTTTCTCTCGCCATCGGCAAGGAAGGCCAGAACGCCAGGCTCGCCGCTCGGCTTTCCGGATACAAGATCGACATCCGTTCCGACGAGCCGGAGCCGGCCGATGAAGCGCGCCAGGCGCCGGAGGCGGCCTCCGAGGCAGAACCGGAGACGGCGGTCCCGGCCGACATGGAGACAGAAGTGGTGGAGCCGGCCGTATCCGACGACAGTGTCGATTCGGACGACTCGCCGGACAGCACCGACGCGGCCGTCGTCGACGAAGAAGAGTGACGTGAGGTGGAGTGAAATTGGCGAAAGTACGTATCTATGAGATTGCGCGGGACCTCGACCTCGAATCGAAGGACGTCCTCGAGAAGGCATTGGAGCTCGGTTACGACGTGAAGACCGCTTCCTCCAGCGTGGAGGAAGGTGATGCCGACCTGATCAAGCTCGCATTCGACGACTCCGGCACGGATGCTGTGGTGTCCGAGCCTGGCGTGGCATCCGAAGAAGAAACGCCGGCCGCGGAGCCCGAGCCCGAGCCGGCAGCCGCGGCGCCGTCCGCCGAGCCCGAAGACACCGGCACGTCCGACATCGGGATCGCCACCGTCCACGTCGGGATGACGGTTGCGGAGTTCGCCGAGGCGATCGGGGTCGGCGCCGGAGAGATCGTCAAGGCACTCATGCTGCGCGGTCGTCCCGCCGGTGCCGCCGCCCAGATGCCGTCCGACATGTTCGAGGAGATCGCCGAGACCTTCGATGTCATCGTCGACATCACCGACGCTCCCGTCGCCGAACCTGCCGGACCGGCCACCGCCGAGATGCCGTCGTTCGAAGACGCCGAAGCCGACCTCCGTCCTCGGCCACCCGTCATCACCGTGATGGGACATGTCGACCACGGCAAGACCTCGCTACTCGACCGCATCCGCAAGGCCAACGTGGTCGAAGGTGAGGCGGGTGGCATCACCCAGCACATCGGTGCGTATCAGGTTGAGGTCGGTGGCAACAAGCTCACGTTCATCGACACGCCCGGCCACGAGGCGTTCACCACCATGCGTGCCCGCGGCGCCGAGGTGACCGACATCGTCGTGCTGGTCGTTGCCGCCGACGACGGGGTCATGCCTCAGACCATCGAGGCCATCAGCCACGCCAAAGCGGCGGGGGTCGAGATGGTGGTCGCCATCAACAAGATCGACCTGCCCGCGGCCGATCCGATGCGGGTGCGCACCGAACTCACCCAGCATGGTGTGATCGTCGAGGAGCTGGGTGGCGATGTCACGTCGGTGGAAGTGTCCGCCGAGACCGGGGAGGGGATCGACAACCTGCTCGAGGTCCTCGACCTGATCGCCCAGCTCCAGGAATACAAGGCGAATCCCAAACCTGCCGCCACCGGAGTGGTCATCGAATCCCAGCTCGACCCGGGGATGGGGCCGACGGCCACCGTGATCGTCAAACGAGGGACCCTCAACCAGGGTGACTCGTTCGTCGCCGGTGCGGTGGCGGGCCGTGCGCGGGCACTGATGGATCACGAGGGAAATCGACTGAAGTTGGCCGGTCCCAGTGCGCCGGTGTTGATC
The DNA here is from genome assembly GCA_046565785.1 of Acidimicrobiia bacterium. Taxonomy (GTDB): domain Bacteria; phylum Actinomycetota; class Acidimicrobiia; order Spongiisociales; family ZC4RG35; genus DATHWB01. The sequence continues at coordinate 10,469 of JBKHXZ010000276.1, forward strand.
ATGGGTTGGTCGGATGTGCCGACCGCCGGGGACATCCTCGAAGTCGTCAAGAACGACAAGGAGGCTCGAGCGATCGCCGCCGAGCGCGAACAGGCGCTCAAAGACCAGGAACAGAGCACCCTTTCCGGACGCGAACGTCTGCAAGGCCTTTTGGAACAGCTCCGGTCCGAGGACACCGAGTTGCGGGTGATCCTCAAGGCGGACGCCCATGGGTCGCTCGAGGCGCTCAAAGAGTCGATCGCCAAGATCACCCGTTCGGACGGCCGCATCGACGTGGTACACGGGGCGGTCGGCGGTATCAACGAAAACGACGTGACGCTGGCCGAAGTGACCGGCGCCATCATCGTCGGATTCAACGTCCGTCCCGACCCCAAAGCCCGTCGTTCGGCCGAGCAGACGGGGATCGAAATCCGCACCTACGGGATCATCTACGAACTTCTGGACGAGCTCGAGGCGATGCTGGTCGGGCGCCTGTCGCCGGACGAAGAAGAAGTCGTGCTCGGCTCGGCCGAGGTACGTGCCTTGTTCAAGGTGCCGCGTGCGGGAACCATCGCCGGTTGTTACGTCACCGAAGGTGTCGTCCAGCGCGGAGCGCGTGCCCGACTGCTACGGGCAGGCGTGGTCGCCTACACCGGAAAGATCGACTCGCTGCGCCGCTTCAAAGACGATGTGCGCGAGGTCGCATCGGGTTTCGAATGCGGTATCGGCCTCGAGAACTTCAACGACGTCAAGGAAGGCGACGTGATCGAGGTGTTCGAGATCCGCGAGGTCGCCCGTACCTGATGCATGCCGCCGCCCTCCGGATCGAGGTGCACATCGGGGACAGCGACTCGCTCAAACAGAAGCGCAAGGTGCTTCGACCTTTCGTCGAGGGCCTGCGCCGGTTGGCGTCGCTCAGCGTCGCCGAGGTCGACTATCACGACACCTGGCAGCGTTCGGTGATCGGGGTGGCAGTGGTAGCGCCGGATGCGGCCGAACTGGAACGTCTCATCGACCGTGTGCGCCGCTACGTTGACGAGCAGCTGGAATTGGCGGCGGTCGACGTGGCAGTGACATATCTGGAGGATCCTCGTGGGTGATCCGTCCTTTTCCCGAATGCGGCGAGTCAACTCGATCATCCGCCAAGTGCTGGCCGAGGAAGTCGAGGTGCTGAAGGATCCGCGTCTCGGCATCGTCTCCATCACCGGCGTCGAAACCGCTCCCAACTTGCGCAGCGCCGTCGTCTACTTCTCCGCTCTCGACCAGTCGACCTTGGACGAGACCAAAGCGGCGTTGGAGGCGGCCGCCCCGCGACTGCGGCGTGAGTTGGGACGGCAGGTGCGGATGAAGTACACCCCGGCGCTCGAGTTCCGGCCCGATCACGGGATCACCGCCGGTGAACGCCTCGATGCCGCGTTACGGCGCATCCACGAGCCTGCGGAGGATTCCGATGACACCTGAGATGCTCGACCGGGCCGCAGAGGTTCTCACCGGGGCCGACCAGTTGGTGCTCGCCTGTCATGTGGGCCCCGACGGCGACGCCCTCGGCTCGATGCTCGGGCTGGGGATGGCCGCCGGCGCCCAGGGAAAGCAGGTGGTGGCGTCGTTCGGTACCCCGTTCGTGATTCCCGAGACATATCGGTTCCTGGACATCGATCTGTTGGTTCCTCCCGCCCAGGTACCGGAGGCGCCGCAGGTGTTCGTCTCCTTCGACGCTGGTTCGGCCGACCGCCTCGGCGAGCTGGGCGAGGTAGCCAGGCGTGCCGGTACGGTCGTAGTGATCGACCATCACGTCACCAACGAGGGCTTTGGTGACGTCGATCTGATCGATCCGGCTGCCGCCGCCACCGCCGAGATCGTGGTCGGTCTGCTCGACCGGCTCGGATGGGAGATCGACCAGCCGATCGCCACGGCGCTGCTGACCGGTCTGGTGACCGACACGGGACGCTTCCAGTACTCCAACACCACTCCGGCGACCCTGCGTGCCGCTGCCCGCATGGTGGAGGCGGGGGCGCGTCCCGAAGTGATCGGTCAGCACGTCTACGAGGAGACGCCGTTCGGCTATCTGCATGCGGCGGGAGCGGTCCTCAGTCGGGCGCAGCTCGACGCCGAGCGTCGGCTGGTCTGGTCCGTGCTCACGAAACAAGACCTGCAGTCGGCGGGTATCGGACATTCCGACACCGATCCCCTGATCGACGTCGTACGGACCGCGGCCGAGTCGGATGTCGCGCTGTTGGTCAAGGAGATGGACGGGGGTCGGGTGAAGGGCTCGCTTCGTTCCCGGGGTCGGGTCGATGTGGGGGCGATCGCCGTTGACCTGGGTGGGGGTGGTCATCACAACGCTGCCGGCTTCACATTGGAAGCAACCGCCGAGGCGGCGGTCGAAGCGGTCAGGGCGCGGCTGGAACCGGTCGAGTGAACGCAGGGTTCCTCGCCGTAGACAAGCCGTCCGGCGTCACCTCGCACGACGTGGTCGATGCGCTGCGGCGGGTAACCGGGATCCGTAAGGCCGGGCACACCGGCACCTTGGACCCGATGGCCACTGGCGTGGTGGTGGTCGCTCTGGGCGGTGTGACCCGGCTCATCCGGTTTCTGGCCGACCAGGACAAGGAGTACGTGGCGACCGCTGTCTTCGGGATCGCCACCGACACGCTGGATGCCGACGGTGAAGAGGTCGACCGCCGCCCGATGACGGTCTCGGAGGCGGAACTCGAAGCGGTGAGGGCACAGTTCATAGGCGAGATCCAGCAGGTGCCGCCGATGGTGTCGGCCCTCAAGACGGGTGGAGAGCGCCTGTACGACCTCGCCCGCCGGGGGATCGAGGTCGAGCGTGAGGCGCGTCCGGTAACGATCTACGAGCTCGAGTTCCTCGAGGTGAAGGACGGCACGTATCCCGAAGTCACGTTCCGGGTCGTGTGCGGGAAGGGCACTTACGTGCGTTCCCTGGCCGACGACATCGCCGGTGCCCTCGGCGGTTTCGCTCACCTGTCGGCGCTGCGCCGTACCCGAAACGGCGCGTTGACGATCGACGACGCAGTGGGATGGGACGACCTGCAGTCGTGGCAGTCACGCCTGGTCGAACCGGCGGATGCGCTGGCTTTCCTCCCCACCATCGTCGCCGATGCCGACACCGCCCGACTGGTGGGAAACGGTCGGCCCATCCCGGTTTCGTCGACGGCCGACGGCCTGGTGGCCGTCCACGACCCGGCCGGGACTCTGCTGGCGGTCTATCGGGCGTCGTCCGGACTTGGCCGACCCGAGGTGGTGGTGGCGAGGTGATCCTCCGCGGGGACCCCTTCTCCTGGCAGGTCGCCGCCGCCGGTACGGCGGTCGCGATCGGCGTCTTCGACGGTGTCCACCGGGGACACCAGCAGGTGATGTCAGACCTCACCGAACACGCCCACCGGGAAGGTCTCGTCCCGGTGGCGTTGACCTTCGACCCGCATCCGCTCGAATTTCTGGCGCCTGATCGTGCTCCTGACATGCTCACCACCGTCGAGCAGCGGCACGCGCTGCTTGCTGCGGTCGGGGTGGAGATCGTGGGGGTGCTGCCGTTCTTGGAGATCCGCGACCTCGATCCGCGCGCCTTCGTCACCGAAATCCTCGTGCTGCGGCTCCGTGCCCGGACGATCGCGGTGGGAGAGAACTTTCGATTCGGTCGGGACCGGGGCGGTGACCCTGCCCTGCTGACCTCGCTCGGAAGAGAACACGGGTTCTCGGTGGAGATCGTCGAAATGCTGGGTGATGGCGGTCCGGACGGAGTGATCTCATCCACACGGATTCGTGAGCTATTGGCTGCCGGGGACGTCGCCATGGCGGCAGTGCTCCTCGGTCGTCCCTTCGAACTGGTGGGGCCGGTGATCCATGGAGATGCTCGCGGTCGGCAGATCGGTTTTCCCACCGCCAACTTCCACATCCCCGACCGGATGGCAGTTCCCTCCAACGGGGTGTACGCAGCATGGGTGAGCTGGGGGGACAGGCGGCATCCGGCGGTGGTGAACATCGGTGTACGCCCCACGTTCGGGGTCAGTACCCGGACGATCGAGGCGCATCTGCTCGACTTCGACGACGACCTGTACGGGGAGATCCTGTCGATCGGATTCGTGCAGCGCATCCGGGAGGAGCGGCGCTTCGAGGATGTCGAGGCCCTCGTCGCTCAGATCGCCGCCGACCGGGACATTGCGGCGCGTATCCTCGCCGCATCATGACCATCGTTCGATCTGCCAGTCCTTTCGAGGAGCGCTACGGGTTCTGTCGCGCTCGCCGGGTGGGCGACAGGGTGGAGGTGGCGGGAACCGCCCCCATCCCGCAAGGCGGTGGCCCGCTTCCCATCTCCGCTCACGATCAGATGCTGCTGTGCGGTCGTATTGCCCTCGACGCCATGGCCCAACTGGGGGCGTCGGCGGCCGACGTCGTGCGAACTCGTATGTTCATCACCGACCCGGCCGACGCCGACGAGGTGGGGACCGCCCACCGGGAAGTGTTCGGCCGAGGAACGCCGGTGGCGACGATGGTGGTGGTGGCCGCATTGTTGGATCCGGCGTGGAAGGTGGAGATCGAGGTCGAAGCGGTCCTGTCGAATTCGCCTGTGACGTCCCAGGTGGTAACGTGAACGTCTCCCGCATCGGGACGACCTCCCTTCCGAGGCCCACAGGACGTTTTTCGCGCATATGAAAACCACTCAAGAAATCATCACCGAGTTCGGAACTCACGACTCGGACACCGGCTCGCCCGAGGTCCAGGTGGCGCTGCTCACCGAGCGCATCAACCATCTGACCGAACATCTCCGCGAGCACAAGCACGACCATCACAGCCGGCGCGGCCTGCTGATGATGGTGGGAAAGCGTCGCCGACTCCTGAACTATCTCAAGCGTCAGGACGTCGACCGTTATCGCTCCCTCATCGCAGCCCTGGGTCTGCGGCGCTGAAGATCCCGGAAAGAGCAGCCCACCGGCTGCTCTTTCTGCGTTCCGGCCATACGGTCGGGATCACCTCCCGGATTCGATCCGGGCAGACCAACACGATGGAGTCAGCCGGTTGCTAGTTGCCACCTCTTTTCGAGAGGTGACAACTGGTAACGGGCCGGACTCCCCGACAAAGAGGAGAAACCGTGTCCGAAATCACGGTATCCGGCGAGGTCGGCGGCAAGACGCTGTCGTTCTCGACCGGCAAGTTGGCCGGACAGGCCGACGGTGCAGTCGTGGCCCGTCTCGGAGAAACCGAGATGCTGGTCACCGCCACCGCCAACAAGAAGATGCGGGAAGGTATCGACTTCTTCCCGCTCACCGTCGACTTCGAAGAGCGCATGTATGCCGCGGGACGCATCCCCGGCTCGTTCTTCCGTCGCGAAGGACGTCCCACTGAGCAGGCCATCCTGACCTGTCGGCTGGTCGACCGTCCGCTTCGCCCGTCCTTCAAAGACGGTTATCGCTGTGAAACCCACGTCGTCATGACCACTTTGGCGGTCGACGACGAGAATCCCTTCGACGTGGTCGCACTGAACGGCGCGTCTGCCGCGCTGATGGTCAGTCCGATTCCCTTCGACGGACCCGTTGGCGGCGTGCGACTTGCGCTCAAGGACGGAGAGTGGATTCCTTTCCCCACCTACGAGGATCTCGAGGAGTCGGTGTTCGAACTCGTCGTAGCCGGTGGCCGCAATGCCGACGGTGGCATCGACGTCATCATGGTCGAGGCGGGTTCCACCCCCGACGGGCTGCGGCTCATCGAAGAAGGGGCGGCACCCTCCGATGAGGAGACCGTCGCCCGCGGACTCGAGGAGTCGAAGGCCTACATCGCTCAGCTCGTGGAATTGCAGCTCGAACTTGCTTCCAAAGTGACCAAGACCGAGGTCGAATGGCCGATGGCCGTCGACTACACCGACGAAATCCTCGAGCGAGTGACCGCTATCGCTACTCCCAAGTTGGAGTCGGTGGTGCGCACCGCCGACAAGGCCGAGCGCAAGGCTGCCGAAGACGCCGCCTGGGAGGCGACGCTGGCCGGGTTGGGTCTGGCCGAAGACGACACCGAGGGCCCTGAGATGGCCAAGCGGGCGTTCAAGTCGGTCTTGAAGGACATGATGCGAGCGCGTGTCGTCGACGACGGTGTCCGCCTCGACGGACGCGGCGCCAAGGACATCCGTCCGCTGAGCGCAGAAGTCGGAGTGGTAGGTCGGGCCCACGGCTCGGGCCTGTTCCAGCGGGGTGAGACCCAGGTGCTGAACATCACCACCCTGGGCATGCTGAAAATGGAGCAGATGCTCGACGATCTCGGCCGCGCCGAGGGCAAGCGCTACATGCACCACTACAACTTCCCGCCTTTCTCCACCGGCGAGGCCGGCTTCATGCGCGGTCCCAAGCGTCGGGAGATCGGTCACGGGGCCCTTGCCGAGAAGGCGGTGCATCCGGTGGTCCCCACCGAGGACGAGTTCCCCTACGCCCTGCGTCTCGTTTCCGAAGTGCTGTCGTCGAACGGTTCCACCTCGATGGCGTCGGTGTGCGCATCGACTCTGTCGTTGATGGATGCCGGCGTGCCGATCCTGGCTCCGGTGGCGGGTATCGCCATGGGCCTCATCCATCGGGACGGCAGCTACGTGACCCTCACCGACATTCTCGGTGCCGAGGATGCGCTGGGTGACATGGACTTCAAGGTGGCAGGTACCGCCGAGGTCATCACTGCACTGCAGCTCGACACGAAGCTGCAGGGTCTGCCCAGCGAGGTCTTGACCGGGGCACTTGCCCAGGCGAAGGAAGCCCGTTTGAAGATCCTCGAGGTCATGACGGCGACGATCGCCGAACCGCGTCCGGAGCTGAACAAGAACGCTCCGCGTATCGAGTCGATCGAGATTCCCAAGGACAAGATCGGCGAGGTGATCGGACCCAAGGGCAAGGTGATCCGCGAGCTCGAAGAGACCACCGGCGCCACCATCGAGATCGAAGAGGAAGGTTCCATCGGCATCGTTCGCATCGCCTCGACCGACGGAGACGCATTGTCCGCAGCCAAGGCCAAGGTCATGCAGATCGCCTTCCCGCCGGAGCCCGAACTGGGTGCCGAGTACGAGGGGGAGGTCGTGAACATCACCAAGTTCGGTGCGTTCGTGAACATCTTCCCCGGACGTGACGGACTCCTGCACATCTCCCGGATCGACTCCGAGCGTCGGGTGGACCGGGTGGAGGATTACCTCACCCAGGGTCAGAAGATCAAGGTCCGCCTGCGGGAGATCGACGACAAGGGCAAGCTGAGTCTGGAGCTGGTCGACAAACTGGAACCGTCGGAGGAGGCCAAGAACCGGCCCGCCGACGACCGGCGAGACGACCGGCGTGACGACCGGCGTGACCGGGGCGGCCGTGACGATCGCGGCGGCCGGGATCGCGGGGACCGTGGTGGCCGGGATGGGGGCGGTCGCGGCGACCGTGACCGGAACCGGGACGGCAACCGGGATCAGGGCAACCGCAAGGACGCCCCCTCGGGTAACGATGCAGGCGGCGACCGTCGTCGTCCGGCTCGTTCGTTCGACGAGGCCTTCGAGGAACTCGACCCGCGTAGCTGAGCAGCAACTCACCGAATCGCTGAGCGCCCACCCTGTTCGGGGTGGGCGCTCAGCTTTTGGGTCGACTCCAGGTGGGACTCAGCGCGTTTGGCCCGCTGCCACTCGCCATTCGTGATCCGTTGTCCACCGCGGATCCATCGCTGCGTAGGACTGGTCGGTGGTCAAGTCCTTGACCAGACAGAACTCGTTCCCGAAGGGATCCTGCATCACGGCCCAGTCGATGTAGGGACGGTGACCTTCGTGGGATCCGGGACGTGGGTACAAGCTGGGTGGCTTCTTGAGGGTTCCGCCGAGACCGATGATCTGCTCGATGGCGGCGTCGACGCCGTCCACGGGGGTCAGGTCGATATGGATCGGATTGGTGCGGTCGTGTGTCGGTATCCCGACCTCGACGGGCGCATTGTCGACTCGTTGAAGGATGATCTCGTGCTTCCAGGGATCCTTCGTTCCGAGGTACCCCAGCCACCCGTGCCACCCCTCTTCCGACCCGATGACTTCGAACCCGGTCACTGCCGACCAGAACTGGTATGCCACCTTGAGGTCGGTGACGTTGATCACGACACATCGCCACGTGCCGATCGCCATTGGTTCCTCCGACTCGATGATCGGAAAGATATCGCGTCAATACTCGCAATGCGAGTAAAATCTGCTCATGCCATCAGCATCACCGA
>JBKHXZ010000277.1:0-8010 GCA_046565785.1 Acidimicrobiia bacterium
AGTCCCTCACCCGAACGTCCGCCGCCGCCGCCTTGGGAGCCTTCCTGCGCATCCATGGTGCACCGCCGGATCTCCCGTCTGATCCGCCGGAGGACACCGACGGCGTCCACCCGTGGTGGATGCCACCGATCGACTAGCGGTCAACGTTCGACAGTGACGATGACATCGGTGTAGCCGAGTGTCTCGAGGAAGGTGGTGATGACCGCTTCTGCTTCTGCCGCCGCCCGATCCAACAGGCCCTCGTCGAAGGCGGCCTGCACCAGGATCTCCTCAGCAGCCAGGCGGGCAGCAGATTCGAGATTGGGGTTTCCGGACGTGAAGATCCCGGTGTCGCGGTCGTACACCGTGGTCTGTTCTTCGTCGACGTCGACATAGGAGATCTCCGGGGCGGGGAGGCGAACGGTCACGACCCCGGTCTCCCGGTCGGCCTGGAGGCGATCCGCAGTGAGCGTCGACAGATCCACTCCTGCACCGATCCGCGCCACCACGAACATCGACACACTGTCCCCGGTCGCCCAGTTCAGCCAGCCGCGATCATCCGCCTTCTCGACGACGGTGTACTCCACCATCTCGAATGTCGTGAGTTGGGCGAGTTCGCGTAATGCGGTGATCGTCACCGGACCGACGTCGGTGGTCTCTCCCTGACCGAATACTCGTTCCATCCAGCCGTCGAAGGTTCCCGCTCCACGACCCGCGGTGAAAGCCACCACTCCGACACCTGCGAGAAGCACGACGACGGCAGCGGCGATGAGGGCTTTGGCGGAGCGGGGCATACGTCAATCCAACCACGACCGACGCCGTATACCGCATCGGGGCACAATGCAGGGATGACCCATCCCCGTGCCGGAACCCCAGCCACCGCCGAAGACCTCACCGACATCCCCCACCTCGTCACGCGGTATTACGCGGTCGACCCCGACCCGAGCGTCCCCGAACAGAGGGTGTCGTTCGGAACGTCGGGGCATCGCGGTTCCAGCCTGGACCGCTCGTTCAACGAGCTACACGTGGCAGCGATGACCCAAGCCATCGTCGAATACCGGGCGAACCAGGGAATCGACGGGCCGGTCTACCTGGGCCGGGACACCCACGCCCTGTCCGAGCCTGCGTGGACCACCGCGCTCGAAGTCCTGGCAGGGAACGGGGTCTGGGTGCGGATCGAAGCAGACTCCGCCCATACGCCGACGCCGGCGATATCCCACGCCATCCTCGACTACAACCGCCCCGGCGAAGGCCGGCGAGCGGACGGAATCGTCGTGACGCCGTCGCACAACCCTCCCACCGACGGCGGCTTCAAGTACAACCCGCCCCACGGTGGACCGGCTGACACCGACGCCACCGCCTGGATCGCCCGGCGAGCCAACGACATCGTCGAAGCCGGCGGACGTGAGGTGCGTCGGATCCGCCTGACACGGGCATTGGAGGCGGACACGGTCGAACGCCACGACATGCTCGGCGCCTACGTCGCCGACCTGCCCGACGTCGTGGACCTCGACGCCATTCGTTCGGCCGGGGTCCGTATCGGAGCCGACCCGATGGGTGGTGCGGCGGTCGACTATTGGCAACGCATCGCCGACGTCCACCGGCTGGACCTCGCGGTGGTCAACCCGGAGGTCGACCCGACTTGGAGGTTCATGACTTTGGACTGGGACGGCAAGATCCGGATGGACTGTTCCTCGCCGTATGCGATGGCGTCGCTCATCGACGTACGCCACCGGTTCGACATCGCCACCGGAAACGATGCCGACGCCGACCGGCATGGAATCGTCACCCCGGACGCCGGGCTGATGAACCCGAATCATTTCCTGGCAACCGCCATCGAATACCTGTTCACCCATCGGAGCGACTGGCCGGAGTCGACCGGTGTGGGAAAGACACTGGTGTCGTCGTCGATGATCGACCGGGTAGTGGAGAGCCTGGGACGCCGCCTGGTCGAAGTACCGGTCGGGTTCAAGTGGTTCGTCCAGGGGCTGTTGGACGGTTCGGTCGGGTTCGGGGGCGAGGAGTCGGCAGGGGCCTCATTCCTCCGCGGTGACGGGTCGGTGTGGACGACCGACAAAGACGGGATACTCCTGTGCCTGCTGGCCTCGGAGATCCTCGCTGTCACCGGCGAGACGCCGAGCATGCGGTATCGCGATCTCATCGAACGGCACGGTGAGCCGGTGTATGCCCGGATCGACGCTCCCGCCACCAAGGACCAAAAGGCGCGCCTGGCCAAGCTGTCGGCTGACCAGATCACGAGAACGGAGTTGGCCGGAGACCCGATCACCGCGGTGATTGTCGCCGCACCCGGAAACGGTGCACCAATCGGTGGCCTCAAGGTGGAAACCTCCCACGCCTGGTTCGCAGCTCGGCCCTCCGGGACCGAGGACGTGTACAAGATCTACGCCGAGAGTTTCCGGGGAACCGAGCACCTCGCCGAGATCCAACGAGCCGCCCAGGAGTTGGTCACGAACGTTCTGGCTTCGTGAATCCCGCGCGGCAGGTCCACGGCATCGGCCCTCAGTCTGGAGCGGGGGCAGTCTGAGGAAGCGTAAGTCGGAACACGTTGCGTCCGTCTCGGCGAACGAAGGTCACGTCTCCGCCCTGGAGCCGAGCGAGTGTCCGTGACACGGTGAGTCCGAGTCCGATGGATCCTGGCAGCGACGCCGATGCATCCGCACGCGCATAAGGGGCGAAGATCTGCTCACGCTGGTCCGAGCTGAGTTCCGGGCCGTCGTCACTCACCTCCACGATCGCCCAGCCGTCCTCGGCCCCAACGGACACCCGCGGTTCCGGCCCGCCGTATCGCACCGCGTTGGTCGCCAGGTTACGGACGACCTGTCGAACACGGGAAGGATCGGCGTACGCCTGTACCTCGGACACCGACCATTCGAAGGGTATGTCGACGTCCGGCATGGCGTCGAGGCATTCGGCCACGCATGCACCCAGATCGACGGTCGCCGGGCGCACCTGCACTTCTCCGATGTCGGCCCTCGCCCACACCAGCAGGTCTTCGATGAGATGCGCCAGCTCGCCACTGTGGAAGGCGATGAGGCTCTGGAACTCCTTGCGTTCGGCTTCGGTGTAGATCCCCGAGTCGTCCTGGAGTTCTTGAGCGAAGCCCACCACGGCAGTCAATGGTGTTCGCAGTTCGTGGGCCACCGACGCCAAGAATCGATCCTTGGAAGCGATCTCCTCCTGTAGGCGTCGTTTGGTCAGCTGGAGATCGGTGCTGTCGTGCAGCGTCAGCATCAGATGGGCGTAGTCAGGCTCGCCGTCCACCTCAGGGACCTGCCATTTGAGGTCGAGATAGACCGAAGCACCATCGGCGGTGGAGGTGAGGACTTCGTATTCGAGACTCGTCCGGCGGGCAGCGATCGCCTCCAACGTCTGGATGAATCCATCCCTGGCCGGCTCGGTGTAGTGGCGAACGAGTGGACCCGGACCGACCGCCGAGCCGAGCCGGTTCTCTTGCAGTTCCCGTGCCGCCGGATTGAGGTCGGTGATCAGGACCCGCGACAGCAGACTGCGCAGCCGACGCTCGTCCTCGGTGTACCACTGTCGAACGTCGATGCCCCGTGCCTGGAGGGCCTTGACCTCTTCATACGCCGCCGAATGATCTTCGCGCTGGATGGCGATCGGAGCATGTTCGAACAGCCGCCTGAATCGCTCTTCGCTCGCCGTCAGCGCCGCATTCGCCATCAGACGATCGGTGATGTCCTCCACGATTCCGACGAACAACCGCTCGGTACCCGGAATGGTGCTGACTCGGACACGGCCCCAGCGCGGGGGAAGGGTGCCGGCGACCCGCACGTCGAGGTTGGCGACCGTGCCTCGCCGGTAGACCCGGATCATCTCCCGGGCGTAGTGGCGGCGATGCTCCGGCGCCACGAACTCGCTGAGTTCGACCCCTTCCAACGACTCGTTCGGGCGGCCGACGATCCGCCCAAAGGCGGGATTGGCCCGCAGGACGCGTCCTGACACGTCGCCGATCACGATCCCGACCACCGCCCCGTCGACGGTGGCCTGAAAGGTGGCTTCGGACCGAGCGAGATCGTCGACCGCCCGTCGCCGCTGTTCATCGAGGAGTTCGGGCCGCCGGACGGCGTTGTGCGCGAGGATCGCCGCCAAGAGCGCGACGAGCGTCCCGGCGCTCCAAATCAACCAGGAGTTCGCCGAAGCCGTCGGCCATCCCGTTGCCGGCCGCATGGCGAGAGTCCATCGGGTGTCGGTCGCCCCGACCGGAATGCTTCGCATCAGGGGATCGTCGCTGAACGCCGCCGGGTCACCGGCGATCACCCGGTTCTCTCCCGGCAGCCTGATTCCGGTGACGAACGAGTTCGGAATCGAGTCGAAACCGGTGGCGGCGGTCACCGCGTTCCAGTCGAGGATGACCGCCGCGAACCCCCAGAACGTTCCGTCGGGTCGGTACACGGGATGTCGCACCGCGAGCGCCTGGCCACCTTGCACCAACTCGAACGGCCCCTGCATCACACTGTTACCCGACTCGATGGCAGGCAGCAGGTTTCGGCTGCGCTCGTCGTCGTCGAACAGGTCGAGTCCGACCGCGGCCTCGTTCCCTTCCAGCGGGTACACGTAATCGAGGATTCCGTCCGGCGCGAGCTGAACGGAACGGATGGCGTTGCCTTCCCGGAGCAGCGCATCTGCGAACACGGGGAACGCCTGGTCCAGTTCCAGTCCACCAAATCCGGTGAGTTCGACGAACACCGCCATCGTGTCGGCCGCTGCGGTCTCCCGAGCGATCATGTCGCTCATCGTTCGCGCCAGGTTGTCCAGACGAGCCGAGGTATCCGCCCGGACGTTGCTCTGATACGCCGAGCGAGCAAAGCCGTCGATGGTGGCGATGAGCGCCATCACCCCGACGAAGACGGCGAGTGCAGCGATACGCGGTTTCGTGACCAGACGATCCACAGTGTGTTCATCGGTCACCGGCGGCATGGTATTGAACCGTTGTTCGGCGCGGGCAAGAACCTGCAGAAACGATCCACTTTTCGGATGCGGCGCCAGGTCAGGCGTCAATCCAACTGAACTCGCCGAAGGAGTTGGGCGTTCAGGGCGACGATCACCGTTGACGCACTCATCAGGACTGCAGCTGCCGCCGGTGGAAGCACGAACCCTGCCCAAGCGAGAGCGCCGGCGGCGAGAGGGATCGCCACGACGTTGTAGCCAGCCGCCCAGCCCAGGTTTTGGAGCATCTTCCGGTATCCGACGGCGCTCAGCTTCCGCACGCGCACGACCGCACGCGGGTCGTCCGAGCCAAGGACGATGCCTGCGGACTCGACCGCCACATCGGTTCCTGCTCCGATCGCGATTCCGACATCTGCCTGTGCCAGGGCAGGAGCATCGTTGACCCCGTCGCCGACCATGGCGACGCTCGCCCCCGACTGCTGGAGCTCAGCCACTTTTCGATGCTTCTCGTCGGGCAGCACCTCTGCCATGACCTCGTCGATCCCGAGCTCTCCGGCGACAGCCTCCGCCACTTGCCGGGCGTCACCGGTGATCATGGCGACCCGCACACCGGCTTCCTTCAAACGTGAGACCGCCGCGGCCGACTCCGGCCGGATTTCGTCCTCGACGGCCAATGCACCAACTGCTGTTCCGTCGACGACCACATAGAGAACCGATGCGCCACGTTCTTCCCACGGGGCGCTCACCTCGTCGAGGTGGGTGACATCGATCTCCCGCTCGCGGATCAATGCAGGGCCTCCGACGGCGACCCTCCGACCGTCGACGGTGGCTTCGACGCCGCGTCCACTCATCGATCGGAAGTCCGTCGCCGATGGAACCGAGACCCGATTCGCTGCTTCTCTGACGATCGCCCGGGCCACCGGATGCTCGCTCTCCTGTTCGGCAGCGGCTGCCATCCGGAGCATCTCGTCGTCGTCGTCCGAGGAGGCATGCATCGCGGTGACACGATGCTCACCGCGGGTGAGTGTGCCCGTCTTGTCGAAGAGGACGACGTCGATCGTGCGCATGCGCTCCAGTGCCAGACGATCTTTGACCAGGATTCCGTTCCGCGCCGCCTTCGATGTCGAGATCGAGACGACGAGCGGAATCGCCAGGCCCAGTGCATGAGGACAGGCGATCACCAAGACTGCGACCGTTCGGACGATCGCCTCGTCGGGAGAGCCGACGGCGAGCCAGGCAACGACCGTCACGATCGCCGCAACCACGGCCACGTAGAAGAGCAGGGCTGCGGCGCGATCAGCCAGGACCTGTGCTCGCGATTTCGAGCTCTCCGCCTGTGCGACCAACCGCTGGATCCCAGCCAGGGCCGTGTCATCGCCGACCGCATCCACTTCCACACGGATAGAAGAGTCGGTAGCGACGGTTCCCGCCACGACGCGGTCCCCTCTGCCCCGGGATACCGGCCGGGACTCGCCGGTCACCATCGACTCGTCGACCTCGGCGGTTCCCTCCACGATCACACCGTCGGCCGGCACTCGTCCACCGGGGCGTACCAGAACGACGTCCCCGACGGTCAGGTCCGCGACCCGAACGGTCCGAGTCTCTCCGTTTTCCATGACCTCCGCTTCGTCGGGAAGGAGTTCGGCGAGGGCGTCGAGAGCGCTTCGGGCCTGCCCGATGGCACGCATCTCCATCCAGTGTCCGAGCAACATGATCGTCACGAGCGCCGCCAGCTCCCACCAGAATTCGAGATCGAAGAACCCAAGCGAGGTCGCTGCCGATGCGACATACGCCACGCTGATAGCCATTCCGATCAAGAGCATCATGCCGGGAGCACGGTCCCGAGCCTCGGCGACGGCTCCTCGCAGGAACGGGCTTCCGCCGTAGACGAAGATGACGGTGCCCAGGACCGGGGCGATCAGGTGGGATCCGGCGAACTCGGGCGCGGTGTAGCCGAACCACTCCTGCACCATCTCGCTGAAGTAGACCACCGGCAGGGTGAGTACGAGGGACAGCCAGAACCGATCCCGAAACATGGCCGGGTCGTGCCCGGCGTGGCTGTCGTGGCCGGCATGGCTCGTTTCGGCGTCGTGGCCGGCCTGATGTTCGTGGCCCGCATGGTCTTGGTGGCCGGCGTCGGTGTCATGCTCCCGGTGGGCTACCGGCGCGGCAGCATGACTTGGCGCCTCCTCCGGTGCGGGATCGTGAGACTGATGATGGCGATGGTGGTCGTGTCCGTTTTCCATGGGTTGGTCCTTCAAGACTTGATGAGTCGTTCGATAGCTCGTGTGGCTTCTTCCACCAGACGAGCGGCTTCGGATGGGTCGTTGCCGGCGGTGCTCACACAGTGCCGGATGTGCTCGTCTAACAATCCGACCGCCACCGAGCGCAGCGCGGCGGTGGTAGCTGCGATCTGGGTGAGTACATCGATGCAGTAGGTGTCCGACTCGACCTGCCGCTGCAGGCCGCGCACCTGACCCTCGATCCGGCTCAGCCGCCGCAGGTAGTCGTCCTTGTTCATGAAATAACCGGCCATCTCGACACCTCCCTGGCCTCTCAGCAATACCCTAGGGGGGTATTGTATCGGTTCTCGACGCGTTCGTCAACGACAAGCTGAGACATCAGGGCCGCAGACCGATACGCTGCGCCGACTGCAATGAAGACCTCGCCTCGGTCCGTCGGAATCCACTTCGGTTGGTGGGTCGTGCTCGCCGCCGGCGCCGCGGTGTTCCTGTCCGCCGGGGTGCGCGCGGCTCCCGGCGTGTTCCTGCTCCCCATGGAACAGGATCTGGCCCTCAGCCGATCCACCGTCTCGTTCGCCGTGTCCGTCGGGCTCCTCGTGTACGGGCTGTCCGCACCGTTCTCGGGCAAGCTCATCGATCATTACGGCGCTCGGGCCGTTGCCACCGGCGGCCTCGTCGTAGTTGCCGGGTCGATGGCACTGAGCGCCCTCTCCCAGAACGCAGTCCACCTCAGCCTCTTCTTCGGCCTTCTCAGCGGCCTCGGCACCGGTCTGCTCGGCTCGGTCCTCGGGGCGACCATCGCCACGCGTTGGTTCGTGAAGCATCGCGGTCTGGTGATCGGGATCTTCGGCGCCGCCAC
>JBKHXZ010000278.1:0-2522 GCA_046565785.1 Acidimicrobiia bacterium
AGGCGGAGTTGGAGGCCGAGCTACGCGGGCTGGACCGCGAACAGGACTCAACCCCGCTGGAGATCCCCCAGGCGGTCAGTCCACCGCTTCCGGACGACATGTTCGAGTCCATCCTGCTCATCGGCTCGGACGCCAGTGGGTTCTTGGCTGACACGATCATCAACGTGTTGTTGCCGTCAGACGGATCCACTCCGCTGATGGTCTCTATCCCACGCGACTTGTACCTAGACGACGCCTGCACCGAGCGGTACCAGCGCATCAATCAGAGTCTCGGTGGATGTTCCGGGCTGGCTGGAGGTCCCGACCTGCTCGCCATCAACATCGAGACCTTCACCGGGATCGCCGTCGATCACTATGCCCGGGTGAACTTCTCGGGTTTCGCCACTGTGGTCGACCGCCTGGGTGGAACCCAGATCTGCGTCGGTGAATACCCGATCCGTGATCTGAAGTCGGGTCTGGCTCTCGACGCCGGATGCCAGTGGGCGGATGGCGCCCAGACCCTGGCGTGGGTGCGGTCCCGCAACCCGGAAGTCTTCCGTGATGGAGCATGGGTGAGCGCGCCCGGGTCGGACTTCGACCGTCAGCACAAACAGCAGGAGGTCCTGTTTCAGCTCGCCGGCGTCCTCAGCTCGTACGACTCGATTGGCGCTTTGACCGGGGCGTTGCAGAACCTCTCGTCGGCGGTACGGATGGACGCCGGTTTCGGAGTCGCCGATGCCGCTTCTCTGGCGTTCCGTTATCGGGGGTTGGGTCCCAGCGACGTGATCCGCTTGTCGATCCCCGTCGAGAACTACCGAACCGGCGCAGGTGCGCAGGTGCTGATCCCGTCGAGATCGTTCAACCAGATCCTCACTGCGGCGTATCCGCCCGCGGCTCGATGACCGTCTCCGCAGTTCAGCCGATCCCGTAGCCTGGTGACGATGCAACGACTGGTGGCGCTCCTGATGGCGCTGGTGCTGGCGGCCTGCTCCGATGGAGCGTCACCGCAGACCACGATGTCATCGACGTCTTCGGCGCCGCCGACATCGACCACGACCACCACGTCGTCGACGACCACCACCACCGTGCCCACGTTGCCCGCCGACGAGGTTCCGACCTTGGCGCTGTACTTGGCGGCCATCGAGCGGGGCGTGGAGGGGACGGATCTCGAAGGGGCCGCATTCGAGGAGCCGGAAGCACTCATCGAGACCGGGGTGCTGTTCTGCGGGTTGTTGGACGAGGGTCTGGCGCCGGTCGACGTCCTACGTGGCTGGGTCGCCGCCCTGTCGACGGACGGGCAGACGCCGGACGAGGACGAACTTCTTCTCGGAGGAGTGGTTTTGGGAGCGTCCGTGCGGTTCATCTGTCCCGAGCACACCCACCGCTTGGAGTTGTAACGCATGGCTCCAGGCAGGGACTTGTCCGTCGACATGGTGAATGTACGTCGCGCCGCGTTCTCGTTCTTGATCGGTTCCCTCCTGTTGGTCTCGGTGGGGGCTCAAGCCGGGGCGGACGAGAACGATACGGCCGCGGTGGCGATCGCCGAACGTGGTTTGGGGTTGGGGCTGCAAGCCGCCGACGAGATCCAGACCGATCTCGAAGACGGAGTGCTGGAAGGCGAGCAGTTCGCTTCGGCGCTGCAGGCGCTCGAAACTGTCACCACCAAGCTGGCCGACAAGTTGGAGGCGGGCGGGTTCAATGGTCGTGGCCCCGAGCGTGCTCTTCAGGTCCATCAGGCGCTGGTCCAAGGGCAACTTCCTTCTGAAGTGAAGTCCGAGTCCCAACGGATTCCCGGCCTGGCCAGGGCGTACGGGCACCTCCGGGCACAGATGAAGGGCGAAGGACGCGGCGCCGGCGCCGTTCCCCCGGTCACCACCCCCTGAGGCTCGGTAGCCTCCGGCCCGTGGCCGGTTCCATTCCTCGCATCTCCCTCGAACGCGCCCGTCGACTGGCGCTCGCCGCCCAGGGTTTCGCCGATCCGACACCCCGCGGCCGTGTCGACGTCAGGCATTTCCGCCGGGTCCTGTCCCGGGTAGGGGTGGTCCAGCTCGACTCGGTCAATGTCATCGCTCGTGCCCACTATCTGCCGTTCTTCGCTCGGCTCGGACCGTACGACCCCGCGTCGCTCGACCAGTGGTTGTGGCGTTCCGGCGAACTGTTCGAATACTGGATCCATGAAGCGTCACTCACCGCGATCGAGCGTTGGCCCCTCCTCACCTACAAGATGCGCAAGCCGCATCCGTGGCGTTCGATCGAGCGGATCAACACCGAACGACCCGGATTCGTCCAGCAGGTGCTGGACGAGGTGAGGCATTCCGGTCCGTTGCGAGTGGGGGAACTCTCCGAAGGTTCGGGAAGGACCGGACCATGGTGGGGATACGGGCCCGGCAAGTTGGCCCTGGAGTGGCTGTTCATCCGAGGGGAGGTGGCGATCGCCGACCGACCCAACTTCACACGGATGTACGACCTGACCGAACGGGTCATCCCGGAGCACGTTCGCAAGAGGCAGGTGGACGAATCGGAGGCGCATCGCGCTCTCCTCC
>JBKHXZ010000279.1:0-5885 GCA_046565785.1 Acidimicrobiia bacterium
GAACCCCGCATCCTCACCCGCACCTACGACCCCACCTTCGGTCCCGCGTCCAAGAAGGCAGGCGTGCTGCTGGGAATGGGGATGACCGAAAAGCAGGGCGGCTCCGACGTTCGAACCAACACCACCACCGCCGAACCGACGGGAAACGGCGAATATCGGCTGACTGGGCACAAATGGTTCACCTCTGCCCCAATGTGCGACGCCTTTCTGGTGCTCGCCCAAGCACCGGAAGGCCTCAGCTGTTTCCTCATGCCGCGTTTCCTGCCCGACGGGACCAAGAACGACATCCGGGTCGTCCGGCTCAAGGACAAACTGGGGAACCGTTCGAATGCGTCTTCCGAGGTCGAATTGGACGGCACGTCGGCCTGGCTGGTCGGTGAGGAGGGTCGAGGTGTCCCGACCATCATCGAAATGGTCAACCACACCCGGCTCGACTGTGTGGTGGGTTCGGTGGGCATCATGCGCCAGGCCGTCTCCCAGGCCGCCTGGCACGTCGCCCACCGCAGCGCCTTCGGCTCGACCCTGATCGACAAGCCGCTGATGGCCAATGTGATCGCCGACCTCGAGCTGGAGGTGGAAGCGGCCACGCTGATGATGATGCGTCTGTCCGGCGCTTTCGACCGAGCCGCAGCCGACCCCGCCGAAGAGGCGTTTCGCCGGATCGCAACCCCGGTCGCCAAGTTCTGGGTGACCAAGCGGTGCTCGGAGCTCGTGCGGGAAGCGCTCGAATGCCTGGGCGGCAACGGTTACGTGGAAGAGTCGGTCATGCCCCGCCTCTACCGGGAATCCCCGCTCAACGCCATCTGGGAGGGATCGGGCAACGTGATCGCCCTCGATGTGACCCGGGCGATCGCCCGCAACCCGGAGTCGCTCGAGGTGTTCCTCGACGAGATAGGACCCATGGCAGCAGTCGACACCATTCGGCACCAGGTCGACACCGCGCTGGGCGACGAGGCGGCCGCTCGGCGTCTCACCGAGTCTCTCGCCCTGGCGTGGGGGGCCTCGCTGATGGAACGGCACACACCCGACGACGTGGCATTCGCCTTCACCCGGTCACGCCTCGACTCGGACCACGGGGCCCTGTACGGAACGCTCCCTTCCGACCTTCCCCTGCGTCGGATCGCCGACCGGGCAGTCCCAGCCACATAGAAATGACAGGGCCCCGGTCCGAAGACCGGGGCCCTGTCTCTGGCCGGAGACCGTTTCAGACGGTCTGCTGTTGCTTTTCCGCTTCCTTGCGGAGGAAGCCTTCGTAGTCCGGCTCATCCTTACCGTTGGCGACCCACACCATGCCGAGGCCGGTGAGGACGAACGTTCCGCCGAGTCCAGCGAACAGTCCGGCCAGTGCGAGGCCCATCTGCAGGGTGGAGGCGGTCACCGCACCGACACCGAGTTCGGCGATCAGAGCGTGTGCCGTTCCGGACCATGCCTGGCCCCGTGCGGGACCTTCCAGCGGGTGCATCCGGTCGAAGTCGGTCCAGTAGCGACCGTCCACTGCGAACTCGTATGTCCCTGCCTCGAAGGTCTCACCGTTGTATTCGACGGTCTCCTCCAACACGACGGTCTGCGTTCCGTGCAGCGTGTGGTAGGCGATCGTCGCCATCTGGTACATGTATTCGCTGGCCGTGTTCACCAGCGGATCGTTGGGATCGAGGTCACTCTCGACGACCGGGTACGCCCAGTCCACCGTGAGCAGGGTCATGATCTCCTGGGCCTGTTCGGTCGTGCCCCGGTCGATCAGTTGACCGTCCTCGTTGTAGCTCAGCTCCACCCCCTGCGCCTCACTGAAGGCCTGCAGAGAGCCGGCGCCATCCTGCACCATCGTGAACGCCACGCCGCCGCCGACCAGGAAACCGAGTCCGATCACTGCGAGCACAACGCCCAGCTTCTTCAACCGTGTCATTTTGAGCACCCCTCCTTGTCGTGTGGGCTCAAACCTCTTTCGTGACCCCACTGTCTCGGAGTACCCCCGTCACCGACAGCGGCACAAGGTCCCGCCCTCCACGCCAAAAGTCCCGACCCGAACATGACGGATGTGCACGGACTTGGCATGATCCGAAGATGCACAAGGTGGTCATCGTCGGGGCAGGGTTCGCCGGACTGACCGCCGCCCGGTCGCTGGCCGGTGAGGACGTGTCGATCACCGTCATCGATCGCCGCAACTTCCATCTGTTCCAGCCCCTGCTGTATCAGGTGGCCACCGCTGCTCTCAACCCGTCCGACATCGCGTTTCCGATCCGGGCGGTATTACGCAGCCAACCCAACGTCGAACGGGTAGTCCTCGGCACCGTCGTCGGAGTCGACCCTGATGCCCGGGTGGTACACCTCGACGACGGGTCGTCAGTGACATATGAGACTCTCGTCGTCGCCACCGGCGCCATCCACTCCTATTTCGGGAACGACGACTGGGCGGAACACGCACCCGGTTTGAAGGCCATCGAGGACGCCCTCGAGATTCGCCGCCGCATACTGTTGGCGTTCGAAGCCGCCGAGCGACGGCCGCAGGACGTCGCCGAACTCCTCACCTTCGTCGTGGTCGGCGCCGGACCGACCGGCGTGGAACTTGCCGGAGCGCTGGTGGAGATCGCGGTGGATGCGATGAAAGGTGAGTTCGACCTCATCGATCCGTCCGCGGCGAGAGTGATCCTGCTGGAAGGAAGCGACGCCGTGCTTCCGCCGTATCCGCCCAGGCTGCAGGCCAGCGCCCGCCGCCAACTGGAGGACATGGGTGTCGAGGTGCGGACAGGGGCTCTGGTGACCGGGATCGACGCCCATGGCGTGACCCTGGCCTCGGGTGAACGAATCCCGACGGCCACCGTACTGTGGGCTGCCGGGGTTCAGGCCTCGCCGCTCATCGGTCTGCTGCCGGTGGAACGGGATCGGGCGGGCAGGGCGGTCGTGGCGCCCGACCTGTCGATCCCCGGACATCCGGAGATCCTGGTTCTGGGCGATGCCGCCCTCGTCGACGGTGGAAGAGTGCCCGGGGTCGCTCCAGCCGCCATGCAGCAGGGCCGTTACGCCGCTCGACTCATCCGGAATCGCCTGGCTGGGATTACCACCCCGCCGTTCCGTTACCGGAACAAGGGCACGCTGGCCACGATCGGCCGGGCACGAGCGGTTGCCAACTTCCCGTTCGTGCGTTTCGGTGGATTCGTGGCCTGGGCGTCGTGGCTCGCCATCCACATCTGGTTCCTGATCGGCGTACGCAACCGGCTGTTCGTGTTCGCCTCGTGGGCATGGAGCTACCTGACGTTCAAGCGGGGGGCACGCATCATCACTGGCATTCCGCCCGGCGACCCGACGGCGATCGACCGACACCGGTAGCCTGTCGGCACGTCCACGGATCCACGGGGGTTGCACGGTGGGGCTCGACCGCCGTATCAAGCTGATCGCGACCGTCGGAGCACTTGCCAGCTTCGTGGCGCTCGGCATCGGCTGGATCGTCGTCCCCAGCAACGACCTGTACGTCGCCGGAACCCTCGCCTCGCTCCTGGCGGCAGGCGTCTACGCCATCACCTGGCGGGTCGATGCCATTCCATCAGTCACGATCGTCATCGCAACCCTCGCCATCACTCTTCCGGTCAGCCGACTGATCGACGAGGAACCCGCTCGCATCATGAGCACCGTCGGAGTCGTCGTCGTGTCCACGTTGGGCGTCGTCCTCGTGCGGACCCACCGACCGTGGTATGTGGGAACCATGACGGCGGTGATCGTGATCCATCCACTCGTGATGGGACAGCCGCTCGCCCGCGTGGGTTACGTGGGGGTGCCAGCCGCCATCAGCTTCCTCCTCGGCACCTTCGTCCTGATCAGTGTGGCCAACGAGACCCATCGGCTCGATGCCGAACGACTCGACCTGCTCAACATGGCCCCGGCATTCATCTCCGAGGACGACTGGACCGAAGCCGAACGCCGAGTGCGCGAATTGGGGATCGACGATCCCGACGAGTTGCGTCGCTACTTGATGGAGCGTCGGGATCTGGTGGTCGACATCGTCGGGACAGTTCACGTGGTCCACAGCAACCCGAAACTGTTGGCCACGTTCGGGTCCTCTGCAGATGGCAGTCGGTTCAGTCCTGATCGCGTGCACGACGACTCGATCGGAGCCTTCGTCGAACAGATCATCTCGATCATCACGGACAAACCGCTCCACGACTACGAATACCGCACGACCACCAAAGAGGGCAAAGAGATCACTCTTTCCCTCCGCTCGATCGTGAACCGCCGCCACCCTGGCCAGACCCGGGTGCTGCTCGTCGCCCAGGACATCACCGACCAACGACAATCCCGCCTCTCGTTGGAGCGAGCAATCAGGATGAAAGACGAGTTCGTCGCCGGCGTCAGCCACGAACTTCGAACCCCGCTCGCCGGTGTCGTCGGTCTCACCGCCACCGTGCTGGAGAGCAACGAACTCACAGCGGAGAATCGCGAACTGCTGGAGATCGTCGCCGACCAGGCCCACGAGATGGCACGCATCATCGAAGACCTCCTCGTTGCCAGCCGCGCCCACGAACAGCAGCTCACCGTCGAACTCGGGCCGGTCGATGCGTGCGCCGAGGTGCGGAACGTCGCCTCCGGACGGGATATGACCGTCAAGGCCGACGGCTCGGTGATGGTGAAGGCCGACCCCGGCAGACTTCGCCAGATCGTTCGCAATCTGGCGACCAACGCGGCCCGCTACGGCGAACCGCCGGTGGAGATCGCGGTGATCCCCGAAGCGCACCGTGTGAAGATCGAAGTGTCCGATCACGGTCCGCCGATTCCCAGCGGGCTCCAAGAGCGGATCTTCGAACCGTTCCAGTCGGCGCTCGACGCGACCGATCGGCCTGCCGGGTCGGTCGGGCTCGGGCTGGCCGTGTCGCGGATGCTCGCCCGCCGGATGGGCGGCGACCTCACCTATCGTCACGACGGGCGGTCGGTGTTCTGTGTCGAACTGTCCGCTCACCAGGAGATGGAGGCGGCGGAGTGATCCGACATATCGCCATGTTGGGGTGGACCGACGACATCACGTCGCAACGGATCGACGCCATCGAAGAGGCCCTCAGGAAGATGCCGACGATCATGCCGTTCATCCGGAACTACGAACTCCATCGCGATCTGGGCATCAACTCGAGTCACGACTTCGTGGTGATCGCCGAATTCGATTCGGCCGACGACTACCACGTGTACGCCGGCAACCCCCAACACCAGGCGGTCATCGACGAGCTGATCAAGCCGGTGATGGCGTCGATCGCCCGGGTTCAAGTCGCCATCTGACCGCCCGCCGCCCGGCGGATCCGGTCGTCGATCGCCTCGCCCAAACCCGGCAGACCGGTGAACTCGACCACGATGCGGCGGGGACGTTCGGCATCCACTTCTCGCAGAACCCGGTAGAGCGAGCTGGCCACTGCCGACAGATCCCCCCGGTCGCCCAAACTCACCTGCCTCCAGCCGGCTGGCGCGGGAGCGGAGTCGTCGTAGCCAACCACGACTCCGTCTCCGTCGACGATCAGAACTGATCCGGCCGGCAAGGCGGCGGTAGGTGAAGACGGTGAGTAGTGCAGCTCCAACCGCCCGGGTGCGACACTCGGAGCAACCTCGACTGCCCGAACGGCACCTTCGACTACCACCGATCCGGGTCGAAGCAGGATCAACCGGGAACCGTCCACCCCGACGATCGTCGATTCGATTCCCACCGGGGTAGCCCCCCCGTCGACCAGCACATCGATGGCGTCACCCAGGTCGGCGGCGACATGGTCGGCAGTGGTATGCGACACATAGGAGAAGCGGTTGGCGCTGGGCGCGGCGATCGGCTCTCCCACCAGATCCAGCAGGGTACGGGCCACCGGATGGCTCGGGGCGCGGACCGCCACCGTCCGACGGCCCGAAGTGACGACGTCCGGCAC
>JBKHXZ010000280.1:0-3745 GCA_046565785.1 Acidimicrobiia bacterium
GAGCGACCCTGCTTGGGTGAAATGCCAGGTGAGCTCCTTGGTCTCGCCCGGGGCCACAACCATGGCGTTCGGCTCGTCGGGCATGGACATCCCAGCCATCTCCTCCATCTCCTCGGCATGAGCCTGCTGGGTCATCTCGTCACCCAATGTGAAGTCGTGGGGGATGGCCCCGGTGTTGGTGACTCGGAACGTGACCGTCTCTCCTGTTGCGATCTCGATCGATGCGGGGTCGAAGCGGAAGTCGTCGCTGGCCGTGATCTCGATCACCCGGTCGGCCATGGCGTGATCGCCAGGCTCCCCGAACATGAACTCACCGTGGTCGCCTTCCGACTCACCGACCGGAACGGTGGTCGTGTTCTCGGTCGTCGTGGACTCGGGAGCAGTCGTCGAGCTGTCACCGCAGGCCACGGTGGCGATGACAAGCGCCGCGACGGCCAGCAGGGAACGGGTCAATTGGTTCGTCATACTTCCTCCTGGGATTGAACGTGAATGCGGAGATCGGCCGAAACGGGCCTACACCCGCATCACGCACAACTCGTAGGAGGACGGCAGTAGAGGCCTCCACACTGCCGTCTTCGGTCGCTCCCAGCCGCGTGGTCTCCGGAAAACGACCCGATCCTCGGAAGCCAGCGAGAGGCCCACCGCGGCGATCACCACGAGGACGAAGACACAGAGGCCAACGGCGGCAGCGACTTCGACGCGTTCGACGTCGTGCAGAGCTACGTCGTGCTGGGCATGAGACGCCAACGGCTCGGGACTGGCCGCCTCGAAGCCGTGCATCAACAGCAGCCCCGATACGACAACCAGGGTCAGGAACGCGGTCGCGAAGGACTCCCGTCGTGGCATGACCGGCCCGAATCTACCGACCACGATCGACTATCGAGGGACCCCTAGGCATTCCTTCGGTTTCGTCAGCCAGCGAACGTGCCCACGACTTTCAGCGTGAGGAAGCTGGCGGAGTCGCCGTACGGGACGTGCACGTCGAAATCGTGCGGTCCGTCCATCCCCGCATGCATCTGTAACGGGAAGCTGAGAGTGGACGACTCTCCCGGCTCGAGAGTGACGTCAGACAGGCTGAGTGGCCCGGGACAACATCCGGTGACCACGCTCGCATGCGGTTCCCCGAGCCGCACCACCGCGGCCGATGTGTTGGTGATCGTCCACGTCGGGGTGACCGTGACGTCGAGGGGGACCGTGCCGAGATCCACTCGGGCGCCCTCCACCACCAGGCCGCCCTCCTGAATCCGGTCGGATGCCTCGATCGACGGCGCCGGGGCCGACTCCACTCCGGACGGGCCGGCGACCGTGAACACCAGAACCAGCACCGCGCCCCCCGCCACCGATGCCGCCAGTGCGTACATCACGTCTTTGCGTCGCAGGCGGCTGTGATCTTGGGGTGAAGGAGGGGTTCGATTCGTCCGTGACATCGTCTGCTGCTCACTGATAGGGGTCGCCCCAACGGGCGACCACGGCTTCTCGGATACGGTCGAGGTCGGCCACCCCCGCCGCGACGAGGTCTTCGACCTGCCGGGCTTCACCCAGACACACTCCACAGCCGAGTGCATGGGCTTCCCAGGTGCCGTCTGCCCGCACGAAGCAGTCGCGCAGATGCCGATGGCCCAGCATCGCCTCGCAACCGCAGAAACAGGGGATGGCTTCATACAGGTGAGGCCGATACTCGGCCGCTCGATACAGCACGGCGACCCGCTCCGGAACGTCCGACTGTGCCACTACCCCGCTCGGCGCCACTTCGACCATGACCGCAGCCTCAGCCGATGCTTCGGGGTGGATCCGGGCTGCCAGCAGGCCTTGGGCCACGATCCCGAGCAGGGTGAGGCCGACCAATGCAGCGGAGACCCGAAATGGCCATGACTCGAGCGGCGACCGTTCGTCCATCCCGACATCGTCCCGCCCCGACCCAGTCGTGTCGCCGGGCCGAGAGTCCCGGATCTACCGCCGAACGTCCTTCGCTCGGCAATGAGCCCAGTAAGCCCATGGGCTAGACCGGGAACAGATCCCGGAACGTGCCCACGAACACACTGAGGGCGAGGAACCAGACACCGATCAAGACCAGCACCCAGCCGGACCATCGTTTCACCGCGGGCGCGGCGAGCTCGAGTCGCTTCGCCACCGCCGAATGGCTCGTCCCGACGGCGATCGTCGCCACGAACAGACAGGAGGTGAGAACGATGGTGGCGGCGCCCACTGCGCCGACAGCAGTGCTCGTTCCTCCGGTGGCGAGGCTGAAACTGGCCAGACCGGCCAGGATCGGCCCGGTTCAACCAAACCCGGCCAACACGTAGGAGAAGCCGAAGAGGGCATGACCGAACACCGGACGGCGGCGGCGCAACGACGCCTGACGGCGCAGCAGGCGGGACGAGATCCCCTTCAAGCCGGGGATCCGATTGGTCAGCACTCCCGCCTGCATCAACCCGAGCGTCACCAGGACGATTCCGACGACGGCTCGAAGGGTGATTCCCACCGGGCTGTCGAAGGTCACCTGACTGACCAATGCACCGCCGCCGAAAAAGAGGACCAGGGCCACGATCGCCAAGAACAACAACGCGCCTCCTGCCGTTGCCCAGGCGGCGGTGAACCGGGAAACCGAACCTTCCCGCCGAGCAAGAATCGCCAACAGCAGGGGAAACGAGCAGGGCGAGAAGAAGGACGCCACCCCAGCAACCGCACCAAGTCCGATCGCGGTCGTGACATTTGCCCCGGCGAGGCCGAAACGCGGATATGCCAGATAGGTGAGATAGCCGAGAAGCCCGGCGAGTCCCACACCGACAACAAGCAACCACCAGCCGAGCCCTGCAGCCGAGCCCGAAACATCCGTCTCGGCGGGTGGAAACCCGATGTCAGCCAAACGAGTCCGGATCGCGGCGACATCGGTCACCTGGGGATCGAACGTGACGTCGACGATCCGGGTGCGATGGTCGGACGTCACCTGCTCGATGCCATCCAACTCCCTCAATCCGGCGCCGATGGCCTTCTCACACGAAGAGCAGTGGATCGACTCCACCTCGATGTGTTCGGTACGCATCAGACAAATCCTCTCACATTGCGACGGGCCGGTAGATCCCGCCAGTTGCGGCATTCACCCCTGTGGCCGGCGTGGGGTGGATGTGCCGGGACCGAGCGTGGCAAGTACTCACGCCAATACCTGACGTAGCTGCTCGAGGGTGGGCGAGCCAGCCAGCCCGGCGGGAGTCTGATACACCCGGCAAGCGAGTCCGACCGGTTCGTCACCGACCGCGAACACGTCACGACCGTCCACGAGCACCGTGGGCGAACCACGGAACTGCCATCGCTCGGCGGCCTCCACACTCTCCACCTTGACCCGTCGGATACTGAATCCGAGGTCGGTAGCCAGAGACGACAGCCGAGAGTCGGTGGTCTCCCACGATGGGCAACCGTCGAAGTACAGCAAGGTGATCTCGGTCATCGAACACTCCTGGATCGGGGGACGTTCGATAACGTACGGCTTCCACCACACTGGAAGGTCAAGTCCCAATGTCAGGAACCCGACCATGCTGATCGGTGAACTCGCCCGCCAGACCGGAGTCGCCAGCCGCACCCTCCGCTTCTACGAAGACCAGGATCTCCTTCCCCCGCCCGATCGAACGCCGGCGGGATACCGCACCTACCCCGAGCGGGCAGCAGACCGGGTTAGGTTCATCAAGGACGCCCAAGCGGCGGGCTTCACCCTGGCCGAGATCCGGGAGATCCTCACGATCCGCGACGG
>JBKHXZ010000281.1:0-1486 GCA_046565785.1 Acidimicrobiia bacterium
TGATCTCGTCGGCCAGCAGCACGTTGGTGAACACCGGACCGGGGCGGAAGGTCAGTTCGCCGCCGCGCAGGGTGACGGTGCCTGTCAGATCCGACGGCAGCATGTCGGGGGTGAACTGTGCCCGGTCGAACTCGAGGCCCAGGGTGCGGGCGAACGCCCTGGCCATCAGCGTCTTGGCGGTGCCCGGCACCCCCTCCAACAGCACATGGCCGCCCACCACGGCGGCGGCAAGCAGTGCATCGACCGCCCCGCTCTGGCCGACCACCACTTTCGAGATCTCACTTTGAACCCTGGTTCGAACGTCACGCATGGCGCTCATCTTGGTCTCCCTGCCAGCTCGGCGAGGATCCGGTCGAGTTCTTCACGTGCCACGCCTCCGGCCCGGTGCAGGCGGTGGGCCATGGCGTCGAGGTATTCGGACCGGTCGGGGACGAGGGGACGGGCGGTGGGTTCGGGCGGTCCGAGGCGCCGTCCGTAGGAGACGAGACCGATGATCAGCACGATCGCCCCCAGGGTCAGTGCTCCGGTCCAGTTGCCGGTGGCGGAGGCGATCAGCCCGGTTGTTTCCGCATCCTCGCGGAATCCGTGGCGGTACTCGTCGAAGCCGATCGGCCCGTTGCCGATCAGATCACCGAACAGGTCGACGTTGTCGGCCCGAGCGACCGTGGCGTTGTGGGCGACCGATGAGTCGGCGACGAGAACGACCTCCCCCTGACCGAGCTGGTAGCGGACCACCAGGTCGCCGCCAGCGTCGCCGGCAACGGTGATGCCACTGTGGTCGGGGCGGAACGAACCGAAGCGGGCGCCTTCGATGGTGCTGGTGTGTGGGAGCGCCTCGCGTACCGGCACCCGCCCGGTGCGTTCTCCCACCCATTCGGCATCCAGCTCGAATGCCTGCTGGAGACTGCGTGGCGCCACGCCCAGGATCCACACCGTGCCTCCGTCCTCGACGAATCTGGTCAACGCCGCCACCTCCGACGCCTCGTATTGCCCGAATCCGGCATCGGCGATCACGTAACTGTCGAGCGTGTTCGTCACGGTCGGATCGAGTGGGCGGCGGATCCGGACGACCTGCCGGCCGTCACGTTCCAGGGTGTCGGCCAGGGCGGCTAGGCCGGTGGCGGTGGTCACGAACGACGAACCGTCTGGCCCGTCGACCACGGTGGAACGGTCGATGGCGAGGAAGGCGAAGGTGAGGGCGAACAGCACGGCGGCCGCCGCCACCGACCACATGATGCGACTGCGGATCCTGCGGCCGGTGGGCGTGAGTGTGGTCGAGGCGGGGATCACGACCTGCTCCGCAACTGATCCCACATCCGCTGTGAGGCCTCGTCGTCTGTCACGGATGCCTCCCGCCCCCCGTAGACGATCGCATCGAACTGGTCGTCCAGTTCGTCGAAGGTCGGGTCGTCCACCTGGCGGGCGATCCCCTCGGTGGTCAGACCGGGCTCGTATCGGATGCGGCCTCGGCGGGCCATGTCCAGCA
>JBKHXZ010000282.1:0-2320 GCA_046565785.1 Acidimicrobiia bacterium
CGGCGGCGTTTCATCCAGGCCAACCTCCGTCTGGTCGTCTCCATCGCCAAGCGATACCAGCGGTCGGGCCTACCGTTCCTCGATCTCATCCAGGAGGGAAACCTGGGACTCATCCGGGCGGTGGAGAAATTCGAGCATCGCAAGGGTTTCAAGTTCTCGACCTACGCCACCTGGTGGATCCGCCAGTCGATCTCCCGGGCGATCGCCGACAAGAGCCGCACGATTCGCATCCCTGTCCACATGATGGACACCATCGGACAGGTGCAGGCGTCCGAGAACGAACTCACCAAGCGACTCGGTCGGGCTCCGAGCGACGAAGAGATCGCCGAGGAGGCGGGGCTGACCGTGGACAAGGTGGTCGACGCCAAGCGCATCTCTCCCGAGACCATCTCCATCTTCGAGCCGGTGGGTGAGGACTCGACGGTGCTCGGGGACTTCATCGAGGACGAGTACGCCGACGATCCGTTCGAGATGGCGCTCCTCGCATCCCGCTTGGAAGACCTGGACGAGTACATGGACCGACTCAACGAGCGGGAACGAACTGTGATCATCATGCGCTACGGGCTCGGCAACACCGAACCGAAAACGCTCGACGAGGTGGGCCGCCACTTCAACGTCACTCGTGAGCGGATCCGACAGATCGAGGCGAAAGCGATCGCCAAGATGCGCAAGCCAGGACGCGTGCTGCGCGACGTCGCCGCCTTCTGAACCGGTCGCTCACGCAAAGAGAAACGCCCCGGAGGAGGTCCCGGGGCGTTTCTCGTTGGGTCAGGCCGGTCATGCCGATCGCACCATCTCGCGTAGATCCTGTACGTCGGCTTCGACCGGCAGATGCCGTTCGTTGTGACGAGGGCGACCACGTCCCCGCTTGCGGTGGTAGGCCTGGCCATCCCAGAAGATGACCCCACCCCACACACCCCAATCCAGGGCGTTCTCCAATGCAGTCTCCAGACAGGCGATGCGCACCTGACAGCCAGAACAGATCGCCTGGGCGGCCGCCAACTCGGACGGGCGCTCGGAGAAGAACAACTCGTGGCTGCCCTCGGTGGTACATCGGCCTCGCTCGTAGATTTCGTCCATCTCGTGTCTTTCCTCTCTGATTTCATGGTGTGGCAGCCCAAAAAGAAGAGGACCGCCGGGTGGCCCGACGGTCCTCAGAGATTCGCAGTCAAGTGAAGGTCACTCGATGGGAGGCCGTCGGTGGGGGGTGATGACGCCGCCTGCGTCCGTCGCGGTGAGGACGGCATTGCAGAATGCAGCAGGGGCGGTGATCGGCGCCGTGCGGACGCGCACGACGGGGCGCGCAGCAGCGACTCCGGCCGGTGCCGGCGTCTGCATTGTGAGTGCGCGCTGATCGATCATCGAACGGTTCTCCTGGAAGACCCGAGCACCGTATGCGCCAGGTGCATACGGTGTCAAGGAAATATCCGACTCTTCGAAGATTTCTTCGCTAGAGGCTCTGGGGGCGGGCGAAATCGCCCTCCGGACCCCAGCTTCCCGCAGGATACGGGAGCGGCGTGTCGTCGAGGTCGAGGGCGGGACCGAGGATCCGCCACGCCTCCTCCGCCTCGTCTCCCCGCACGAACAGTGTCTGGTCCCCGACCAGCAGGTCGGCGAGCAGGGTCTCGTAGGCGTCGGGTAGTCGGCCGAACGCATCGGCGTAGTGGAAATCGAGTTCCTTCGTGACCAGTTCCATGCCTTCGCCGGGGCGTTTCACGTCGAAGGAGAGATGGAATCCTTCGTTCGGCTGCAAGGTGATGAACAACACGTTGGCGTGTACCCGACATGCACCGTCCACCTCGAACAGCGACACCGGGGGTTCCTTGTAGCGAACGGCGATCTGGGTGAGCCGCCCGGCCAACCGCTTGCCGGCCCGCAACACGAACGGGACGCCTCGCCACCGCCAGTTGTCCACCCCCAGCCGGATCGAGGCGAACGTTTCGGTGGGGGACCCGGCAGGCACGCCATCCTCCTCCAAATATCCTGGCACCGGCGTTCCATCGATGGTTCCCGCGGTGTACTGGCCACGACGCACCGCCGAACGGGTCACCGGATAGATGGAGCGGAGGACTTTCACCTTCTCGTCCCGGATGGCGTCGGCTTCCAGACGTACCGGCGGCTCCATCGCCACCAGTGTCAGCACCTGCAGCAGATGGTTCTGGACGATGTCGCGGATGATTCCCGCCCCGTCGAAATATTTGGCTCGGCCCTCCAGCCCGAGCGTTTCGGCCACGGTGATCTCGACCGAGTCGATCTGGTTCCGGTTCCATCCCGACTCGAACAGCATGTTGGCGAAGCGGAACGCCAGCAGGTTCTGCAC
>JBKHXZ010000283.1:0-15460 GCA_046565785.1 Acidimicrobiia bacterium
TCCGCCTCAGCCATCCCGTGTTCGTTGGCGACACTCTGTACTCCGAGTCGCAGGTGGTCGAGACGCGTCCGTCGTCCTCCAGGCCTCACGGAGGGATCGTCACCATTCGCACGCGCGGACTCAACCAAGACGGTGACCAGGTGGTGTCGTGGAAGCGAACGTTCTTCGTCTATCGCCGAGGTGCCGAAGGCGCCCGGTCACCGTTTCCGGATGCCAAGGAACCTTGGTAGCCGGATCGGTTGCGTACCACCTCCAGCAGTCGGTCGACGTCGTCTTCGGTGTTGTAGACGTGGAAGCCGACCCGGACCGAACCTTCACGCACCGCGGCTTCGATCCCGTGGCGGGCGAGGCGGCTGGTGTCGGCGAGTGGGATGGTGACCATGGCCGAGCCGTTGGGTGCGATTTCGAGTTCCCGTCTGACGAGTTCGGCGAGGGCGACGTCGTGACGATGGATGGCCTCGACACCAAGCTCGGCAATCAACTTCAGGGCAGGCTCGGTGCCCACCCACGACAACCAAGCCGGCGACACGTCGTAGCGGCGGGCGGAGCCGGCCAGGCGTAACGGGCTGCCGTAGATGGACTGCCACACCTCCTCACCGGCGTACCAGCCGGCGAAGATCGGGTCGATCACCGGGGCGTCCGGTCCGACCACCATGAAGGCTGTGCCCCGCGGGCACAGCAGCCACTTGTAGGTGGAGGCAACGGTGAAATCGAAGTCGTCGGGGTCGAATGGGAGCCACCCGGCAGCCTGGGTGGCGTCCACGACCAGTGTCGCTCCCACTCCCCGTGCGGCAGCCCGAATCGATTCGGCGTCGGCGACGAGGCCGTCGGCGGAGCGGACGAGGCTGAAGGCAACCAGATCGATCGAGGTGTCCACCGACTCGGCGAGTCGGTCGTGGGGCACTTCCACGACTTCGACCTGGCGCCGGACCAGGAACGGGAAGAGGAGCGAGGTGAACTCGTCTTCGGGGATCAACACCCGGCCTCCGGCGGGCAACGAGGTGGCGATCATGCCGACGAAGACCGATACCTGATTGGCCGCCGCCACCCGGTCGGCGGGGACGTCGAAGACGGCTGCCGCCAGCCGGCGCGAGCTGTCGACCGCCTGGTCGTACTCGTCCATCGTCGCCACCCCGCGCCGCCACCGGTCGATCCCGTCGGTCATGGCGGAGACGACCGCCCGTGACGGGAGGCCGTAGGTGGGGGTGTTCAGGTACACCCCGTCGGGTGTGAAGAGGGATGGGTCGATCAGCATCAGGTGTCCTTCCAGTGGCCGCGTTCGAACGCCGCCGCGTATTCCTCGGCCCGGAAGATGTCTTCGACGAAGGTCACTTTGATGTTGCGTGGGTCACCGGGTACCACCTTGATCGCCAGATCCGAATAGCGGGTGGCGGTTTCTGCGGTGTCGACCCCCTCGGTTCCTTCCGTCTCCGCTTGGCGGTAGGCGGCGAGAAGCGGGCCGGCCCGGAACGACTGCGGAGTCTGCATTCGTCGCAGTCGATGATGGGGGAGGGCGATGGTGCCTTCCTCGCTCTGTTCGTAGACCGGGCCGTCGATCGGAAGTCCCGGGACACCGCCACCGTGGTCGCGGGCGGCCTGCAAGGTGGCGTGGAGCAGAGCGGTGGTCATGAACGGTCGAGCCCCGTCGTGGATGGAGACCAGATCGATGGACCCGTCTCGGATGTCACCGGCGATCGCCTCCAGCCCGTGACGCTCCGATTGGTGGCGGCTGTCACCGCCTGGAACGACGGCCCGCAGTTTCGCCAGCCCGGCGGAGGCGATCAGCTGTTCGGCGAGAGGCCGGTCGGCGTCGCGCACCACCAACACCAGGACGTCGATGAGCGGCGAGCGATCCATCGTGTCGAGCGAATAGGCCAGCATCTCCCTTTCGCCCAGGGTGAGGAACACCTTGTTGACGTCTTTCTGTAACCGGGATCCGCTTCCCCCGGCGAGCACGATCCCGGCAGTGGACATGCCGACACGTTACCGACCACCCGGTTGGGGGCTCCGACCCCTATCCTGACCGGGCCATGTCAGGTCTCCACATGATCCGCCCGTTCTCGGCGCGTCAGTTGCATCTCGTCGCCGGTGACGGGCAGGTCGAGGCGTTCGCCGTACTCGGCGATCACAGCCGTGGTGCGTCAGTCGACGTGCACGTCCCGACCTTGCGCCGACGGATGCGCGACCTGGCCCGCCACATCCGCACCGTGGTGTTCTTCGACGAGCCGATCCCCGACGGGGCGCTGGTGGGCCTGATAGACGACATGGTCGACGAGTTCTCCGAGTCGTCCGTCGACGTGCTGGCGATGGGCCTGCCTGCCACCGAAGCGGTGAAGTGGGTGGACGGGGACTTCATCGTCTCCGCACTCGACCGGTCCCGACTGGTCACGGTGCGCTGCCCCGAGGTGATCGACCGTCAGGTGCTGGATGCCGCGCTCGACGCCCTCGGGGAGGTCACGTGGGTCAATCCGACCGAGATGGTGGTCGCCGCCGGCGGCGCCCTGCGCATCTACGACCCTTCGGCACGTCGTCCGGTGGCGTGACGACGGCGGGCCCGGAGGCCCGCCGTCGGTTCGCGTGATGGGTCGGTGTCAGGAAACCGGATCGAGATCCCGCGGATCGGCGATCTGTTCGATGAACTCCGGATAGGCGGCGGCACCGTGCTCCACCCGGTCGAGGCCTTGCAGTTCTTCGATCGCCGAGACCCGAAGGCCGAGCGAGGCATCGATGGTTCGGAAGACGATCGTCGAGATGACGAACGTCCAGCCGGCGATGGCGAGGATGCCGACAGCCTGGTAGCCGAGCTGGGTGAGGCCGCCTCCGGTGAAGAGCCCGACTTCGGCTCCGAACAGTCCGACTGCGAGCACTCCCCAAGCTCCACACAGGCCGTGGACCGTGATGGCACCGACTGGATCGTCGATCCCCGCCTTCTCGATGGCGATGATTCCCTGGACGATGATGACTCCCGCAACCAGGCCCACCAGGATGGCGAAGGCGGGAGAAATGATGTCGGGTGCGGCGGTGATACCGACAAGACCGCCGAGTGCCCCATTGAGGGTCATGCCGGGATCGGGTCGGCCGAAGCTCCGGTTCGCCCAGGCGGTGGACATGGCACCGATCGCACCGGCCGAGGCCG
The DNA here is from genome assembly GCA_046565785.1 of Acidimicrobiia bacterium. GTDB lineage: Bacteria > Actinomycetota > Acidimicrobiia > Spongiisociales > ZC4RG35 > DATHWB01. The sequence continues at coordinate 3,137 of JBKHXZ010000283.1, forward strand.
CCAGGGTGGTGGTGACGGCAACTGTTGCGAAGTCGGCGCCCACCGCCGCCAAGGTCGATCCGGCGTTGAATCCGTACCAGCCGAACCAGAGGATGAACACACCGAGGGCGCCCAGCATGAGCGAGTGGCCGGGGATCGGTTGGGGATCTCCGTTTTCGTCGTACTTGCCGATGCGGGGTCCGAGGACGAGGACTCCGGCAAAGGCCGCAACCCCACCCACCATGTGGACGATGCCCGACCCGGCGAAGTCGTAGTACCCGAGTTCCGACAACCAGCCGCCGCCCCATGTCCAGTGGGTGACGATCGGATAGATGAGTCCGGTGATGAACGGGGTGTAGACCAGATACGCCGAGAACTTGGTGCGTTCTGCCATCGCTCCGGAGACGATCGTGGCCGCGGTGGCGGCGAAGACCACCTGGAAGAACCACTCCACCGACCGTTCCGGATTGTTGAAGAAGAACTCTCCGTATCCGATGTAGCCACCGATGGTCGACCCACCGTAGGCGAGTCCGAAGCCGACCGCCCAGTACATGAGTGCGCCGGCGGCGAAGTCCATGAAGTTCTTCATGACGATGTTCGCCGTGTTCTTCGCCCGGGTGAATCCGGCTTCGACCAGGGCGAAACCGGCCTGCATGAACATCACCAGGATGCCGGCGACCACTACCCACACGTTGTCCACCGCCACCGCCACGTCCTCGACCGTCTGCGCCAATGCCGTCCCGCTGAGGGGACCGAACAATGCCAGGGCTGTGAGCCCGGCGCCCGCCGTAAGTCGTCTCCGCATGCCTTCCTCCAGTAGTCCAATGGGGATTGCGGGCAACGCTATGGATCGGGCTTTTCGCCGCCGTCACGTCCGTGTTGCGGATCAGCAGCGAGTCCGTTTCGATCGCGTTTCGTCCGGTCGCGTTTGCAGGGCGATGTTCGAGGTTCCATCCTCCGCAGGTGAGTTCCGAACTGAGCGACTCCCGGCTGGCCGGGCTCGGGGCGAAGGCTGTCGCTTCGGCATGGACGGAGTTGGCCGACCGGCATCTGATCGTCACCCGGCGCGCTCGGCACCGATTCGAATCGAAGGACTGGGTCGGACTCGGCGCCGATCACATCGAACGGCTCGACCTGTATGCCCGGGCTGCATCCGAGACCGCCGAACGGTTGCGCCACACCCTCGACTCTCGGGTCCATGACCCGATGGTGTGGGCGGGTATGAAGGCCGTCTATGCCGTCCTGGTGGCGTCCCGTCCGGACACCGAGCTGGCGGAGACGTTCTTCAATTCGGTGACCCGCAAGATCTTCACCACCGTCGGTGTGGACCCCAGGATCGAATTCGTCGACTCCGACGTGGTGGCCCCGGCCGCATCCGTGCCGATCCTCCGTACCTACGAACAGCCGTCGTCGCCGTCTTCGCTGGTGGAGCAGATCCTCGACGACACCGGTCTCGCCGCCCGGTGGCGGTCCAAGCGGGCTGATGCGGAAGCGGCCGGCGAACGGATCGCCGACCGATTGGCAGCAGTGGGAGGCCTGCGTTCCATCGACCGTGCCGAAGTCGTCGTGCCTCTCTTCTTCCGGGGATCGGCAGCGGCCATCGTCGGACGGGTGTTCTCCGGCTCACAAGTGGTACCGATGGTCCTGATCCTCGCCCACGGGGAGGAGGGGATGTGGGTCGATGCCGTCCTCCTCACCGAAAACGACGTCAGCATCCTGTTCAGCTTCACCCGCAGCTACTTCTTCGTGAACGTATCCGGACCCCAACCGCTGGTGCATTTCCTGGCATCGCTCATGCCGCGCAAGCGCACCGCCGAGCTGTACATCGCGCTCGGATACACCAAGCACGGCAAGACCGAGCTGTACCGTGAACTCCGTCGACATCTGGCGGTGTCGCCCGACCGGTTCGTGCCGACTCGAGGGACTCCGGGGTTGGTGATGGTCGTGTTCACGCTCCCCGGTTTCGACATCGTCCTCAAAGTCATTCGTGACACGTTCGGGGCGCCGAAGACCGTGACCCGCGATCGGGTGCTCAACCGCTATCGGCTGGTGTTCCGGCACGACCGTGCCGGCCGGCTGGTCGACGCACAGGAGTTCGAACACCTGTCGCTCCCGGTCGACCGGTTCGACCCGGAGTTGCTTTCCTACCTGTTGCGGGAATGCGGCCGGACGGTCAGCCTCGACGGGGACACGGTCACCATCAGCCATGCATATCTGGAACGACGGGTGACTCCGCTCGACGTGTACCTGCGGGAGGCGCGAGCCGAGGACGCCGAGCGGGCGATCGACGACTACGGGCAGGCGATCAAAGACATGGCAGCCAGTGGGATCTTTCCCGGTGACATGCTGTTGAAGAACTTCGGTGTCACCCGCCACGGCCGGGTCGTGTTCTACGACTACGACGAACTGCAGACACTCGCCGAATGCCGGTTCCGGCACCTGCCCGAGCCGGAAGACCCGCTCGACGCCATGTCCGCCGAGCCGTGGTTCCCGGTCGGTCCCGACGACATTTTTCCCGAAGAGTTCCGCCGCTTCCTCGGTTTGAATGACAGGCTGGCCGAGGTGTTCGAGTCCAAACATGCCGACGTGTTCGACCCCGACACCTGGAAGGCGTGGCAACGACGAGTGGAACGAGGCGAACGCATGGAGATCTTCGCCTACCGAGACGACGTGCGGTTGGGAGCGCGATGACCGACGTCGCCGCGGTCGCCGAGCTCGCTCGCCGGGTGGGTGACGCCGTCGCCCAGGTGATCGTCGGCAAGCGTGACCGGATCGACCTCGTGTTGACGGCCATCCTCGCCCGGGGCCACGTCCTGTTGGAGGATGTCCCGGGGACCGGGAAGACGATGCTCGCCCGGACGGTGGCCGGTGCCCTCGGTGTCGACTTCGGTCGGATCCAATGCACCCCAGATCTGCTCCCCAACGACATCACCGGCGTCAACGTCTTCGACCCCCGTGACGCCACCTTCCGGTTCCGCCCGGGACCGGTGTTCGCTTCGGTGGTGCTGGCCGACGAGATCAACCGTGCCACCCCCCGTACCCAGGCGGCACTACTGGAGGCGATGCAGGAGGAACAGATCACGGTGGACGGGACAACCCATCTCTTGGCCGACCCTTTCATCGTCATCGCCACCCAGAACCCTGTCGAGTTCGAAGGGACGTTTCCCCTCCCTGAAGCCCAACTCGACCGATTCCTCCTGTCGACCTCGCTCGGCTATCCCCGGGCAGACGAGGAGGCGGTGCTCGTCGCCGGCCGGTGGGCCGCCGGGCGGATCCCCGAGGTGGAAGCCGTTACCGACGGCGACGAGCTGGCCGCCGCGCTGGACGCGGTGTCGGCGGTGCACGTCGAGGAGACCGTGGCAGATGTCATCGTGGCGATCACCACTCACACCCGTTCCCACGACGCGGTCGTGCTGGGGGCGAGCACCCGGGCGTCGCTGGCGCTGGGAGCGGCGAGTCGCGCCCGAGCCGCCATGCACGCCCGTGACTTCGTATTGCCCGACGACGTGAAGTCGCTGGCGGCTCCGGTGCTGGCTCATCGCATCACCCTGACCGCCGATGCCCGACTGCGGGGCCTGACCCCCGCCGACGTGGTGCTTCGAGCAGTCGACGAGCTTCGCCTCAACTGACATGCGCCGGTTGATGCGACCGGCGATGGTGATGGCTGTCATCGCCTTCGGGACGCGGGTGGACCCGGTGCTCGGCATCGCCGTGGCGGTCGCCGTGTGGGGAGCGACCAGTTGGATCGTGCCGTTCAGGACGGTGGAGGGAGTGGAAGGGTGGCGGCATCTCCCGTCCCGGGCGCTGTTCGGTGAGGAGGTGGAGGCCACGCTGGAGATCCACGCCTCGTCGCGGGTTCCCTGGCTGGCCGTGACCGACACCCATCCGTTCGATTTCGGGGAGTCCCGACGCTGGGTGACCACCCTCGCCGCCGGGCAGACCAGGACCCACACCGTCGTGTTCCGGGCGGCCAAGCGGGGCCTGCACCGGATCGGGCCGGCGGTGGCCGTCGGCGGGGACGCCTTCGGGGCGAGAACGGTCCAGCGCACCGTGGTGCCGGCCTCGACGATCCTCGTCTATCCCCGGATCGTTCCGCTGGAGACCGTCGAGTTGGCGGCCGGAGCCCCGCTGCCGTTGATCCCGACTCGGGTGCCTCTGTACGAGGATCCCACCCGGGTCGTCGGAGTACGCGAGTACCGGGCTGGTGACCCGATGCGCCGCGTTCACTGGTCGGCCACCGCCGCCTCCGGCGTTTTGCAGGTCAAACAGCTCCGACATGCCGTCGCCCGCGACGTCGTGGTGCTCGTCGATCTCGGCAAGGACTCTCATCCCTCTCCCGGACGTCGCCGCTCGGCGGAACTGGCAGTCACCGTGGGGGCGTCGCTGGTCGACCACCTCGTCGTGCAGCGCGCCGAAGCGGCCGGGCTGCGGATTCTGGCCCACGACACTCCCACCGGACGTAGCTCGGTGACCGCGGTGAGTCCTGGACGGGATCAGGCGCGGCTGGCTCGCATGCTCGAACACCTCGCCCGCAGCGACCTCACCGACCTCGAAGGGCTCGACAGCCTGTTCCAGCCCGCAACCCTTCCGTTCGGGTCTTCGGTGGTTCTCGTCACCGGGCGGGCCGATCGCCGCCATGTGCTGGGGGTGATGGGGCTGCGGAAGTTGGGCATGTCGGTCACTGTGGTCCTCACCGCCTCGGAATTTCACCGGGACGACGGCGGGCTCGAGCGGTTGGGGGTTCCCGTCCGTCACGTTGGTCGTCTCGCCGAGATGGTGGGACTGTGACAACGGCAGTCTTCGGCCTGTTCGGCGCCCTGTTCGGCGTCTCCGTCGCCTCCGTTTCCGGCCAGGTACGTCCGTGGCTCCCTGGCCTCGTCGGGGCGGTGGCCGCGGTCCTCGCGTCGTTGTACCGCCACGGCGGTCTCCGGCCCCCGCCGATCGGTGTGCGCATCCTCGCGCTGATGGTTCTGGTCAAGGTCACCCAGGTCGTCACCGGCGGACGAAACGGTGTCGATGTCGAGTTCGTGGCGGCCGCCCTGGTCGGGGTCATCGCCTGGGGGGCCGCGGCCGGCACGATGTCGGATCTGGAGGCGACCGCCCGAGGTATCGACACCAGCGACGGCCTCAGTCCATTACAGCGGATCCGCATGCGTGCCACCTCGTTGGCCGTGGTCGCCGTCGTCTGTGCCGCGTGGGGACTGGTCGGTGTCCGCGGACTCGTCGACCTCCGCCGCCCGGCGGTGACGGGGATGTCACACGCGCCGTTTGCCTACGTCGTCGTTTCGATGCTGGCTCTCGGGGTTGTCGCCTACCGGGCGGAGGCACGACGCTGGCAGCGGGACGGTGCCACGGTCGATCCGGACGTTCCGGTCCGCTGGATGCAGACGGCGGTCGGCGTGGTGGCGCTGGCGGCGGTATCCGGGATGGCGGTCACCGTCGTGGTTCCTGGGGCGAGTGCGATTCCGGCTCGCGGGCTTGCGGCGTCGGGTCGAGTCGGGGAGTGGGTCAACGAGAGACTCGGGGCGTTGGGCGAAGCCTTGGACACCGACGCCGCACCAGGAGCCGGAGACGGTGGCGGACTTGCAGCTCCGGCCTTCGAGCCGGTGGAGCCGGTCGTACCGTGGGTCGGCGATGTCGCGCTGTGGCTGATGCTGGCAGGCATCTTCGCCTGGGTGATCGTCCGCGCCCGACGTTGGAAAGGGTGGACGCCACCGGATGAGGTGGAGGAGAAAACCGGGCTTGTTCGGGTGGCGCGCCTGTTGTGCCAGGAGCTGGTCGAGGTGATCCAGGCGCTGGTCACCGCTCTCGCTCGCCTGTGGCGGCGAACACGCGGTCGGCAAGCGGGCGCGGCGGAAGACATCGAGGAAGGACTCGCTGTCTCCGGGTGGCGGCGTTGGATTCCCGGCGATCCGATCCGCCGACGGATCGCCGATGCGTACGAGGCGGCCCGGGGCGGGCTCGTCGCAATGCACGGGCCGGCTCGTCTGTCGGAGACGCCGGGAGAGTTCGCCGACCGGATGGACACTGTCCCGTTTACCGCCGTCACCCGCCTGTACGAGGAGGCTCGCTACTCCGATCACATCCTCGGGATCGAACACGCCACCGCGGCCGAAGACGCCGCCCGTCGGATCGAACCCGGCGCAGGGACGTGAGACGGCGGACCGATGCCGTTCGGCCCTGGTGGCGGGCGGTGTGACGGGTATGTTCCGGTCCGTGGCTGCATACCCAACCGAATACGAGCTCGACATCGTGACCCGCACCGGTGAAGCGGTACGAATCCGACCCATCACCCCTGACGACGGCGACTTGCTGGTCGACTTCTTCGAGCGTCTCGGACCCGAAAGCCGCTATTACCGATTCTTTCGGGTGAAAACGTCGCTGCCCCCCGAAGAGGTCGCCTACTTCACCACCGTCGACTATTCGACCCGGATGGCGCTGATAGCCCTCTACGACGGTCGCATGGTGGGCGTGGCGCGCTACGACGCCGAACCGGAAACGCCGGACGTGGCCGAGGTGGCGTTCTCGGTCTCCGACGAGATGCAGGGTCACGGCATCGGCACTTCCCTGCTGCAACTGATCACCGCTTACGCGCGTGATCACAGCATCACCCGCTTCCGGGCGTTCGTGTTGCCCGAAAACGTGCAGATGATGCGGGTGTTCCGTAACTCTGGATACGAGCTGAAACGTACCGTCGAAGACGGGATCTTCACCGTCGACTTCCCGGTCGCCTACACCGACGACGCCCGGGCGGCGGCGGAAGAACGGGAACGCCGGGCGGTCACCGCCTCGGTGTTGCCGCTGTTCTTTCCCCGGTCGATTGCGGTGATCGGGGCCAGCACCCGCGAGGGCTCGATCGGCAACACCCTGTTCCGCAACCTCCTCCATCACGGTTTCACCGGAACCCTGTATCCGGTCAACCCGCGCACCCAGGTGGTGAACGCGGTACGGGCCTATCCGTCGATCAAAGACGTCCCCGACCAGGTCGACCTGGCGTTCATCGTCGTTCCCGCAGAGCAGGTGCTCGACGTGGTGCGGGAATGTGACGAAGCGAACGTGCGCGGACTGGTCGTCATATCAGCCGGGTTTTCGGAGGTGGGTGGGGAGGGCCCTGCTCGCGAAGCCGAACTGCTGGACCTGGTGCGCAACGCCGGCATGCGGATGGTCGGTCCCAACTGTATGGGCCTGCTGAACACCGCTCCGTCGGTGAGCATGGACGGAACCTTCGCCCCCGTGTTTCCCCCTGCCGGCAACGTGGCCATGTCCTCGCAGTCGGGAGCGCTGGGGATCGCCATCCTCCAATACGCCCAGCAGACCGGGCTGGGGATCAGCCAGTTCGTTTCGGTGGGCAACAAGGCCGATGTATCCGGTAACGACCTGCTCATGGCGTGGGAAGACGACCCGCAGACCGACGTCATTCTGTTGTATCTGGAGTCGTTCGGGGCACCGCGTCGGTTCGCCCGCATCGCGCCGCGGGTCGCACGGAAGAAGCCGATCGTGGCAGTGAAGTCGGGACGGACCGCCACCGGCAGCCGCGCCGCCTCGTCTCACACCGGGGCGCTGGCATCCCTCGACGTGGCCGTGGACGCGCTGTTCCGTCAGACCGGGGTGATCCGGGTGGACACGCTGGAGGAACTTTTCGCGGTCGGTCAGCTTCTGTCGACGCAGCCGGTTCCGAAGGGACGGCGGGTGGGTGTCGTCACCAACGCCGGAGGTCCGGGCATCCTCGCCGCCGACGCGTTGGAGGCACAGCAGCTGCGAATCCCCGAACTCTCCGACGCCACCCAGCGACGACTGCGGGAGAAGCTTCCGGCCGAGGCTTCGGTCAGGAACCCGGTCGACATGATCGCCGGGGCCGGAGCCGACGAGTTCGCGCATGTGGTCGAGACGATGCTGCACAGCGGGGAGGTGGACTCGCTGTTGGTGATCTACGTGCCCACTTCGGCCACCGGTGTCGAACGGGTGGCGAACGCGTTGCGGGAGGTGGCAGAGAGCTACGACGGTCCGACCACCCTGCTGTCGGTGTTCATGCGGGCAGAGATGGCGGGCGATCATCTCCGGTCCGACCTGGTCAAGATCCCCACCTTCCAGTTCCCTGAGGCCGCCGCCATCGCCCTCTCCCGGTCGGTCGGATACGGAGAGTGGTTGCAGCGCGACCCGGGAGGGGTGCCCGAGTTGGACGGCGTCGACACCGACGCCGCTCGGGCGGTGGTCGAAGAGGCGGTTCGACGGAATCCGGACGGGGTGTGGCTCGAGCCGGAAGAGACCGAACGGGTGCTGGCCGCCTTCGGGCTGTCCCTCCCGCAGACGTTTGTGGCGTCGACCCCGGACGAGGCGGTTGCGGCCGCTGAACGGATCGGTGGTCCGGTCGTCCTCAAGGTGATCTCGGCCTCGGCGCTGCACAAGTCGGACGTTGGCGGAGTCCTTCTGGACGTCGACGGCGAGACCGCAGTGCGGGACGGGTTCGCGTCGGTGACAGCCGCGGTGGACGACAACGACGGTGTGCTCGTCCAGGAGATGATTCGTGGCGGCCACGAGATCCTGATCGGGGTCACCGAAGACCCCAACTTCGGCCCGTTGATCGTCTACGGGCTGGGTGGGGTGTACGTGGAACTGCTCAAGGACGTCGCATTTCGACTGAATCCGATCACCGATGTCGACGCCAGGGAGATGATCACCGAAATCAAGGGTGCCCGACTTCTGGAGGGTTACCGGGGTTTCCCCGCGGGTGATACCGACGCAGTCGTCGACACCTTGCTCCGGGTGTCGGCGATGGCCTCCGCCTTCCCCGAGATCGCCGAGATGGATCTGAACCCGGTGATGGTGTTGGAGCCGGGCGACGGAGTGCGAGTGGTGGACGCCCGGATCAAGGTCAAGCCGGTCCGCCGAGGCTGGTTCCCAGCGATCGACGATCTCCCCGCCGTGGTGCGCCGACCGCGGTGACGCCGTCGCACGCAGCAGCCTCGCTCTAGCCTCAGCCGGGTTCGAAGGAGGGCCAGTCGTGCCGAACATGACGGATTACGAAGCGACCCGCGCCTCGTTCCGATTGGACGTGCCGGAGTGGTTCAACGCCGCCATGGACGTGGTCGATCGGCGGGCTCGGACCGAACCGGAACGTCTTGCGTTGCGGATGGTCTCCCCTGATGGACGGCACGCAGACGACTACACCTTCGACGACCTCCGACGACGGTCCAACCGGACCGCCCACATGCTCTCCGACCTGGGAGTGCGCAAGGGTGATCGCATCTTCCTCATGCTCCCTCGGGTGATCGGGTGGTACGACGCGATGCTCGGTGCAATAAAGCTGGGAGCCATCCCGATGCCGGGAACCACCCAGTTGAAGACCAAGGACGTGGCGTACCGCATCGCCCGCGCCGAGGCATCGGTGGCGGTAACCGACCCGGAAGGAGCGGTGGTGGTCGAAGCTGCTGCCGCCGACTGTCCGTCCCTGACCACCCTTGTGACGATGGGCGGAGAGGTGGACGGGTGGTATACCGGCGACGCTCTCCGTGACGGGGCCTCGCCCGAAGACCCGCCGACTGACCCGACCGCCTCGTCTGATCCGATGTTGATCTACTTCACCTCCGGTACCACCGGGAACCCGAAGATGGTGCTGCACACCCAGGCGTCCTACGGGATCGGTCACCAGATCACCGCCCGGTTCTGGCAAGACCTCGGCCCGGACGACCTGTTCTGGGGTGTGTCCGATACCGGATGGGCCAAAGCCGCCTGGTCGAAGCTCTTCGGGCAGTGGACGCTGGGGGCGGCGGTCATGGCGTGGAACGCACGAGGCAAGCCCGACTTCGACCAGATGTTGCGGATGATCGTCGATCACCAGGTGACCGTCTTTTGCGCACCGCCCACCATCTACCGCAACTTCGTGACCCGGGACCTCTCGCAATACGACTTCACCAGGCTGCGACACTGTCTCGCTGCCGGCGAAGCACTGAACCCGGAGACGTTCAACTCGTGGAAGGCCGCCACCGGCACCGAGATCCACGACGGCTACGGACAGACCGAGACCGTCAACCTGTTGGCGAACTATCCGTGCATGCCGATCAAGCCCGGTTCGCTCGGCAAGCCCACGCCGGGTTTCGAAGTGAGGGTGGTCGACGCCGACGGCACACCCTTACCCCCCGGGAGTGAGGGCCAGATCGCGGTCAAGGTGCGGCCGGAACGGCCGGTGGGTCTCTTCGTGGAGTACTGGCGCGATCCGGAAGCCACCGCAGCCGCACATCTGGGCGACTACTACCTGACTGGCGACCGGGCGCGGGTCGACGAAGACGGATACTTCTGGTTTGTGTCGCGGGCCGACGACGTGATCATCTCCGCCGGCTACCGGATCGGTCCGTTCGAAGTCGAGAGCGTGATCATGGAACACCCGGCGGTTCAGGAAGTGGCGTGCATCGGGATCCCCGACCCCGAACGAGGGGAGGTGGTCAAGGCGTTCGTGGTGCTGGGTCCCGGGTACGCAGGTTCTGATGAGCTCGCTCTCGAGATCCAAGAGCATGTCAAAGCCAACACCGCTCCATACAAGTACCCCCGGCAGGTCGAGTTCATCGACGAACTGCCAAAAACGGTCTCCGGAAAGATCCGCCGCATCGAACTCCGCGAACGGAGCTGATGTTCTGTCCCCCAACGGGCTTCGCCCTGGGGGAAAGAGTGTTGAGGATGTTCTCTCTGTCCCCCCGGAGCGAAGCGATGGGGGGGACGGGCCGGCCTGTGGCGGGCCAGGGGGGCATCGCGAGCGAAGCGAGCTCGTGAACCGTCTGTCTCGCGGACTGCCCCCCTCTGCCTCGCCTGGCGGCTCGGCTGTCTCCCCCCAGCGCTGCGCTGGGGGGAGAAAGTGTGGAGGATGGTCTCTCTGTCCTTTGTCCCCCCAGGAGCGTCAGCGACGTTGGGGGGACAGGCCTGCCTCTGGCAGGCCAGGGGGGCGGTCGGTGAAGGAGCGAACTCGTTGGTTCACCAGGCTTCGCGGACGGCCCCCCTCTGCCGATTTCTCCCCCCCAACGCTGCGCTGGGGGAGAGAAGTCGCCATGCTTCAGTCGAACTACGCTCGGCCATCCCGTACGGAGGAACACATGTCTCTGGTCGACTTCAGCACGGAAGGCGCCGTCGCTGTCGTGCAGCTCAACCGTCCGCCGGTCAACGCCCTGTCCGAGGAGCTGAGCCAAGACTTGTACGAGGCCTTCGGGCGTTGCGAAGACGACGGTATTCGGGCGGTGGTGATCACCGGAACGCCGCACTTCGCGGCAGGAGCCGACATCAAGGGCTTTCAGGCGGTGTACGAGTCCGAAGGCGAGGAACAGATCGCCGGCACCCTGCTGAAGGCCGTCGACCGCCTGGAGAAGCTGAAAAAGCCGACCATCGCCGCTGTCTTCGGGTATGCGCTCGGCGGAGGACTGGAACTGGCCATGGGGGCGGACTTCCGGTACCTGGCCGACGACGCCAAGGTCGGTCAGCCTGAGATCAAACTCGGGATCATCCCGGGTGCGGGCGGAACCCAACGACTGCAGCGACTGGTCGGGTATCAGCGATGCAAGGAGATCGTCTACACGGGGCGTTTCGTCGACGCAGACGAGGCGCTGAGCATCGGGCTCGCAGACCGGGTCTATCCGGCGACGGAGCTCCTCGACGAGACGATGAAGGCTGCGAAGAAGTGGGCGACCGGACCGACCCGCGGCATCGCCGCCGCCAAGCGGGCGATCAACGACGGGCACGGTCGCCCGATGGAAGCCGCGCTCGAGATCGAAGCCGAAGCCTTCCGCGAGTCGTTCTGGACCGAGGACGCCAAGGAGGGCGTCGCAGCCTTCGTCGACAAGCGGGAGCCGGACTTCACCGGGCGTTGAGATCACCTGATGGGATCCCGCACCCCTCGGAATCCTTGGTGACGCTCGGACAGTGGCTGGATTGGACGACCCAGCAGTGGGTCAAGGTGACGGGGAGGCACCTGCACGCCACCAACCACCCCTGGCTCGACGGTCCCGTGGGGCGGACCTACATCGGGGATACCTGGTTGGTCCCCTACGCAGAATCGGTCGGAGCGGAGCTGCGCAGCGGAACCGCCGGCGGGCTCGTGCCGAGCATGGCGGCACTCGATCAGCCTGGTTTCTCGGCAGGTCGACTGCATCCACTGGTCGCCGATTTCTACGAGCGCACCTCGGAATGGCGTCTGGACGTGTGGTCACGCTGGTCGGCCGGGTTGCGTCTGCCCGGGGTCGTCCTCGCTCGCCTCTTCGCTCGACGTCTCCAGCAACTGAACCTTCCTCTGGATCCGATGGAGGTCTCCCGCGGTATGACCAGCGAGGTGAGACACGTCGTAACTCGCGATGGTGCGCACTTGGG
>JBKHXZ010000284.1:0-8481 GCA_046565785.1 Acidimicrobiia bacterium
GAAGACACCCGCTAAAACGCGCAGAATTCAACCGGCGCAAACCGCGCAGAATTCAACCGACGTTGACACGGAGCGAAGCGGTGGGGGGGACGGGCCCGCTTCTGGCGGGCCAGGGGGGCACTGCGAGCGGAGCGAGCTCGTCGGTCCTCCTCGTTCGCGGTAGGCGTCCGCCCTCAGCGCGAGGGTGGCCGGACTAGGCAAATTCGGCTGTGACCCAAGGGTCGGCTCGGTAGCGTCTGAGCCTCCGTTCGAAGGCCATCTCTGTCCGCTCCCGGGTATCGATCGACGCTCGTCACCTATCTGTCCCCGCTCCGGGTGCGGGTGGGATGGCTGGCGTTCGTCCTGCTTGCCGCCACCGGGCTGCAAGTCGTCGTCCCGCTGATCCTCCAACAGTTCATCGACTCGGCCCTGGCCGCCGCTCCACTGTCCGCCCTCACCGCCGCCGGTATCGCCTACCTGGTGGTGGGCGTCTTTCAACAGGCGCTTTCCGCCATCTCCACCTACCTGGGTGCGGATGTCGGATGGCGGGCCACCAACCAGCTCCGTCACGACCTGGCCCGCCACGCCCTCGGCCTCGACATGGCCTTCCACCGGGACACCACCCCGGGGGAGATGATCGAACGGATCGACGGTGACGTCACCGCCGTCTCCAACTTCTTGTCCCGGTTCGTGGTGCGTCTGCTGGGCAGTTCCCTTCTCCTGATCGGTGTGGTGGTCGTCTCCACCGTTCAGGACTGGCGACTCGGCGCGGCCCTCGCTCTCTACGTGGCGGCAGTCATGACGCTCATGTTTCGCATGCGCCATCTCGCCGAGCGGGCTTCGGAGCATGAGCGGGAGACTTCGGCGCTGCTCTACGGCTTCATCGAAGAGCGGCTGGACGGGCTGGACGACATCCGTGCCAACGGGGCGGGCCTGCACACCATGTTCACCTTCGTCGACGTGATGCGCGACTTCTACCGGCGCACCCGCAAGGCGTGGCGCACCCGTGCGATCTTCTGGGTCACCTCCAACACCGCCTACTGGACGGGGGACGTGGTGGCGCTCGGGGTCGGTGCCTGGCTGGCCATACGAGGTGAGATCACCATCGGAACCGCCTATCTGATCCTCCAGTACGTGGCGCTGGTCCGCACCCCGATCGAACAGGTCGCCCAGGAGTTCCAGGAGCTACAGAAGGCTGCCGGGGGCATCATTCGCATCGACGCGTTGCGTGCCCGGCGATCGACCATCCCCGAGTCGGGAACCACGCCGGCGCCTACAGACAGCACCGTCCGGTTCGAGACGGTGCGTTTCGCCTACGACGACCGGATGGTGCTGGACGGCGTCGATTTCACCATCCCCGCGGGCACGTCGTTGGGACTGCTGGGACGCACCGGGGGAGGTAAGACAACGATCACCCGGCTGCTCGCCCGTTTGTATGACCCGACCGCTGGTCGGGTCACCATCGGTGGCGTCGACGTGCGGGATCTGGATTCGTCTGTCATGCGGCGCTTGGTGGGAGTGGTCACCCAGGACGTGCAACTGTTCGCCGCCCCGGTACGTGACAACCTCACGTTCTTCCGGGACGACCAGACCGACGACGCGATCCTGACAGTGTTGGACCAGGTGGGGCTGGGTGACTGGGTGCGTCAGGTCGGCCTCGACACCGAGCTCGGCTCGGGTGGCGCCGGTCTGTCCGCCGGCGAGTCCCAGTTGCTGGCGTTCGCTCGTGTCTTCCTCCAGGACCCGCAGGTGGTGATCCTCGACGAACCGTCGTCTCGGCTCGACCCGTCCACCGAGTCTCTCATCGCTACCGCCACCGAACGGCTCTTCTCGGGACGGACCGCCGTGATCGTCGCCCACCGGCTGGAGACGGTGCGGGCGGTGGACTCGATCATGGTGGTGGAGGCCGGACGCATCGTCGAACACGGGTCGCGGGAGACTCTGGCTGCCGATCCGTCCACCCGCTACGCCCGGCTGCTGGCGGCCGGGCAGGGGAGCGAGCTGGCGTGAAGCCGTACTCCACCCTTCGTCTTGGCTGGGAGATGATCCACTATCGGCCGTGGAGGTTCTTCGCCGCCGCGCTGCTGTGGACCCTCATCCACGGCACCCCGGTGTTCCTGGGCATTGCCGTGGGGGCGGTCTTCGACAGCCTGTCCGGCGGTGAGACTCTCGGTGAGGGAGTGTGGACAGCGGTGCTGGTGTTCACCGCCATCGCCTACGGACGCCAGGTCGTTCTCTGGTTCGGCGACATCCTGTGGATGGAGCACTGGATCGAGAGCTCTCTGCAACTTCGTCGCAACCTGCTGCGCTGGCTGCTCACCGCTCCCCGGTCTCGCAGCCTTCCCGTCTCTGCCTCCGAGGCGGTCAGCACCTTCCGCGACGACGTCGACGACCTTCTCGAATACATGGAGAACTGGGTCGACCTCGGCGGGGTGTTGGCGTTCGGGATCGGGGCCACGGCGGTGATGCTGTCGATCGATCCCGGTCTGACCCTGTATGTGTTGATCCCGCTGTTCCTCACACTGATCCTCACCCAGTCGCTGAGTCCGCAGATCCGCCGTCGACGGCGGGCGATGCGACTCGCCACCGAGGAGGTGACGGGGTTCGTCGGCGAGTTGTTCGCCGGGGTACAGGCGGTGAAGTTGGCGGACGCCACCGAACCGGTGCTGGAACGATTCGACCAGCTGAACGAGGTGAGGCGCCACACCGCGCTGCGTGACACGTTCCTCACCGAGCTGCTCCGGTCGATCAACTCCAACATGGCCACTATCGCCACCGCGTTGGTGCTGCTGGTCGCCGCCTCCGGGATCCTGGAAGGGTCCTTCTCGGTGGGGGACCTGGCAGTGTTCCTCACCTACATGCCGCGACTGACCGGCTACATGGCTTTCCCCGGGGACATCGTCGCCCAGCATCGGCGTACCGGAGTGGCCTTCGATCGGGTGCGTCGGCTGGCGGTGGACGCCCCCGACCCGGTGCTGATGGACCGGAGCCGGGTGCCGCTGCGCGGCGATGTGGCCGAGCCGCCCGCCCCGCTGCCCGTAGAGCCGCTCCGCACACTCGCAGCGCGGGATCTCACCTTCCGCTATCCGACCACCGGTAGCGGAATAGACGGGGTGTCCTTCGAGATCGGCCGGGGCGAGTTCGTGGTCGTCACCGGCCGAATCGGCTCAGGCAAGACGACGTTGCTGCGGGCCCTCTTGGGGCTGGTACCGGCGTCCGGTGAGATCTTCTGGAACGGCGAGGCGGTCGACGATCCCGCCACCTTCTTCACCCCGCCGCGCACCGCCTACACCGCCCAGGTGCCGCGACTGTTCAGCGACTCGCTGGCGCGCAACATCGGGCTGGGCGGCCACACCACCCACGAGATGATGCGTGACGCCATTGAGTTGGCGATCCTGACCCCCGACGTCGCCGATCTGGAACGGGGCCTGGACACCCCGGTCGGTGCCCGCGGCGTCAAGCTGTCCGGAGGTCAGGTGCAACGGTCGGCCGCCGCCCGGGCTTTCGCCACCGGCGCCGAACTGTTGGTGTTCGACGACATCTCGTCGGCCCTCGACGTCGAGACCGAGGCAGCGCTGTGGGAGGGCCTGTTCCAACGACGCGACGTCACCTTCCTGGTGGTGAGCCACCGGCGCCCGGTGCTGCGCCGGGCAGATCGCATTCTGCTGGTGGACGAGGGACGGCTGGTGGCCCATGGGGAGCTCCCGGATCTGTTGGAGACGGAAGCGGCGATGCGGGCGCTGTGGGAGGCGGAGGCCCCTCAGGCTCGTCGGTAGTAGCGGACGTCCTCATCGAAGGACGTCACCTTCGACCGGTTGCGGAGATGTTCGAGGTGGGAGACGGTTTCCCGCAATGCCAGGCGTTGTTCCATCGGGTTGAGATGGGGGCGGAAGGCCTCGAGCATCACACCCCAGGCGGTGGTTGGTCCGAGCCGCACTACGTCGAGCATCCCGTCCAGTCGCCGTTCGTGGTGCAGGAGGATCTGTTCGGCACGTAATGAACCGCGTTCGACGATCGACCCGTGCGCCGGGTAGGTGAGCCCAAAGCGGTCTCCCGTGAGCCGATCGACCGACTGGAGGTACAGGCCGAGCACGTCTTGGTCGGTCTGGTCCCACATGATGACCGGGGTGATGCGCGGCAGGATGTGGTCGCCGGCGAAGAGGATCCCGGTCTTGGAGTCGACCAGGCAGATGTGGGAATGCTCGTGGCCGGGGGTGTGGAGCACCTCCAGGCTGCGTCCGTCTCCCAGATCGATCCGGTCGCCGTCGTCGACCACTCGGTCGGGCGGCCCGATGAACGGCATCCAGTCGGCCCGATCGATGGCGGCGAACGCCGGCCTCATGTCGTCGGGAACCCCGTGCAGGCGGCCGAACTCGTCCATCCACACCCGGTGTCCCGGGGTGTCGTTGTAGGTGTGATGACCGTCGACCGCATTGCGGTGCATCAGCAGCGACGCCCCGGTGAGCGACACCACTTTGGGGGCCATGCCGACATGGTCTGGATGCAGATGGGAGACGATGAGGGTGTGGATCGACGACGGCTCGATCTCCAGCACCGCCAGCCCGTCGAGCAGACGGGTCAGCCCCGGCTCCCAGTCGACCCCACAGTCGACGAGCACGGTGCCGGTCGAGGTCTGCAGCACGTAGGCGTTGACCCAGGCCGGGCTATCGAAGGGAAGCGGCAGGGGAATGACCCCGATTCCGTGACCGAGATCGGCGATGTCAGGCAGCCGGCGGCTCAACCGTGGACCGATTCCTTCACGATGAACGTGATGTCGAGGGTCACGGAGAACTCGGTGGGGACTCCGGAGTCGTCGACCGCCCCCCACACGTCGACGACGTCGAACCGGGTGATCTCGTCGATGGTGGTCGCCGCCCGAGCCAGCACCGTCCGCACCGCATCTTCGATACTCCGCCCCGAACTCCCCGACAACCGCACCGTCTTGGTGATCTGCGACATGACGGGGAGGTTACCGGTCTTCAGAGGAGGTGGTTGGCGGCGTGTTGGCCGGAGATGAAGGCGCCGTGGACGGTCCCGAAGTGCTCGGGGACGGTGTGCTCGCCGGCGAACCGCAGCGGGCCGTCGAGCAGGGTGAACGATCGCATGTCGGCGGCGGCGGCTCCCACCGGGATGTAGCTGTAGGCACCTCGGGCGAACGGGTCGTTGCGCCAATCGGTGGTCATCGCTCCGATCGGCTTCGGCACCGTTCCCAGCATGGTCCGCAATGCGGCGAGAGCCATGTCGAGCCTCGTCCCGGGATCGTCAGGCACGTCGGACAGCACCGGGTTGAAGAAGCCGACCAAGGTCGGAGCCCCGACATGGGTGGACAGGTCCATCCACGCGGGGAACCGTCGGGCAGGGTCGAGGTGGGCCAGCCGACGGAGGTCGTCCGGCCACCATCGCTCCGAGAACCGGAGCACGATCTTTTCCACCGTCGACAGGCGAAGACGGGAGGTAGCGGTGCGCAACGGGGAGGGGAGGGGCGGATCGAAGACGATCGAGTCGAGCACGGTCACGGGAACCGTGACAACCACCCGGTCGGCGGTCAGGGTCCGACGGTCGGTGGAGACCACGACCGGAGTCCCCGAATGCTCCACGGCCATGACCCTCTCGCTCAAGTTGAGGTTGAGACCTGTCGCCAGGTGATCGACGAACGTGCCGTACCCTCCGGCGACGAGTGCGTTGCCGCCGGGTAGAAGCTCGTATTGGGCGGCTCCGGCGGCCGAGATCTGGTGGGGGTCTCCTCCGATGTTCAATGCGCCTTCCAACCAGTTCAAGGCGAATCGGACCGAATCGGCGGGTTCGCCGGTGAGGCCCCGATCGGCGATGTACCAGTCGATGGTGTCCGAGAGCGAGGCGTCGTCGGCTAGGTACGGAAGTGCCTCGGCGGGGTCGAAGTCCGACCATGCGGCCACGATCGAGGTGACGGAGGTCTGGTCGACGAGAGTGCCGTCTTCCCGATGGACCTGCATGCGGGCACCCCAGGGTCCGTCGGTGTGGAAGGCGAGGCCGTTGGCGGTGCAGTATTCGGCGACCGGATTGCCGATCGGGCCGTGGATCCAGGCCGCACCGAGATCCACTCTCGTGCCGGCCAACTCCCCGGGCCACACTCGACCCCCGATCCGGTCGCGGGCTTCGACCACGGTCACATCGACCCCGGCGGCGTGAAGGCGCGCCGCACAGGCAAGTCCAGACACACCCGCACCCACGACGATCACCCGCATCGCCGGCAGGCTAGAACCAAGAACCCCGGCCACGACGACACGAACACCTGTTCGATAGTATGTCGAGATGATGGAATCGTTCGAGCCGTCTCACGGGTTCACCAGCTGTAAGGACGGCCCCCCTCTGCTGGTTTGTCCCCCCAGCGAAGCGTCGGGGGGACCGAAGGGACGCGGAGCGGACCTTCGAGGGGGGTGGCGAGCGGAGCGAGCTCGTTGGTCCACCGTGTTCGCGGACGGCCCCCCTCTGCCTCGCTGCGCTCGGCTGTCTCCCCCCAACGTCGCTGGCGCTCCTGGGGGGAGAGATGTCTGTGGCACCCAGGTCGAGGTCGAGATTCGAGGGGGGCCGTCGTAGTGACCGCTCGCTACGCCGAGTTGCACTGTCACACGAACTTCTCCTTCCTCGACGGGGCGTCGCATCCGCACGAACTGGTGGCGCGGGCGGCGGAACTGGAATACACCGCGCTGGCGGTCACCGATCACGACGGGTTCTACGGGGCGGTGAAGGTGATGGAAGCCGCCCGCAACCTGGGGATGCCGGTGGTGTACGGCACCGAGATCGCTCTCGGCTCCGGCGACGGCCCTGCCGATCCCGTCGCCACCGCCGAAGCGTGGGATGTCGACCGACTGCAACGCGCACAGCCGATCAGACGTCGGGGCCGTTCGGTCACCCATCACGGCACCAAGCCCCTCGACGACAAGACCGCCGACCATCTGCTGCTACTGGCGGGTTCTCCTGGCGGCTACACCGCCCTTTCCCGATTGGTCACTCGCGCCCAACTGCGGGGCGAGAAGGATCGGTCGGTCCACACCTGGGAGGATCTCGCCGAGGCCGCCAGCCATCCCGGAGTGCATGCTCTCACCGGCTGCTGGCAGGGGGCGGTACCGCGGGCTGCCGCCAGTGGCGACCTCGACCTGACCCTCGCCCGCACCGCCCGGCTCCGCGAGCTGTTCGGGACTCGTCTCCACATCGAGTTGTGGCATCACGCCATGCCAGGCGACGACGAACGCAACGACTTGCTGGGGGAGACCGCCCGCCGGTTGGGAGTGTCGGCCGTCGCCACCAACCAGGTGCATCACGCCACCCGATCAGACGCCTATCTGGCCGACGTGGTGGCGGCGATCGCAGGACGCCGGGATCTGGTAGACGCCGACGGATACCGGCCCGGCACCGACGACCGGTTCCTCAAATCACCCGAACAGATGGCTGCCCGTTTCCGGCGTTATCCAGGAGTGGTGGATCGGGCAGCCGACTTGGGGTCACAGCTCGCCTTCGACCTGCGTCTGATCGGCCCGCAGCTCCCACCTTTTCCCATGCCAGGACACTTCCGGGACGAGATGGACTATCTGCGTCATCTCACCTGGGAGGCGGCCCGTGACATCTATCCGGGTACCGGCGAGGGAGGGGTCGAGCCTCGCGCCAGGAAACGACTCGAACACGAACTGGGGATCATCGAGCGACTCGGGTTCGCCGGGTATTTCCTGGTGGTGAAGGACCTGGTCGACTTCGCCCGCAGCCAGGACATCTACTGCCAGATCCGGGGGTCGGGGGCGGATTCGGCGGTGTGCCGGTGTCTCGGTCTCACCCGAGTGGATCCGATCAGATTGCAGCTCCCGTTCGAACGGTTCCTGTCAGAGGAACGGGGTAGGCCACCGGACATCGATCTCGACCTGGAAGCCGACCGGCGGGAAGAAGTCATCCAGTACTGCTATCGCCGCTACGGCCGGGAGCGGGCGGCGATGGTGGCCAACGTCATCACCTATCGGGCGCGGTCGGTGCTGCGCGACGTCGGCAAGGTGTTCGGTATGACCCAGGCCCAGGTGGACGGGCTGTCGAAGTACGTCGATAGTCGCAACCCGGCGAAACTGCGGCTGGAGGCGCCGCTTCCACACGGAACGACCGCCGAATTCATCTACGACGTGTGCCAGCGTCTCGACGGCTTCCCCCGGCACTTGGGGATCCATTCCGGGGGGATGGTGATCGCCGACCGGCCCCTGCATCAGGTTGTTCCGGTGGAGTGGGGGCGGATGGAGGGGCGCACCGTCCTGCAATGGGACAAGGACGACTGTGCGGCCATCGGCATCGTCAAGTTCGACCTGCTCGGGCTGGGGATGCTCAACGCACTGCACCTCGCCACCGACCTGATCTCCGAAACCCACGGCGTCGACCTCGACCTGGCGACCATCCCCCAGGAGCCGGCTATCTACCGCCAGCTCACCGCCGCCGACACCGTTGGCCTCTTCCAGGTGGAGTCGCGGGCGCAGATGGCGACGTTGCCGA
>JBKHXZ010000285.1:0-3490 GCA_046565785.1 Acidimicrobiia bacterium
GGGCTGGTCGAGGAGCGTACGACGAGCCTGGGCTGCACCGTCGGGTAATGCTCCGGGGCTCGGCCGTCGAGCAGGTCGAGGACCAGTTCCGCACCCAGTTGTCCGAACTCGGTGAGCGGGACGTGGACGGTGGTAAGCGGCACGGAGGCGTAGGCGGCGAACTCGACATCGTCGAAACCGACGACCGACACGTCGTCGGGCACTCGATATCCCATGTCGAGGAGGCGTCGGAGCGCCCCCAGGGCCATCAGGTCGTTGCCCGCCACGATCGCCGTCGGATGGGCTCGTTGCATCAGCCGGGTCGTCGCCGCGGCGCCCTCGTCCATCGAGAACCATCCACATTCGACCAGTTCCGGGTCCGGGGCGATGCCGGCCTCGTCCAACGCGGACTCGAACCCGGAGAATCTGACCGACCCGACGATCAAGTCGGGTGGCCCCGCCAAGAACCCGATCTTCCGATGCCCGAGCTCGATCAAGTGTCGAGTGATCTGGGCCATCGCCCCGCGGTTGTCGTATGTGACTCGGGGGGCCGCATACGGGTGTTCGGACATGCAGACCACCACGCCCCCCAGGCTCTCGAAACGGGACAACACGGCGCCGATGCGTTCCATGGCATCCGCATCGCTCAGACCGGACGCAGCCAGCACGATGGCGTCGACCCGGTTCGATACGAACGTCTTGACCAAAGACAGTTCCTTGTCCGGATCTCGGTCGGAGCTGGACACGAAGAGGGCGTGATCGCGTGGGCCGGCGACGTTCTCCAGTCCGCGTACGATCTCAGCGAAATACGGGTCGGAGACGTCGTGAACGACGACTCCGATCGTCTGCGAGCGGGCAGTGGCCAAAGCGCGTGCCACCCGATTCGGTTCGAAGCCCAGCCGTGCTGCGGCATCTCGTACGAGTTCCTGGGTGGCCTGGCTCACCGGATGGCTCGAACCGGACAACACCCGGGAGGCGGTCGAGACCGACACACCGGCCGCACGGGCGACATCCCGAAGCGAGGTGACCCGCAGCTGATCCAAGTCCTCAGGGCTGCTATCAGGATTGCGCGTCCTCGTCACGGCGCCCACCCTACTCATCGGCGGGAACCGGTTACCGCCTACGCTCGGTCGGTGATAGAAGCAGAGGTGCTCGGAGAGGCCCGTCGACTGGCCCTGGCATGGCAGAACGCCATTCCGGTCCTGCCGCCGACCTCTCGACATGAGGCGTTCGACCGGGCCGCCGCGTACCGGGTTCAGGACGCGGTCGTCGAACTCCTCGCCGAGGATCTCGGTCAGCGAGTTGGGTGGAAGCTGGGAGCGACCTCGCTGTCATCGACGATGGAGCCGTTTTCGGGGCCGCTCCACGCGGAAATGGTCGTCCCGTCGGGCGGCTCCATCAGGCTCGATCGATGTATCGCCCCTCGGGTCGAGGTCGAGGTGGCGATCGTGCTCGGTGAGGATGTCTCCAGGCCCTTGACCGAGACCGATGCTGCGGCCCTCGACTTCGGGCTGGCTGCAGCACTCGAGATCATCGACGATCGCACGGTCGGCCCCACCGGCGACGCCGACCGGGTCGCGGATGTCGCAACGATGCGCTGGGCTGTGATCGGGCCGGCCCGGCGTGCGGACCTCGCCGATGCCTCGAGTTGGCGCGCATCCCTGATCGAGGACGGAACCCAGGTGGCGATCGGCACCCTCGTCGAGACGATCAATTCGCCCATCGAGAGCCTCATCTGGCTCAGTCGCCATCTCGCTCGACGGGGCGGGTCACTGGCCGGCGGAGACGTGATCCTCACCGGTTCGCTCACGGGTCAGCATCCCCCACGACCCGGCAGTCGGTATGAGGGGCGGGTCTCCGGGTTGGCTTCGGTGGACGTCGAGTTCGTGCCGGGAGAGCCGGGCAGGTTGGGTTCAGGGTCTCGGTGAAGCGGTCGACAGGCGGACGATCAGCTCGGTAGGGAAGACCGTCACCCGGTCGTCGCGCTCTCCGGGTTCGGTGGAGAGCGCCAGCCGCATCGCCTCCGCGCCGATCTCGGCCATCGGAACCCTGACCGTGGTGAGCGCCGGATGAAAGTCCGCAGCCTGGGGGATGTCGTCGAATCCGACCACCGAGACGTCTTCGGGAACCGTTCGTCCTTCCTGTTCCAGTTGGCGGACCACCCCGATCGCCATGAGATCGTTCAATGCCAGGATCGCTGTCACCTCTGGTCGGTGTTCGAGTATCTCTCGGGTGGCGGCAGCGCCACCCGCCCGGGTGAAGTCGGCGTGCATCACCACCGGCGGTGGGGCGCCGCCTGCCTCGACCGCCGCCGCAAACCCTTCCAGACGCGCAGTAACGGACGCCAGTCGCGACGGTCCTGCCACCACTGCGGTGTGGCGGTGTCCGAGGGAGAGGAGGTGAGCTGCGGCGTCGTGCCCGCCTGATCGGTGGTCGGGTACCGCGGCGGGATGCCCATGGCCAGCGGCCATCGACGCCACTCGTCCCCCTTCCCGGCGATAGGCGGCGAGTTCGCGGGCGAGCTCGCCGCCCATTTCCAGCCCGGCGCTCGAGCTGCCGGCGAGGAGGACGGCATGCATCCGCTGGGCGCGCATCTCCCGGACGTAGGCCACTTCACGATGCGGGTCACGGAAGGTGGCACACACCATGACCAGACGACCGTCCTCGGCGGCCACCCGCAGAGCGCCGTGGGCGATCTCGGAGAAATACGGGTCGGCCAGGTCGTGGACGATCACCGCCACCGTCGCAGAGGCGGCTCTGACCAGGGCCCGGGCGTGTGGGTTGGGGACGTAGTCGAGTTCGGCGGCAGCGGATGTGACACGTCGGACGAGCTGCTCGCTGACCCGGTCTCGCGAGCCGCTCAACACGCGGGAGGCGGTGGCGGTGGAGACTCCGGCGCGGGCAGCGACGTCGGTCAGGGTGGTTCGGGATCGGGACATCTCAGCTGGCCACTTGCGTCGGGTCTTGTCCGATCATAGGCTCGGATCCGCAAGCTTGAAAACGTTTACGAAATCGTTTACAGGGTGGTGGTGCGCCTCGACCGGCGGTGTCCCACAGGATCAGGAAGGCGGAGAACATGGCAGACCGGACGATCGGCATCGCCCTCAACGGGGTGACGGGGCGTATGGGGACCAATCAACATCTGGAGCGATCGATCGTCGCCATTCGCGATCAGGGCGGTGTGGAACTTCCCAACGGAGATCGGGTCATTCCGCGGCCTGTGCTGGTGGGGCGAAACGAGTCCAAGCTCGCCGAGCTCGCTTCCCGTTACGGGATCGACGAGTGGAGTGTCGACCTGGACGGCGTCCTCGCCGACCCCGACATCGAGATCTACTTCGACTCCCAGCTCACCAGCCTGCGGGCCGAGGCGGTCGAGAAGGCGATCGCGGCCGGCAAGGACGTGTACTGAGAAAAGCCGCTCGCCGAGGACGCCGCCACCGCCCGGCGCCTGCTGGAGCTGGCCGAACGGGCGGGGATTCGACACGGGATCGTTCAGGACAAGCTGTTCTTG
>JBKHXZ010000286.1:0-9045 GCA_046565785.1 Acidimicrobiia bacterium
CTTGGGGACCGCCTGGCAGAGAACTCTCCGCGCGAACAATCGGACCGCCTTTGGCGGCTACTACGGGCTGGTTCGTCTGCCCGAATCGGTCTTCCCCGCGATCCGAGTCGTGTTTCCACTGCCGAACGGCAGCGTCACGGTTTTGCTCCGACCGCAGAACACGGCTGATGGAGGGCTGCTGCTCACGTCGGAGGGAAGATCGTGGGGCGGAACCGGCGCATATCTCGTCGTGCGCGGCGCCGGTGACGATCTTTGGGCGAAGAAGGTTCCGCTCCGAGAACGCTTCGACGTCTTCGTCGACGACGAAGGTGTCTTGCGAGCGGACCACCACCTCTGCTTCTTGCGATGGCCGGTCCTCCATCTCCACTACCGGATGGAACGTCCCTCGTCGCGTAGACCCCACCCTTCGGCTTCGAACTGAGCCGCCCCGGTCGGAGGTTGGAGCCAGGCGTTGATGCCAGGTTGGGGGTGATGTTCGGGTAGGGTGAGTGAGGCCGGGATTTCCCGGAGGCTCTCCCCGCCGGGATCGAGCCACATTCGTCGCCAGCCAGGAGCAGCGTGGCCATCACCGCAGACCACACCCACACCCGTACCTTCGCCGACCTCGGAGTCGGCGCCGACCTCGTCGAGATCCTCACCGCCGACGGGATCATCGAGCCGTTTCCGATCCAGGCCATGACCATTCCCGACGCCCTGGCCGGGCGTGACGTGCTGGGGAAGGCCAAGACCGGGGCAGGGAAGACGCTTGCCTTCGGGCTTCCGTTGGTCGAAAAACTCACCGACGCCCGACCCAAACACCCCACAGCCCTGATCCTGGTGCCCACCCGGGAACTGTGCTCGCAGGTCTCCGAGGCGATCGAGCCGTTCGTCACCGCCCGCGGCTTCGAGCTGGTGTCCGTGTATGGCGGGGTCTCGATCCGGGACCAGATGGGGCTGCTCTCACGCGGGGCCGAGGTGGTCGTGGCCACTCCCGGACGGCTCATCGACTTGGTCGACCGCAAAGCGGCCGTCCTCGACGACGTTCGGGTCGTGGTGATCGACGAAGCCGACGAGATGGCGAACATGGGGTTCCTTCCCCAAGTCCACAAGATCATGCGAGCCGTGGGCGGCGGGCATCAGACGATGCTCTTCTCCGCCACGCTCGACTATCAGGTGCGGAACATCGTCCACAAGTACATGACCGAACCGGTCAGCCACGAAGTGGAATCCGCCACGGTGATGGTGGAGACCTCGATCCACCGCTTCCTGGAAGTCCACCAGCGCGACAAGCCCGACGTGGTCGCCCGCATCGCCCGGCAGTTTTCCCGCACCATCGTCTTCACCCGCACCAAACGGGACGCTGACTTTCTCGCCGGGGCATTGCGCGACGGGGGAGTCAAGGCGGCAGCCATCCACGGTGACATCCCCCAGGACAAGCGGGAACGTACGCTGGCCCGCTTCGTCGACGGTGAGCTCCCCATCCTCGTCGCCACCAACGTGGCGGCCCGTGGACTACACATCGACGGACTCGACATCGTCATCCACTTCGAGCCTCCCGACGATCCACGGGTGTACGTTCATCGTTCGGGTCGGACTGCCCGGGCGGGGGAGGAGGGCCTCGTGGTGACCCTGGTCGAATGGGATCAGCATCTCGCCGCCAAACAGATCATGACCCAGGCCGGACTGAACGAGCCCATCGTGAAGATGTTCTCCAACGACGAGCGTCTCGACGATCTGGTCGGGTGGAACCCTCCGCCACCACCTGAAACGAACACGATGAGCGCGGCCGAACGCCGCAGACGCCGCATTCGCCGCCGACGCGGCGGTCTCTGAGACCCGGGCGTTCAGCCTCAGTCGGTTTCGAGCTCCCGCTTGAGTCCGTTCAGATTCCACCGCCAGATCCAACCGAGCACTGGCCGGGCCAAGAGAGCGGTGACCGGACCTCCCAACCACAGGGGGAAGGTCAGATCCTCGGTCCAGGTGAAACGAGTACCGCCCGCCATCGATGCCAGCTCGAACCGACCCTGACCGGTGACCATGCCGGAGTGACGAACACCGATCGCCCGGCCCTCCTCCCATTCGGTTACTTCCATCACGTCGGTGGTGCGGAACGGGCCGACCACCGTGCGGACTTCCATGACGGTTCCGACCCCGGAGCGGACGTCGGACCGGAACACGATCGACTCGGCATCGGCCATCCACCGGTCATGAGTGGCCAGGTCCGAAGCGGCCCGCCAGACGCGAGCGAGCGGTGCGGCGATGTCGACGTGCTGGGTGATGCGGGCCATGTTGTTGCAGGCTACGCAAGGCTGTCGATCATCGTGGTTGGCCTCGACCAGTGACACCCTGCTCGGGGATGTGGGGCGGCTTCCTGGCGAGAGGG
The DNA here is from genome assembly GCA_046565785.1 of Acidimicrobiia bacterium. Lineage (GTDB taxonomy): Bacteria > Actinomycetota > Acidimicrobiia > Spongiisociales > ZC4RG35 > DATHWB01. Next base: position 2,363 of record JBKHXZ010000286.1, read on the forward strand.
CCTAGCTACAGCCGCCTCCGTATCCTGGTCGACAGTCCCAGGAGGTTCGAATGATCGTGAATACCGTCCGCTCCCTGTCTGCCGCCACGGCCGATGCCGCCATCGTCGGCATGTTCGACGACCGGCGTGCAGCGGATGGGACCCTGGCTGCCACTCGTCTGCTCGGCGGATGGGCCCGCGATGCCCTGGAAGCGGCGGGTTTCGCGGGCGAGCACGGTCAGGCAGTGGCCCTTCCCAATCCGTCCGGTGACGGGCCGGCAACGGTGGTGTTCGTCGGGCTGGGGGGTGATCTCGATGTGGAGCGGTTGCGGCAGGCTGCGGGGCACGGGCGAAGGGCGTTGCCGGCGAAGGTGCGGACCGTGGCCACGACGCTGCACCGGGTAGATCTCGACGGGGCGCTCGGTGCGGTACTCGAAGGGATCGCCCTCGCCGACTACTCGTTCGACAGCTACAAGTCGAAGGCCCACCCTCGTTCGGGACTGACGATCGAGCTGGTGGGATCCGCCGGCGACATCGACCCTGTCGTGCGGGAGGCGGACATCGTTTCGGACATGGTGGCATTCGCTCGGGACCTGGTGAACGAACCACCGCAGGCCAAAGCTCCTCTGGCTCTGGCCGAGCGTGTGGCATCGAAAGCTACAGGACCCGGCCTACAACACGAGATCTGGTCGGGCGACCGTCTGCACGAAGAGCGGATGGCGGGGTTGCTGGCAGTCGGTGGGGGCTCGGCTCGGCCGCCGGCCCTCGTCCGCCTCGACCACCGCCCGAAGCGGGCGAAACAGCACCTGATCTTGGTGGGCAAGGGGATCGTCTTCGACTCCGGCGGGCTCAACATCAAGTCCTCGGAGTTCATGGCGACGATGAAATCGGACATGGCCGGTGCGGCGGCGGTGGCGGCCGCCACGATCGCCATCGCCCGGTTGGGACTCGCCGTGGATGTCACCGCCTACTTGGCACTAGCGGAGAACCTCTTGGGGGACGGCGCCCAGCGACCCTCCGACGTGATCACGTACCGCAACGGGACCACGGTGGAAGTGGGGAACACCGACGCAGAAGGGCGGTTGGTGATGGCCGATGCGTTGTGTCTGGCGGGCGAGACCAGCGCGGATCTGATCGTCGATGTCGCCACCCTCACCGGCGCCACCAAGGTGGCGTTGGGTCCGAAGATCGCCGGCATCTACGCCCGCGACGACGAACTGGCGGCCACCGTGCAGCATGCGGCGGACAGCGCCGGCGAACGGGCGTGGACCATGCCGATGCCCAAGGACTACCGGAAGTGGAACGAGTCGGCAGTGGCGGACGTCAAGAACACGTTCGGCACCCGCTACGGAGGCGGAATCGGTGCGGCCCTCTTCCTGGAAGAGTTCGTCGGTGACCGTCCATGGGTTCACATCGACATCGCCGGACCTGCATTCGTCGACGACACCGAGCACTACATCCTCAAGGGCGGAACCGGTTACGGCGTGCGTACGCTGATCGAACTCGCACGCGCGATGGCAGGGTGAACGACGAGCGGCTCGTCTCGATCCCGAACCTGACGGAGTCGTGCACGTCCACTCAGGCGATCGCCGCAGCCCGGGAACTGGCTGCTGCCGAGGGGGCCACCACCGGACCATGGCAGGTGGCAACCGACGACGGCTTGGACCCACTGGGACGTTCGGTTCGCTGGGAGGCTCGGTTCGACCTGCCGGAACACCGCCAGGAATTGGTCGTGACGGTGAGCTTTCCGGTCGAAGAGGGCTCGGGGCGGCGTAACGAGGCGGTGGCGTCCCTACGACGCTTCCCGTTTCCATCCGAGGGCAGTGAGCTGGCAAGAATGGCGCGTGACGGCCAGATCAGTGGTCGGCGGCTGCGGGCGGTGTGGCGGCAGCAGGTACGGGAACACGAGCCGCTTCCCCGAGACCTGCCCGACTCCTCGGCGGTAGCGGTGCTCGTGGCCCCCGATCCGGTGCGGGTGGCGAGGGCGCGGATCACTCGGATGCGGGGCTTCGTCTGGATCGTCACCACCCCCGGCCAGACCAGACACTTGCGGCTGAGCGCGTTCGAGTGAGCGTCGGTGTGGTGGTCTGCCGTCGATCTGCGATCATTGGGACCGCGTGGAGCACGTCTACCTCGACCATGCGGCGACGACGCCGATGCGCCCCGAGGTCCGCGAGGCGATGGAGCCGTTCCTCACCGACACGTTCGGCAATCCCTCCGGATCACACGGGGTGTCCCGTCGCGCCAAAAACGCCCTGGAAGAGGCCCGGGAGCGAGTGGCGGTCCTGCTCGGATGCCGTCCCCAGGAGGTCGTGTTCACCGGCGGAGGCACCGAGGCAGACAATCTGGCAGTGAAAGGAGTGGCGCTCGCCTCCGGGCTCGGCGGCGTCGTGACCGTGGCCACCGAACACGAGGCAGTCCTCGAATCGGCCCGATACGTCCAGCGACTTGGAGCGAGGGTGACGATCGTCGGGGTGGACCGAAACGGGGTGGTGGACCCCGATGCGCTGGCTGGCGCGGTCCACGAGTCCACCCGGGTGGTGTCGGTGATGTGGGCCAACAACGAGACCGGCGTCCGCCAGCCGATCGATCAGGTACGCCAGACGATCGGAGACCACGTCCTCCTGCACAGCGATGCCGTGCAGGCGTTCGTCAGCGACCCGGTCGACATCTCGGGGGTGGACCTTCTCTCCCTGTCCGCCCACAAACTGGGCGGACCGAAGGGGGTGGGGCTGCTCTACGTCCGTGACGGTATCCGTCTCGAGCCGGTGCTGCATGGGGGCGGACAGGAGTTGGGTAGACGGTCGGGAACCCATGACGTCGCCGGCGCGGTTGGTATGGCGGCGGCGATTGAGGCCACGGTCGCAGACCGCCAGGCATTCCGGCAGCGAGTGGAGACGATTCGTCGCCGGTTCGAAGCCGGGGTGGCCGGCGTGGCCGTGCGGACCGTGGCACCTGAGCTGACGTTGGTCCAGCACTGCCACCTGCGACTGGCCGGCCAGCGCAACGAAACACTGCTGGTCCGGCTCGACCAGGCGGGGGTGGCGGCATCGGCGGCTTCCGCTTGCCAGTCGGGGGCCACCACCGTGTCCCACGTCCTGGCGGCGATGGGAGTCGAGGATCCACGCGCTCACCTGCGTTTTTCGTTCGGATGGAATTCGACTGTGGCCGATGCCGATCGGGCGGCGGCTGCCGTACGCACGGCATGTGGGGTGGCCGCATGAGGGTGCTGGTGGCCATGTCCGGCGGGGTGGACTCGTCGGTGGCGGCGGCGCGCTTGGTGGAGGACGGTCACGAGGTCATCGGGGTCACCCTCAAGCTGTGGGCCGGACCGAACGGGGAAATGCCGACGGCGGGTTGCTGCACTGTCTCCGACGCCGAGGACGCCCGGCGAGTGGCGGCACAACTCGACATTCCCTACTACGTCCTCGACTACACCGAAGACTTCTCTCGCGGGGTGATCGACGGATTCGTCGACGACTACCTGTCGGGGCGCACTCCCAACCCGTGCGTGGAGTGCAACCGCACCGTCAAGTTCTCCCGCCTGCTCTCCCAGGCTGCCGAGTTCGGATGTGACGTCGTCGCCACCGGCCACTATGCCCGGGTGGTGGACGATGGCGGCGGCCATTTCCGGCTGCTGCGGGGCGTCGACCGCGACAAGGACCAGAGCTACGTGCTGTCGATGCTCACCCAGGCTCACCTCGCCCGGGTGCGCTTTCCGGTCGGCGATCTCGAGAAACCCGACGTTCGGCGGCTGGCGGCCGAACTCGGTCTGCGCACCGCCGACAAGCCCGAGAGCATGGACATCTGTTTCGTCGGTCGGCGCGACTACCGCTCGTTCCTGCGGTCGCAGGCCCCGGAAGCAGTGGAGCCGGGATTGTTGGTGACGGTCGGGGGTGAGCAGGTGGGTACCCACCAGGGCGTTGCGGGGTTCACCGTCGGCCAGCGCCGCGGGCTGGGAGTCGCTTTCGGCGAGCCCCGCTACGTGGTGGGGGTGGACGCGGAAACTCGCACGGTGACGATCGGCCGCAAAGAGGACTTGGCGGTGGAACGGATCGAGGTGACGCGAGTCACGTGGGTGGGCGATGCGCCCGTGGCGGGAGCAGAGATCGACGCCCAATATCGGGCTCACGGTGAGGCGGTACCCGTGACCTGGGTGGGCGACGGCACCGTGCGTTTCTTCCGGCCTCAGTACGCGGTGGCGCCCGGGCAAACCGTCGGGTTCTACCTCGGGGACGAGGTGATCGGCGGCGCCGTCATCAGGTGAGGTTCAGCCCGCCTTGGCGAGCTGAGTCACACCACGGCGTTCCATGTTTCCCCACACCTTCGTCGCCTTGCCGCCGAACAGTGCCCGGACCCGCCACCACACCGTCATCTGCCGCAGACCGAGGTTCTCGACGAAGCACAAGGTCAGCAATTGCAGTGTCTCGCGGGGGTCGTTGAAGTAGCCGTACCGTTCGTCGAGCAGCAGAGCCAGCAACGAGTTGATCGTGCCGATGAACAGCGCTACGACGAAGAGGACGAAGGCATCGGTGGCACCGACCGCACCGGTGGCGATGGCGATGGGGACGATGACATAGCCGCAGAACTCGACGATCGGTGCCAGGTATTCGAACAGAACCATCGCCGGCCACGACCCCATGCCGACCGGTCCATGCCGGGGATTGAGGACGCTGGATCGGAAGTCACGCACTGCCTGCATCAGTCCCCGATGCCAACGAATTCGCTGTCGACGCAGAATGGCGCGGGTGGGAGGCACCTCGGTCCAGATCACCGCCGAAGGTGAATAGACGATCCGATACGGGATGCGGGAACGGCGGTAGTGCCGGTGGATGCGCATCGTCAGGTCCAGATCCTCGCCGAAGTGCCCGGACGTGTATCCACCTACCGCTGCCACCGCGTCGCGGTTGAAGATGCCGAACGCTCCCGACACCAGCGGGAGCGCATTCAACATCGACCAGGCCGGCCGTGACGAGACGAAGGCGCGGACGTACTCCAGGAGCTGGTAGCGCTCCATCATCGATTCCGGGAGAGCCGGTTCCACCTGGTTGCGGCGACGCACCGTGCACCCGTTGATCGGACGGATGTTCCCGCCCACCGCCACGGTTCGCTCCCGGTCCTCTGCGATCAGCCGCATACCGTTGATCAGTGCCTGCGGGTCGATGATCACGTCGGCGTCCGTCGCCAGCACGTAGGGATAGCGAGCAGCGTTGATGGCGGCATTGAGCGCGTCGGCCCGGCCGCCGTTCTCCTTGTCCACGACCACCAGATTGATCGGTTGGCGAGAGACGAACACGCGCCGGATTGGCGCCGTATCGATGCTCGAGCGGACCGGGTAGGGGACTTCGAACAGGTCGAACGCCTCGATCAGGACTTCGAGGGTTCCGTCGGTGGAGCCGTCGTTGGCCACTACGATCTCGAAACGGGGATACGACACCATCGCCATCGACCGGATCGAGTCGACGATTCCGACCTCCTCGTTGTATGCCGGAACCACGATGGATACGGGCGGGGCCAAGTCGGAGTCCAACATGTCCTGCATTCGGCCGTACCGAGTTGCCAGCCGCTCCCGCCCCAACGCCACCGCCGAAAGGCCGGTCAGGGCCAGAAGTTGGATCTGGTACAGCACGTAGTAGACCAGGACGCCGAGGGAGAACCAGGCGAGGAAGGTGCTCACGATCAGCCTTGCGCCACTGACAGGCCTCGCGAGGTCAGCGCGGTGAGGGCAGCGTCCGAGGCGTAAGGGTCGTCGCCGGCGACGGCGGCTTCGAGAAGCGCCTGCCCGCCGGGCAGCCTGGTCAGGGCGGTCGCGGCGTTCTGGCGCACCCACCACTGGCGGTCGGTGAGCAACTGGGCGATCTCAGGAAGTACTGCCGGTTCGGCGAGGGCGCCCAAGGCGACCACTGCCCGGGCCCGAACCCGCCAGTCGTCGTCGTGGATGGCGAGACGGAGCGGTTCGACGGAAGGTTCTGATCCGACGTGCTCCAGAGCCGAGGCGGCGCTGATCCGCCACTCCGGGACGTGGGACGACAACAGCTCGATCAGCACCGGTTCCGCTGCCGGGTCTCCCAGCAGGCCGAGGAGACGGGCAGTCAGCGCCACGATCTGGGCTGGCGCTCCTCCGTCTGCGCGCCGACGCTGGATCCAGTCGACCGTTGGCCCGACGGCGCCCGGACCCATCTCGACCAGCGCGTCGATCGTGCGTGCCGCCTCCCAGGGTCGCATGGTGGTGGCCATGTCCAGCACGCCCGTCACCGATTCGAGATCTTGGATTCGGGCGAGACCGCGTACCGCATTGACTCGGATATGGGTGTCCTGTTCCGTCGTCAGCCGGCGGAACACGTCGCGCTGGTCGGCGGTCGCCAGATCGACCAGAGCGGACAACGCCCGAAGCCGGTTTGGTCGCCATTTGGACCCGAGCGCCCGCTCGCTCAGATGGGCGCGGATTCCGAGCTTGTCCGCCAGGTCGTCCAGCATCCGGCGGTCCGGCCCGGTGACCATCCGGTGGTAGTCGGCCAGGGTCTGATGGAAGTACGGGTCACTGGTCCAGCCGGGACGGGGACGAGAGGGAAGGATCGAACGGCTGACCATTTCGCCGATGGCCGCCGTGTAGTAGGCGATCCGTACTCCGCGGTACCGCTGGACCTCTCGATGCACCAGCTTGATCACCGCCAGGGCGATGGCGAGGGCAGCGGTCAGCGATG
>JBKHXZ010000287.1:0-20288 GCA_046565785.1 Acidimicrobiia bacterium
GCGCCTTCAACCACCTCGACAACCACCCCACTGGCCCGCCACAGGCGGGTCTGTCCCCCCAACGTCGCTTCGCTCCTGGGGGGGACAAAGGAGAGACACAACGACCCTTCACTCGGCCCGCCCAAGACGACGGTTCCGTTCCACCGAGAAGACACCCGAAACGGGGACACTCTCCCCCCCCCAGGAGCGCCAGTGACGTTGGGGGAAGACCGCCGAGCCGCCAGGCGAGGAAGAGGGGGGCCCGTCGCAGGGAGGTGGACCAACCGGGTCGCTCCTGGGAAACAGACCAACTCACTGAAGGTGGCATCATCGGGGGATGCGTTGGATCTTGGCTGGCCTGGCCCTCGTCGTAGCTGCCTGTGGTGGAGGTACCGAGGGGCTGGCCGTAGTCGCCAACACTCAGCAGACGCTCGTCCCGGGACCCAACCGCATCCTGTTGGCGGTCGCCACCGAGGACGGCAGCTTCATCTCCCGTCCCGATGTGCCCACCACGGCCACTTTTGCTCACGAAACGGCCGGGGAGGTCACTGTCGACACCGAGTGGATCTGGGCCATCCCCGACGTGCGCGGATTCCACGTCGCCTACGTCGACCTGCCCGAACCTGGGCGCTGGAACGTGACCCTGTACCCGGAGGAAGGGCCACCGACCGCCACCACCCCGTTCGGGGTACAGACCTCGAGTCCGGTTCCGAACGTCGGGGATCCGGCCATCCCCGTCAGCACCCGCACCTATCCCGAGCATCCGCTCGAGGAGATCTCCTCGGATCCCGACCCAGATCCCCGGCTGCACGAGTTGTCCCTCGACGAAGCGCTCGCCAACGGGCGTCCCACCGTCGTGGTATTCGCCACCCCGGCGTTCTGCCAGACGGCCTCGTGCGGGCCGACTCTCGACGTCGTCCGCCAGGTCATGGACGGCTATCCGCAGGTGAACTGGCTCCATGTCGAGGTGTACGAGAACCTCGATGCGGCTGCCGGGGGAAGCCTCGACCCCGTCGAAGCGACCGCGGCGTGGTCGCTGCCGTCCGAACCGTGGGTGTTCGTCATCGACAGTGACGGGATCATCACCGCTCGTTTCGAAGGGGCCATCGGGCCCGATGAGCTCCACCGGGCTCTCGATTCGGTCGGGTGAAACCTCCAGAAACCGTCGATTCCGCTTGGCTTGGCCGACGGTGCCACCGGCACGTACACTCGCCCGCATGGTTCAGCACCCTCGGCGGCGCCGCGTGATCGATTCGGCGCGTCACCTGCGTACTGCCGGCCTCGTCGCGCTGACCCTGGTCCTCTCCTCCTGTTCGTTGGTGGAGATCGACTCCCCTCTCACCACGTGGGAACCCGCCGGGCCCATCGCCGACCGCATCGACGGCCTGTTCTGGCCGGTGTTCTGGATCGCGGTAGTGATCTTCATCCTCGTCCAGGGGGCGATCATCTTCGTGGCGGTCGCCTTCCGGGACCGACCAGATCGCAAGGAGCCCAAGCAGACCCACGGCAACGCCAAGCTCGAAGTCACCTGGACCGTGATTCCCGCTTTGATCCTCGCCGGCATCGCCATCCCCACCGTGCGCGGCGTGTTCGACCTCACCGAATGCGACCCGGACGCTCTCACGATCGAAGTCATCGGACACCAGTGGTGGTTCGAATACGAGTATCCCGATTACGGGATCGAAACCGCCAACGTCCTCGTCATGCCGGCCGGCGAACCGGTGTGCGCCGTGATGACCTCCGATGACGTGCTGCACAACTTCTGGATCCCGGCCCTCAACGGCAAGCGGTATCTGGTGCCGGGACAGACCACCTATCTGCCGCTCGAGGCCTACGAACCCGGAGAGTTTTGGGGGCATTGCGCCGAGTTCTGCGGACTCTCCCACTCCCTGATGCGAGCTCGAGCCCAAGTCGTCACACCGACTGAGTTCGGGGAGTGGATCGTGAACCAGCAGTCCGAATCAGCCGTACCCGCCGAAGGCACCCCGGCCTGGGACGGCCTTCAGGTGTTCCTCAACAAAGGCTGCACGCAGTGTCACACCGTCGACTTCGAGGACAACGACCTCGGCATCGAAGACAACATCGTCCCCGAGCCCGGGTTCAACGGACCCAATCTGACCCATTTCGCCAGTCGCAACGTATTCGCCGGCGCCTACCTGCCTTATGACGGGCTCAGCTACGAACAAGCACTGGCCGAATGGCTGGCCAACCCGCCCGAGGTGAAACCCGGATCCTTCATGCCGGACCTGGGTCTCACCCAGCAAGAGATCGACGATCTGATCGCCTGGATGGAGACACTCTCGTGACCGCCACCGCAGAACGACCGACCAAGACGATCTTCCGCCGGCCGGAATCCACCACCGGCTTCTGGTCGTGGATCACGACCGTCGATCACAAGAAGATCGGCATCATGTACGGCTACGCCGCCTTCTTCTTCATAGTCGGCGGTATCGAGGCCCTCCTGCTCCGGATCCAACTCGCCGGACCCAACGGCGACTTCCTCACCGCCGCCGAATACAACGCCATGTTCTCCACCCATGGCATCACCATGATCTTCCTGTTCGTGATGCCGGTGTCGGCGGCGTTCATGAACTACCTGCTGCCGCTCATGGTGGGTACACGCGACGTGGCGTTCCCCCGCATGAACGCCCTGTCGTGGTGGATCTTCTTCTTCGGTGCCCTGTTCACCTACTCGGTGATCTTCTTCGGCGACGTCGTGCCGCCGATCGGCGTCGAAGGCGTACCCGGCAACATCGTCCCCGAGGACAACACCCTGCTGGGAGGGCTGCCTGACGGTGGCTGGTTCATCTACCAGCCCAACGCCGGTCCCTCCTTCTCTCCGGGAGCGGCCATCGACTTCGCCATGCTCGGCCTCCAGCTCCTGGGTATCGCCTCGTTGATCTCGTCGATCAACTTCATCGTCACCGTCTTCAACATGCGGGCCAAGGGCATGCGTCTGCTGCGGATGCCGGTGTTCGTTTGGATGACGATGGTGGTGGCGTTCCTGCTGCTGTTCTCGCTGCCGATCATCGCCGTGGCCCTGTTCATGGGAACCTTCGATCGGTCGTTCGGAACCTTGTTCTTCCAGGCGGCCGGAGGCGGAGATCCGGTCTTGTGGCAGCACCTGTTCTGGCTGTTCGGGCATCCCGAGGTGTACATCCTGATCCTTCCCGCCATGGGGATCGTCTCCGAAGTGCTTCCTGTGTTCAGCCGCAAGCCACTGTTCGGATATGCCGCCATCGTCTTCGCAGTAGGTGGCATCGCATTCCTCGGGTTCGGGGTGTGGGCACACCACATGTTCTCCTCGGCGCTCACCCCCGTCGCCCAAGCGGCGTTCGGGCTGTCGACGATGACCATCGCCATCCCCACCGGAATCAAGATCTTCAACTGGCTGGGGACCATGTGGGGAGGGCGGATCAGATTCACCACGCCCATGCTGTTCTCGATGGGCTTCGTGGCGATGTTCGTGATCGGGGGACTGTCCGGCGTCACCCACTCGGTCGTGCCGTCCGACTGGCAGCAGACCGACACCTACTACATCGTCGCCCACTTCCACTACGTCCTGTTCGGTGGAGCGATCTTCGGCATCTTCGCCGGGCTCTACTACTGGTTCCCCAAGCTGACCGGCCGGGTGATGAACGAAGCACTGGGCAAGACCCACTTCTGGATCCAGTTCATCGGGTTCAACCTCACCTTCGCCCCAATGCACTGGCTGGGATTGCAGGGCATGGTGCGACGCACCTGGCGCTACGCGCCGGAAACCAACTTCGGGCCCTGGAACCTGGCGGTCACCGTCGGGGCGTTCACCATCGCCCTCGCCGTGCTGATCTTCATCTTCAACTGGAGCTGGTCGAAGCGGAAAGGTCAGCCTTCCGGTCTCGACCCGTGGGACGCCCGCACCATCGAATGGACGATCCCCAACCCGACCCCGGAATACAACTTCGGCGAGAACCCCCGCGTCACCAGCCTCGACCACTTCTGGCACCTCAAGTACACCGAGGACGAAGAAGGCCGCCCGGTACGAAGAGACGACGCCGACGAGACCCTCGCTCGGCTCGAGGAGGTCGGACGGAACCCCGCAGAGCCGATCCATCTGCCCAACCCGTCGTACTTCCCGATTCTGATGGCCTCCGGGTTGCCGCTCATCGCCTACGGGATCATCTACCACCAGGGGCTCGCCGGAAAGCTGCTGATCGTGGTCGGCGCCCTCATCACCATCGGTTCCCTCCTCGGGTGGGGAATGGAGCCGTTAGAAGAGCCGCATGGTCACGACGACGGCGGCGAACACGAAGCTGAACTGGCGGAGGCACACTGATGGCCGAGACGTTGGAAGCCACCGAAGCACACGCCAGCGGTCACGGCGAACACGAGTCGTTCGGGGTCGACAATCGCAAGCTGGGGATGTGGCTGTTCCTGAGCTCCGAGTTCTTGTTCTTCGGAGCGCTCATCACCAACTACATGGTGTACGGCAACGACGATTTCGGCGGGTCGGTCGTCCCGCGGGAGATCTACGACATTCCCTTCACGTCCGTCTCGTCCTTCGTCCTGCTGATGAGTTCCCTCACCATGGTGCTCGCCCACCATTCACTCGCCCAGGGCGACCAGAACGGACCCCGGACGTGGTTGCTCGCCACCGCCATGCTCGGGTCGGTCTTCCTGGAGGCCAGGTGTTCGAGTTCTACGAATTCATCCAGGTGTACGGGATGACCCTCACCACCAACCCCGCCTCGTCGGCGTTCTTCATGCTCACCGGGTTCCACGGCGCCCACGTCGCCATCGGTGTGATCATGCTGATGTCACTGTTCGGCATGTCGCGCCGCCAGGGTGGACTGAGCGAGAAACACGGCATGAACCTGGAACTGGTCGGCCTCTACTGGCACTTCGTCGACATCATCTGGATCGTCATCTTCACCCTCGTCTACCTGCTCGGATCAGCATGATGACCGAAGAAACCCATCACGTACCGCATCCCACCACCGGACAGTACGTCAGGATCGCCGTCATCCTGGCGATCGTCACCGCCATCGAAGTCGGGCTGTTCTACATCGACGAGGCGGTCGACATGGCCGGCTGGGACGGACCTCTGCTCATCATGCTGTCGTTCTTCAAGTTCGTGGTGGTGATCGGCTGGTTCATGCACTTGCGGTTCGAAAAGCCGCTCCTCACCCGCTTCTTCGCCGGAGGGTTCATCCTCGCTCTCACGCTGTACGGGATCGTCGTCGGGTCGTTCTTGGTGGGGTTGATCACCCGTTAGGGGTGCCATGGGACCCCTTCCCCCCTTCCATCTCCATCTCGACGTTCTCGCCCTCGTCGCCATCCTGGCGATCGGATGGTGGTATGCCGAACGTCGCCTCCGACCGCTGGTAGCTCCGTCGGCCGAACCCGCCACGAGAGGTCAGCGCCGAGCCTGGTATGCCGGTGTGCTGATCCTGCTCATCGCGGCGGGCTATCCGATGCACGACCTGGCCGAGGACACGTTGTTCACGTTCCACATGCTCGAGCACATGCTGATCGGATACGTGGTGCCACCGCTGCTGCTCGTCGGAATGCCACGCTGGATGGCGGACCGCACACTGGGCCACCCCCGGGTGGCTCAGATCCTGCAGGCGGTGGCGACGCCGGTCGTGGGGTTCTTCGCCTTCAACACCGCCATCGTGGCGATCCACTGGCCGCTGGCCGTGGCCTGGCAGAACGAGAACGAGTGGGCCCACCTGCTGGTCCACCTGAGCTTTTTCACCACCGCTCTGTTGCTGTGGCTCCCCAACTTCAGCCCCACCCCGGCGATCCGCCGACTGACACCGCCCGCGCGTATCGCCTTCACGTTCCTCAACACGCTGATACCGATCGTCCCCGCCTCGCTGCTCACCTTCAGCGACATCCCCCTCTACCCCAGCTATGGGGACGCCCCGCTGACGTGGGGACTGACACTGGTGGAGGATCAGACCATCGCCGGGATCATCATGAAGCTGGGTGGAGCGTTCTACCTGCTCGGGATCATCGGCTGGACGTGGTTCCGTTGGATCGCCGAGGAACGCACTCTCGACACCTACGAGCGAGAACTCACCCACCCGTGAGAGATTCTCCTACGCGAAGCGCGCGATTTTTCGCGCGCTCATTCGCTAAGAACGCGTCTCAGGCGGAGGCGGTGGTGAGGTCGAGGAGGCGGGCAAAGCGCTTGCGGGCGACGATCAGGGCGATCAGCGTCACCACGAACGGCAGAGCGTCGGTGACCTGAACCGGCAGACCGTTGCCCTGGAAGCGGAAGCCCAGTGCCTCGGCGAAGGCGAACAGCAGGCTCGCGCCCAACACCGCCACCGGATGGGCCCGGCCCAGCATCACCGCCACCACCGCCACCCACCCCCGGCCGCTCGACATGTTCTCGGCGAACTGCACCACGTTGCCCAGCGCCAGCTGTGCCCCGGCCAGGCCGGACAGCACCCCGGAGGCGATCACCGCGGCGTACTTGTACTGCACCGGCGAAACCCCGAGCGTCTCGGCCGCAGCCGGCCGCTCACCCACACCGCGCAGCCGCAGGCCGATGGGGGTACGGAAGAGGAACACCCACAGCACCGGCACCAGCAGGAACGCCAGGTAGGCGGTCACCGTGTTGTCGAACAGCACCGGTCCGACCACCGGAATGTCGGAAAGTACCGGGATGGGCAGACGTTCCAACCCGTCGATGCGGGGATGCTGGAACACCCCGCGCACACCGAAGATCTGCGGCAGTAGAAACCCGGTGATCCCGAAAGCGAAGAGGTTGATGGAGATGCCGATGACGATGGCGTCGCCCCGACGGGTAACGGCCCCGTAGGCAAGGATCAGAGACACCGCCACACCGGCGGCGACGGCGAAGACGATGCCCATGGTGGAGCTCTCGGCGAAATACGACCCGCCGACCGCGGCGAACGCCCCCGCCACCATCATGCCTTCGAGAGAGATCTGGAAGACGCCGGCCCGCTCACAGATCATGCCGCCCAGGGCGGCGAGCAAGATGGGGATCATGGCCCGGATCGCCGAGTCGAGCAGGGCGGAGTCGAAGAGCTGTTCGAACATCAGAACTCGCCCACCCGTGCAGGCTCAGACGTGCGCTCAGGCGTCTCTTCGGCGTCGACTCGCCGTCGGCGCTTCCAACTGAGGGTCAGTCGGCTGGCTACGGCGATGATCACCAGCGCCTGCAGCACCTGGGCCAGACGCCACGAGATGTCGGCGTTGCGCTGCATCGCCAGACCGCCGATCTGCAGGCCCGAGAACAGGAGACCCGCCAACAGGATCCAGATGGGCCGGTTGGCGGCGAGCAGGGACACCAACAGTCCGGTCCAGGCCAAGCCGCTCAACACCAGCTCACCTTCGATGAAACGTAGCGCGTCACCGATGATCAGATGGGTTCCGATGGCGCCCCCGATGGCGCCGGACACCAGCATCACGCCAACTGTCTGTCGTTCCACCGGAACCCCGCCGTACCGGGCGAAACGCCCGCTGTACCCGGCCATCCGCGTCTCGTACCCGACCACCGACCGCGAGTAGTAGGCGGCGAGGACCCCAACGAGGATGATCACCAGCACGAACGAGACACTCACCCCGCCGAAGATGGGCATCTTGGGCATCCGCGCCGTCTCCGGCACCTGCCGGGTGGTAGCCAACGTCACCGACACGTCGGCGAGGGGGAACCGCACCAGATAGCCGGTGATCGCCCGGCCGACGTAGTTGAGGAGGAGCGAGGTGATGAGGATCGGGAGGGCGAGCTTGGTCTGGCCCAACGCCGGCAACAGTGCCCACATCGCCCCGGCGGCCGCACCCGCCAACAATGCGAGTGCGATCACCAGCGGACCAGGGCCCGGGGTGTAGATCGCCACCACCGTCCCGGCCAGGCCGCCGACCACCATCTGGCCTTCGCCGCCGAGGTTGATGACCCCAGCCCGGAAGGCCACAGAGACGGCCAGGGCCATGCCGACGATGGGGATGGCCCGGGCAAGCGTGTTACGCAACCCGGATCCGCTCACTGCCCCGACGAACATCTCCCGGTAGGCCAGCATCGGATCCTGACCGGTCACGGCGACTATGGCCGCCCCCACCGCGAAGGCGAGCAGGATCGAGAAGGTCACCGGGTTGGTGGCCACCGTGCGCGCCCAGCCGGCGATGCGCTGGGGGTCGACGGTCAACTCACGCATCGGCTCGATCCATGTGCGATCCGGTCATGTACCGGCCGATCTCCTGTTCGTCGACCCGCGCCGGGTCGAGCTCGGCCACCACCCGGCCCTCGAACATGACCAGCACCCGCGTGCTGAGGGCAAGGATCTCCGACAGCTCCGCCGACACCAAGAGCAAGGCTCCGCCGGCGTCCCGGTAGTTCAAGAGTTGACGGTGGATGAACTCGATGGCGCCGATGTCGACCCCGCGGGTGGGTTGCTCGGCGATGAGCAGCGGAGCCTCGTAGGCCATCTCCCGGGCCACCACCAGCTTCTGCAGGTTGCCTCCTGACAGCGTGGCGGCCGAGGTGGACACCGAAGAGGCCTTGATGGCGAATCGTTCCACCAGAGCCGAAGCGACCTGCCGAACCCCGTCGAAGCGGAACCATCCCCGCCGGGAGATCTCCGCCTCCCGGTGGTGTCCCATCATGAGGTTCTCCCACACGGTTCCGTGATGGGTGGCACCCACCAGGTGCCGGTCCTCGGGGACATAGGCAAGGCCACGCCGACGGCGGGTCGCCACGTCGGCGTGGGTGATGTCGGACCCGGCCAGTTTCACCTGACCCCGCTCGGCCTGCCGCAGACCAGCGAGAGCTTCGATCATCTCGGTCTGACCGTTGCCGGCCACACCCGCCACTCCCACGATCTCGCCTGCCCGCACACAGAACGACACGTCATCGACCACCACTCGATCGTGTTCTCCCAGCACGGTCAGGCCGTCGACCGACAGCACGGTGTCACCTGCCTGGTGGGCTTGCGCTCGGCGGTCGAGTTCCACGTCTCGGCCGACCATGTGTCGGGTGATCTCGGCGGGGGAGGTCTCGGAGGTGACGAGTTCGGCCACCGACCGTCCGTTGCGGAGCACCGTGACCCGGTCTGAGACCGCCATCACCTCGCCCGGCTTGTGGGTGATGAACAGGATCGTCCGTCCGGCATCCCGCAAGCGGCGGATCACGTCGAACAGCATGTCGCGTTCCTGCGGTGTGAGGACCGCAGTGGGTTCGTCGAGGATGAGGATCCGGGCATCCCTGTACAGGGCCTTGAGGATCTCCACCCGCTGCAACACACCCACCGGGAGGGTCTCGACCACCGCCGACGGGTCGACGGCCAGACCGTAGGTTCGTGCCAGCTCCGCCACCCGAGTACGACTAGCCTCCCGGTCGATCATCCCTCGCCTGGTGGGCTCGTCTCGGAACACGACATTCTCGGCGACGGTGAGGGTGGGGAAGAGCTTGAACGCCTGATGGACCATGCCCAACCCGGCGTCGATCGCGTCCCGAGCCGAATGAAAATGAACGGGTTCCCCCCGGACCAGGATCTCTCCTTCGTCCGGGGGGAACAGCCCGTACAGCATCGACATCAGGGTGGTCTTGCCCGCCCCGTTCTCTCCGACGATGGCATGGATCTCGCCGGATCGCACCGTGAGGTCCACGGCGTCGTTCGCAACGACACCGGGGAACCGCTTGGTGATCCGGCGCAGCTCCAGCTCGATCGTCATCGACCGGTCAGATCAGCCGAACAGCGGGTCGGGAACGACGATCGTCCCGTCGATGATGTCCTGGGCGGCCTGCTTGACCGCCTCCACCACATCCGGGTGCTCGGCCACCACACACTGGCTGTCGGCCAGATCGTCGGACAGAGCCATCACGCCGGTGCCGCCCTCTGCAAGACCGAACGACACCACAGATCCTGCCGTTCCATCGAGGATCTGGTCGATGAGCTGCTCGACCAATACGTCGACCAGTTTCATGTTGTTGTCGACGATGAAGCCAGGGGCGTCGGGGCACTGGTTGACGTCCACGCCGTAGCTGAGGAAACCGGCCTCCTGAGCGGCCTCGAAGATGCCTCCGTTGGACCCGGCGCCCACGGCGAAGATGTGATCCGCACCCTGTGCCGCCACCGCCAATGCCTGTTCTTTGGCCCGGGCCGGGTCGGAGAACGGGTTGTCACCGCCGATCCACACCTGGGTGTCGGTGATGGACGGATCCACCGACTGGGCCCCCAGGGCGAAGCTGTCGGTGTAGCGGTGCAGGAAGGGGATGTCGAGCGCACCCACCGAACCCACCTGCTTCGTCTCCGAAAGCATGCCGGCCATGATGCCCAGCAGGTACGCGCCCTCATGCTCACGGAACACACCGCAGTGCAGGTTGGGGGCGGGTTCTTCGGGGCAGGTGTCGATCAGGATGAACTCCTGGTCGGGATTGGCCTTCGAGAACTCGTCGGCGAGTTCCACCAGGGTGAACGTGGTGAGCACGATCACGTCCGGTGCCTCGTCGACCGCTGCCTCGATGTTGGCCCGACGGCTGGAGTCGTCGGTCGACTCGAAGGTCTTCCAGGTTCCACCCAGCTTCTCTGCGGCACGTTGTGTACCGGTCTGGCCGAGCTCCAGGAACTTGTTCACTCCGATCGGGTTCGGGGTGACGTAGATGAAGCTGGGGCCGTCTGCCTCGCCTCCGTCTTCGTCCGTCGTGTCCTCGGAGCCGCCGCACGCCGCCACCAGCAGTGCCAGCGTCGTCAGGACGGCGATCCGTCGCATGTGCTTGCGCATCGTTTCCTCTCTCTCCTCTGTGTTCAGTCCACCGAGCTCGCCACCGAGCCCAACGGAACCGTGGTGAGATCCTCGTTGCGGTCGAGGCGGATCACCCGCCGGTCGGTCACGATGGCGGTGATCAGCTCCGCCGGGGTCACGTCGAAAGCCGGATTGACGGCTTCGGTGCCCGGGGCAGCTGTGTCGACCCCCGCCAATCGAACGACCTCGGCCGTTCCGCGGTCTTCGATCTCGATCTCGATGCCCGAGGCGGTCTCCATGTCCACGGTGGTCTCGGGTGCAACCACCACGAACGGCACGCCGGCACGTGCAGCTCCCAGCGCCAAGGAGTAGGTGCCGATCTTGTTGGCGGTGTCGCCGTTGGCGGCGATGCGGTCGGCGCCGGTGAGAACGACATCGGCGGCGCCGCGGGAGAGGAGGAAGGGGCCGGCGGAATCCACCAACAGGCGGTAGGGCGCCCCCATCCGCCCGAGCTCCCAGGTGGTGAGGCGGGCACCCTGCAGCAGCGGTCGTGTCTCCAGCGCCAGGGCCTCTCGCAGGCGGCCGCGCTCGTGCAGGGTCTGGATCACGGCCAGTGCAGTCCCACGCTCGACGGTGGCGAGGCCGCCCGTGTTGCAGATGGTCATGGCAGTGACGGGTGCCCCGTCGGTCAGTTCGGCGATCAGATCGGCACCGAGTTCGCCCATCGCCACGGAGGCGGCCAGCTCCTCGTCTCGGATCGTCAGGGCCTCGGCCAGGACCCGGTCGAACCCTTGGTCGGCCGTGGCTGCGGCCCGGTCGACCATCCGTGCCAGGTTCACCGCCGTTGGCCGTGCATTGCGAAGGGCGCCGACCGCCGCTTCGAACGCCGGACCCGATCCACCGTGGGCGCGCACTGCGATGGCCACGCCGAAGGCACCAGCCACACCGATGGCGGGAGCACCGCGGACTGACAAGCGCTTGATCGCGGCCACCATCGACTCGACGTCTTGGATACGTAACAGTTCATACGACCCGGGAAGTCGGGTCTGGTCGACCATGAGGACTGCCTCGTCGACCCAGTCGAGCGAGCGGTTGCCGAGATGCTCCATCCAGCGTTCCTCCAGGTTGTCAGACAAGCTGGCGCGGCCGAGGCTAGAAGTGGGTGACGGCTGCGTCAACAGATTCAGCGATGGCGCACGAGTCCGAAGGGGAAGCGCCCTTCGATGAAGTAGGTCGAAGCCAACGCGATGGGCACCCCCCGGGCGTCCGAATGTGTTTGCACCAACAACAGGTAGGAGCAGTCCGCCGGACGCTCACCCCAGCCGATGTGATCGCCGTGTGCGGCATGCAGTTCGGTCACTGCGACCACCGCCTTCGCCCTGTAGCGCTCCAAGAGCGCGAACAACGAGCCCGCCACCTCGCTCGGGTCGAAGTCCGGGCCAAACACCCATCGAGGCAACGTGTCGTAGCTGAACGCCACGGTCACGCCGTCGGCGGTGAGCGCCCGCTCGGTGGCGATGACCTCGTCGCCCTCGGCCAGCTCCAGCTTGGCTGCTTCCTCGGCCGTGGCAGGCCGCTGCACGATCGAGCGATATTGCATGCCCGGGGTCTTGCCCTGGCGGGCGATGGTCACCGTCATGGACTCGAGGCGACGCAGATCCGCCCGTCCGGTGCCTGCCTGGGCGGTCACCACGGTTCCCAGCCCGTGCCGAGTGAGCGTCAGACCCCGGCTCTCCAGATCCTGCAGTGCCGTCCGCACGGTGGCGCGGGACACGCCGTAGTGGGCGGCGAGATCATGCTCGCCGGGAAGCTTCTCGCCGGCTGCCCACTCGGCAGCCTCGATTCGCTGGCGCAAATCGGCCGCGACCTGGGCAGACAAGGTTGGACCGGTACTCGACGCCTCGACGGCCATGCGCCCCTCGATTGACAGCCCGAACATGGTACCAGTAGCTTGTCTGACAACCCTGACACGGGAGTCCTTTTCGTGGAACGCTTCGTCGCCGACACCCTCCTCACCATGGCCGACGAAAGCGCCGGCGTGGTCTCCCCCGGTGCGGTCGACATCGAAGCAGGTCGGGTGGTTTGGTCCGGACCCGCCTCCGAAGCCCCTCCACACCCCGACATCACCACCCATCACGTTCACGGTGTACTGATGCCCGGCATGGTCGACATCCACTGCCACACCCCGATGGTCCTCCTGCGGGGAGCCGGAGAAGGGCTTCCGGTCGACCGCTGGCTGCACGAGGTGATGTGGCCGCGGGAAGCAAAGCTCACCCCCGACGACGTTCGTGCCGGCATGCGGGCCGGGGCGGCGGAGCTGCTCTCCAACGGGATCACCACCACCGTCGAGATGTACTTCCACGGTCAGGCGGTCGCCGAAGGGGCAGCCGACGTCGGACTCCGCACCGTGGTCACCGCGCCGGTCATCGAAGACGAACAGCTCAGTGCGTTCGGACCCTGGCAGTCACAGCTCGAAGAGATGGAGGCGATGGCCCAGCGCTGGGCAGGACACGACCTGGTCGAAGTCGGACTCGGCCCGCACGCCGTGTGGTCGGTGAGTGAAGCGTGCATGCAGCGGATGTCCGAAGTGGCAGCTGCCTCCGGGATGTTGGTCCACATCCACGTCGCCGAACAGGAATGGGAAGATGCCGCCGTCCGCGAGAAGACCGGCATGTCCGCGCCGGCCTATCTGGAAGCGGTCGGGCTGCTGGACGGTCGGGCTCTCGCCGCCCACGGCGTATGGCTCAGCGACGACGACATGGCCATTTTCGGCCGCCACGGAACTGCCGTGGCCCACTGCCCCTGCTCCAACTCGAAACACGCCTCCGGTATCGCCCGAGTCCCGGAAATGAAAGCGGCCGGTATTCCGATCGGCATCGCCACCGACGGTCCGGCCTCCCACCATCGTCTCGACCTGTTCGAAGAGATGCGGACCGCCATGCGCCTCGCCCGAATCCGTACCGGCGACGCCCAGACACTCACCCACCACCAAGCGCTGTGGATGACCACCGCCGGTGCCGCCGGCGCCATCGGCCGACCCGACCTTGGACGCCTCACCGCCGGGGCGCGGGCCGACATGATCGCTGTGAACGCTCCGAGCATGCACCCGACGATCGACAGCGAGGACGACCCGGTCGCCCGAGTGGTCTTCGGTGGCACGCCCCAGGCAGTCACCGACGTGTGGGTGGGCGGCGAGCCGGTCATCGCCGACCACCGGCTGCTGACCGTCGACCACTCCGAAGTCCTGACAGAACTCGACCAGCGCGCTACGCGCCTCACTCGATGACGGCCGACGAAGTCGTCGAGCTGCTCGGATTGCAGCCCATGCCAGTCGAAGGCGGCATGTGGGCCCAGTCGTGGAGAGACGAGCACGGAACTGCCATCTACTTTCTGCTCCAACCCGACGACTTCTCGGCGATGCACCGTCTCGCCAGCCCCGAACTGTGGCACCACTACTGCGGCGCTCCCGTCAGCATGCTCTTGCTTGGACCGGACGGAACCGTCGATCGCCTGACCCTCGGAGACGACCTGCGCTCGGGACACCGTCCCTTCGTGCCGGTGCCGGGGGGCGTGTGGATGGGGGCGGAGACGACCGGCGACTGGTCGCTGGTCGGAACCACGATGGCCCCGCCATTCCGCCCGCAAGACTTCGAGATCGGACGCCTCGACCCTCTGGTCACGGCGTATCCGGAAGCTGCCCCCGACCTCCCCCGCCTCATCCGGAAGGAGCATCGATGAGCCCAACCCCAACCGAACTCCTCGACCTGACCGGGCGGGTGATCATCGTCACCGGTGCCGGCGGCGGGATCGGCAGCGGCATCGTCAGCCGGCTGCAACAGGCCGGGGCCAGCGTCGTGGCCGTCACCCGCACCAGTCCGGTCGAAGCATCCGCGGCGACCGTCGTCACCGCCGACCTGGCCGACCCGGAGACAGCCGACCTAGTGGTGACAGCCGCTCTGGACGCACACGGCCGGCTCGACGGCCTGGTCAACAACGCCGGAATCCAGCCGGTGGCGCCGTTCACCGAACTCACCGACGAGCAGTGGACCGAGATGATCGACGTCGATCTCACCGCAGTCCACCGGCTCACCCAAGCGGCGGCCGGGGCGATGCGCGACCGGGGTGGGTCCATCGTTCACATCGCCTCGATCGAAGCCCACCACCCCACCCCGGTCCACGGTCACTACGCCGTGGCCAAAGCAGGGCTGGTGATGCACGCCAAGGCCGCCGCCCTCGCCTGGGGACCGCACGGCGTGCGAGTCAACTCGATCTCCCCCGGTCTGATCGCCCGCCCCGGAATCGAAGACCAATGGCCCGAAGGGGTCGATCGCTGGAAACGGGCCGCACCCCTCGGCAGACTCGGCACCCCCGAGGACATCGGGGACGCCTGCGTCTTCCTCTGCTCCGACCTCTCCCGCTGGATCACCGGCGTCGACCTCGTCGTCGACGGGGGTGTCCTCACGAACACGACATGGTGAACACATGAACCTGACAGACCGCACCTACATCGTCACCGGCGCTGCTGGCGGCATCGGCGAAGGCATCACCCGCGCCATCCTCGACCAGGGCGGACAGGTAGCCCTCGTCGACCTGCGCGCCGAGGCTGCCGCTCGCGTCGCCGCCAAGGTGGATCCGGACCGATCCCGCACCCTCGCCATCGCCGGAGACGTGGTCTCCGAGACGGACGCGGTCTCCGCCGTGGAGGCCACGGTCGGCCATTTCGGCCGACTGGACGGGCTGGTCAACAACGCCGGAGTGGTCACTCTCGACACCGCCTGGGATGCCACTCCACAGATCTGGGAGCGCGAGCTGTCGGTCAACGTCACCGGCAGTTTCGTCATGGCGCAGGCGGTGGGCCGTCACCTACGGAAACACCGAGGAGGTGCCATCGTCAACGTGGCATCCAACTGCGGCAAGGTCGGCTACAAGAACATGGCCGCCTACAACGCCTCCAAGGCGGCGGTCATCAACCTCACCCGGTCCCTCGCTCTCGAATGGGCACCCGACGGCATCAACGTGAACGCTGTCTGTCCCGGAGGAGTCGACACCCCGATGCTCGCCGGCGTGGCCGAATGGCTGGCCCCTCGACTGGACCTACCCGCCGCCGACATCCTGGCCGGCATGGGTCCGGGGCAGCTCGGTCGCAAGATCCAACCGGTGGAGGTGGGGAAGGTCATCGCGTTCCTCCTCTCCGACGACGCACTCATCATCCGCGGTCAGGCGATCAACGTCGACGGCGGAGACACCCCGTACTGAACCAGGAGTGACCGATGCAGAGCCGATGGAACCCCGACGAAGCCGCCGAGTTCACCGGACCGGTCGGCGAGTGTGTGTACGGATCCCGCCTCATCGGATCCGACCCCTCACTCGTGCTCCACGGCGGAGGCAACACGTCGGTCAAAGCCGAGTTCGTCGACATCACCGACGCCAGCGTCCACGCACTGTACGTCAAGGGCTCCGGCTGGGATCTCGGGTCGATCGAGGCGCCCGGGTTCACGCCACTTCGTCGGTCCCGGCTGGCCGAACTTCTCGAACTCGACGCCTTGTCCGATCCGGACATGATGCGCGAACTGGCCGCCGCCAAACTCGACCCTGACGCGCCTGCACCGTCGGTGGAAAGCCTCCTGCACGCCTATCTCCCCTTCCCGGCCGTGCAGCACTCGCACGCCGATGTGATCGTCACCCTGACCAACCTCGCCGACGGGGACGCCAAGGTGCGGGAGGTGTACGGAAACGACGTCGTCATCGTCCCGTATGTCATGCCCGGCTTCGACCTCGCCAAAGCCGTCGCCCGCACCTGGCCCGATCACGCCCACGACGGCACCGTCGGAATGGTCCTGATGAACCACGGGCTGTTCACCTTCGGTGAAACCACCCGGGAGGCATACGAGCGTCACGTCGACCTGATCGACCGCGCCGAGCGATGGCTGGCTGCCAACGCCCCTTGGTCGCCGGCCACCGACACCACACTCGGCCCAGTCTCGTGCGAACTCCTCGCCGATCTTCGTGCCGCCGTCTCCCGTGCGGCCGGCCGGCCGATGATCGCCGTGCGTCACACCGACGCCAACGTGTCCCGATTCGTCCAGCGCGCCGACCTGGCGTCGCTCGCCACCCGTGGTCCGCTCACCCCCGACCACGTGATCCGCACCAAGCGTCATCCGCTTGTCGGGCGCGACGTCGACGGTTACACCGAGGCATACCGGCAGTACTTCGCAGCCAACGAGCACCGGGCCCGGACCGAACTCACCATGCTCGATCCGGCGCCACGGATCGTGTTGGACCCCGAGATGGGGATGCTGGCGATCGGCGAGAACGACAAGGCCGCTTCGATCGCCGCCGACATCTATCACCACACGATTCCTGTCCTCGAACGGTCCGAAGATCATCTAGGTGGCTATCAGGCGCTGGGGGCCGGCGATCTGTTCGACTGTGAATACTGGGATCTGGAGCAGGCCAAACTCCGCCGGTCGGGTCCACCGCCGGAGATGAGCGGGATGGTTGCGGTGGTGACCGGCGCGAACTCCGGCATCGGGCGGGCGTGCGCCGAAGCTCTTGCCCGTCGCGGCGCATCCGTGGCCGCGCTGGATCTGGCAGCCGAAGTCGAAACCGAGTTCAAAGGGGCCGGTCGGCTGGGCATCGCCGTCGATGTGACCGACGCCACCGCCCAACAGGCTGCCCTCGAACGGGTCGTCGAGCGGTTCGGCGGAATCGACATCGTGGTGTCGGCCGCCGGGATCTTTGGCACCACCACCGCTCTCGCCGACCTGACCGAGGACAGATGGCGCAAGGTGCAGGCGGTGAACGTCGACGCCGTCGCATCCCTCTTCGCTTCGGTTCACCCGTTCCTCGCTCGTTCCCCGGTGGGCGGGCGCGTAGTAGTCGTCGGCTCCAAGAATGTCCCCGCCCCAGGAAAGGGTGCGGCCGCGTATTCGGCGTCGAAGGCAGCCGTCACCCAGTTGTGCAGGGTGGCGGCGCTGGAATGGGCAGCCGACGGAATCCGGGTCAACGTTGTACACCCCGACGGCGTCTTCGATACCGGGCTGTGGACCGACGAACTGCTCGCCGAACGGGCCTCCCGTTATGGCCTCACGGTCGACGAGTACAAGCGTCGGAACTTGCTGTCGACAGAAGTCACGTCGGCGGGAGTGGGCGAGGTGGTGGCCACCCTGTGTGGCGACGTGTTCTCGGCGACCACCGGGGCCCAGGTTCCGATCGACGGCGGCAACGAAAGGGTGATCTGACATGGCCGACCCGACCCCCGTTCTACGGATCACGCCGGGCGAGGTGGCTGACCGAGCGTTGGTGGTCGGTGATCCCGACCGGGCGGCCAAAGTCGCCGAACTTCTCGACGACCCGGCCGAACTCGGCCGGTTCCGGGAATACGTGACCTTCGGCGGGACTTGGCGGGGCACCTCCGTTCTGGTGTCCTCACACGGCGTCGGTGCTCCCGGCGCGGCGTTGTGTTTCGAGGAACTCCACCAGGCTGGGGTACGGCGGATCATCCGAGCCGGCACCTGCGGGGGCCTTCAGGCCGACGTGAAGGACGGCGACCTGGTGATCGCCACCGGGGCCATCCGCGAAGACGGCCTCACCAGTGGACTGGTGCCCGACGCCTTCCCTGCCCTGGCATCGGTCGACGTGGTGACCGACTTACGATCGGCCGTGGCGCAGTCCGGACATCCATCGCACGAAGGAGTCGTGCTCACCAACTCGGTCTTCTATCCACACGAAGTCGTCGGATCGAGCCTGGCGCGTTGGGCCAAGGCAGGAGCGGTGGCAGTCGAAATGGAATGTGCCGCGCTCTTCGTCGTCGGCGCCCTCAACGGCACCCAGGTCGGAGCGGTACTGGTCTCCGACGGCAACCCGCTCCACGATCAAACCGAGGGTTACAACCCGCATCGGGACGTCGTCCACAATGCTGTCGGCGTGATGATCCGGGTCGGCCTGGACGCCCTCGTCGCATGAGCGATCTGTACGACCGCCTGGAACGAACCGCTCGCATCCTCGCCACGCGAACCGGTGTTGACCGCCACGACGTGGTGGCCGTCCTCGGATCCGGCCTCGGTGGGTATCCGGAGACACTGCAGAACGCGGTTCGTGTCCCCTACTCCGAACTCCCCGGCTTCCCGCTGCCCCGCGCCGTGGGCCACGCCGGCGCCGCCTACTCGGTGCAGATGGGGTCCAATCGGGTGCTGCTACTGGCAGGACGCTCCCACGCATACGAGGGACACCCGATGGATGTGGTCACCTTCCCGATCCGTGTGGCGATCCTGGCCGGCGCCGGCAAAGTGGTGCTCACCAATGCGGCAGGCGGATGCGGCGACGGGATCGACCCAGGCGACCTGGTGCTCATTTCCGATCACATCAACATGGCTGGCATCAGCCCACTCATGGGCGAGAACGACGAGCGTCTCGGACCGCGGTTCCCCGACATGTCCACGGTGTACACCCCGGAGCTGCGAGCGAAGGCTCATCGGATTGCTGCCGACATCGGCCTCACACTGCGAGAAGCCGTGTACTTCTGGTGGCATGGTCCGATGTTCGAGACCCCGGCCGAAGTCCGGATGGCCAAGGCGCTGGGAGCCGGGCTGGTGGGGATGTCCACGGTGCCAGAGGCAACCGCCGCCCGGCACATGGGTGCCGACGTTCTCGGCCTGTCGCTGTGCACGAATCGAGCGGCGGGGATGTCTGCCACCCCACTGTCGGCCGAGGAAGTGATCGAGGCCGCAGCCGAAGCGTCGGGCCGGTTGCAAGCCCTGTTCGACCGCCTGCTCCCCGCCCTGTGAAGATGGGTCGATGAAGACGGCTCTGGTTCGACGGCCCGGCCCCCGCTTGGCAGAAGGTCTGGTCACGCACCTGGCACGCAGCCAGATCGACATCGACCTCGCCCGGCGGCAGTGGGACCGCTACGTCGAGGCTTTCATCGACCACGGCTGGGAGGTGGTGGAGGTCGACCCCGCCGACGACTGCCCCGACGCGGTGTTCGTCGAGGACACGGTGGTGGTCTTCGGAGACCTGGCGGTGATCACCCGCCCCGGGGCGGAGACCAGGAAATCCGAGGTCGAAGGGACCGAGCGCGCGGTGCGACCGCTGCTGGCTCGGGTCACGAGGTTGGAAGAACCGGCGTGCCTCGACGGGGGCGACGTCCTGAAGGTCGGGTCGAAGGTGTACGTGGGGCTTTCCCACCGCACCAACCGGGAGGCTGTCGACCAGCTCGGGACGTTGCTAGGAGACCGGAACGTCGTTGGAGTGCCTGTGACGAAGGTGCTTCACCTGAAGTCGGCGGTAACCGCACTGCCGGACGGAACGGTCATCGGGTACGGTCCGCTGGTCGACGACCCGTCGGTATTCGACACGTTCCTCGAAGTCCCGGAAGAGTCGGGTTCGGCGGTGGTGGACCTCGGGGACGGTGTGGTGTTGATGGCGGCCGACCGCCCCCGCAGCACCGAGATGGTCCGGAAACGTGGTTACGAAGTGGTGCCTGTCGACATCTCCGAGTTCCAAAAGCTCGAAGGATGCGTCACCTGCCTCTCCGTCCGCCTCCGTTGACCCTTTTTAGCGCACAGCGGGTGCAGGCCTGCACCCGCTGTGCGCTAAAAAGCCGGGATTAGACG
>JBKHXZ010000288.1:0-5603 GCA_046565785.1 Acidimicrobiia bacterium
GCCCGGGGGTTTCCCACAGGGTGACAGACGGCGACACCGCGAAGCCTTCCGCCGGTCGCGACGTCCAGGTGTCGTGGTGGTAGATCGCCCAATGGTCGTGGACCCGGGCATCACCGAACAGTCCCACTTTGACGGTGTGATCCGGATGATGGTGGCTGATGATCACGTCGGTCACGTCCACAGGGTCGAGACCTGCGGCCGACAGCGGATCGAGGATCGCCCGTTGGGACGGCGCCATCCCCGGGTCGATCACGATGACGGCGTCACCGTCACGAACCAGGGTGACGGTCGAGCGGACCGACGGTCGTCCCGATCCGTCCTGGAGAATCGTGATGGTGGCGGTCACCGCATCGCCCGTGCGAACCGGGACAGCGCCTCGTCGATCTCGTCGGAACTCACGGTCAGTGGTGGAGCGAACCGCACCGCGTCGGGGCGGACGGCATTGACCACCAGCCCGGCAGCGAGTGCGGCGGTAGCCACGTCGGCTGCCCGCGGTTGGTCCAACACGGCGGCCAGCAGCAGGCCACGTCCCCGCACGGCGGTGACTCCGTCGATCTCGGCGAGCCCGGCGACGAGCTGGGCACCCCGTTCCCGAGTGTTCTCCAACAGTCCCCGGCTCTCGATCTCATCGAGCGTGGCGAGGGCAGCCGCACACACCACCGGCCCTCCCCCGAACGTGGTGGCATGGTCGCCTTTACGGAAGGCAGCCGCAACCGATTCGGTCGCCATACACGCCCCGATCGGAAGGCCGTTGGCCAATGCCTTGGCGGTGGTGGCGACGTCGGGGGTGAATCCCAACTGCTGCCACGAGAACCACGTTCCGGTGCGACCCACCCCGGCTTGCACGTCGTCGACGATCAGCAGGATTTCCCGCTCGTCGCACAGCCTTCGGACCGCTTGGAGGTACTCGGCCGGCAACGGAACCACCCCACCTTCCCCCTGGGTGGTCTCCACCATGATCGCCGCCGTGGAGTCCGATACGGCATCGGCCAGCTTGTCGATCTCGGCAGGTGGAACCTGGTGGAATCCGGGAGGAAGCGGATCGAACGCCGCCTGCTTGGCCGGCTGTCCGGTGGCGGCGAGCGTGGCGAGGGACCGCCCGTGGAACGAGTCGAGCAGCGAGATCACCTCGTAGCACTCGGGTCCCTTGGTGGTCTGCCCCCAGCGGCGGGCCAGTTTGATGGCCGCTTCGTTGGCGGTCGCCCCGCAGTTGGCGAAGAACGTCCGGTTCAACCCGGACAGTTCGTCGAGTCGCTCGGCGAGCCGAACCATCGGCTCGGTGACGTACAGGTTGGAAGTGTGGACCAGCGTGGTCATCTGGGCGGCCACCGCCGCCGCCACCCGCGGATTGGCGTGACCGACCGACACCACCGCCAGGCCCGTCAAGAAGTCGAGATATGTCTTGCCGTTCTCATCGGTCAGCCAGCTGCCCGACCCTTGTGTGAACACGATCGGGGTTCGGCTGTAGGTCTGCATGACCGCCGCCGCCTCCCGTTCCAAGATCGAGGTCATGGGCGGTCGTCTCCGTCTTGGGTCACCATCGTCCCGATCCCCTCCCGGGTGAACATTTCCAACAGCAGGACGTGCTGCACACGCCCGTCGAGGATATGGGCCCTCGCCACCCCGGCCTCGAGGGCAGCAGCCACCGAGCTCAGTTTCGGAAGCATGCCTCCTTTGATCTTCGGCAACAGCCGATGCAGGGCGGAGAGGTCCATCCGCTGGATCAGCGAACCTTCGTCCTCGGTGTCGGACAGAACCCCTTCGACATCGGTCAGGTACACCAGCTTTCTCGCTCCGAGTGCGGCGGCCAGAGATCCGGCGGCGGTGTCGGCGTTCACGTTGTACACCGCCCCGTCGGGGCCGAGGGCGATGGGGGCGACCACCGGAACCAGCCCTTCGGCCAGGAGTCGCTGGACGAACCCGGTGTTCACCTCCGAGATCTCTCCGACGTATCCGAGTCGCTCGTCTTTCGGCACTGCGCGGAACAGTCCGGCGTCGATCCCGCTGACACCGATCGCTTCGGCTCCGTGCGATCCGAGCATTCGCACGATGTCGGCGTTGACCTCTCCGACCAACACACGTTGGACGACTTTCATGGTCGGGGCGTCGGTGACCCGCAAGCCATCCATCCAGATCGGCTCGATGCCGGCTGTCGCCATCGCCTCGGAGATCTGGGGCCCGCCGCCGTGGACCACCACCGGCAAGATCCCCACGGTGTGGAGCAGGGTGATGTCTCCTGCGAAGGACTGCTGAAGCGCAGGATCCTCCATGGTCGAGCCGCCGTACTTGATGACCACCACCTCGCCCCGGAAACGCTGGATGTAGGGCAGGGCCTCCATGAGGATGGATGCCTTGCCCATCGAGTTGGCGATCCGCACCTTGGCGGGGTCGGGAGCTCCGTGGCCGGTGGTCATGACCTTTCTCCGTTGAAGACGACGTAGTCGGGGGTGAGGTCGGTGGTGACGACGCGGGCCTGTCCTGGACCGTGCCCCACCCGGATCTCCATCGCGAAGTCACCTTTCAGATGCGCCACCAGCACATCCTCGTCGAACCCGACGGCGACCCCGGCGGAGCACACGGTCACGCCGGCGTATGCGATGTCGATGTCTGTCGGTTCGATGTCGACGCCCGCCACCCCCAACGCGGCGAGCACTCGTCCCCAGTTCGGATCTGCCCCGTAGAACGACGACCGCACCAATGCCGAGTCGGCAACGGTCATTCCCAGCCGTCGGGCGGATCGGGAGTCGGGAGCCCCGGTCACCTCCAGTGTCACCACCTTGGACGCTCCTTCCGCGTCGGCGGCCATCTGCAGGGCCAACGAACGACACACCTCTTCCAGTATGGAGGCGAACTCCTCCGGTTCGGCTGACACACCCGAGTCACCGGAGGCGAGCAACAGCACCGTGTCGTTGGTCGATTGGCAGCCGTCGATGTTGAGCGAGTTGAAACTCACGTCAGCGGCCAGCCTCAGGCTGCGGTCCAGGGTGGCTGCGTCCACGGCGGCGTCGGTGGTGAGGAAGGCGAGCATGGTGGCCATGTCGGGGCGAACCATGCCCGCCCCTTTGGCGATCCCGCCGATGCTCCATCCGTCGCCTTCTCCCGATGCGAGTTTCGGCACCGAGTCGGTAGTCATGATTCCTCGGGCCGCAGCCAGGCCATGGCGTTCGGTGGTACCGAGGTCGGAGGCGAGTTGTGCGATCCCCGGGCGGATGACATCCATCGGCAGCCTTCCTCCGATCGGCCCGGTGGAGCACACCAGTACGTCGGTCGGTCGGCAGCCCAACGCCTGGGCGGTGACGGTCGCCATGTCGAACGCATCGCTTCTGCCCGCTTCGCCGGTCCCAGCGTTGGCCGCTCCCGAGTTGACCACCACCGCCCGGGCTGCACCGTCGGCCAGGTGGGACCGGCTGACGGCAACGGGAGGAGCAGCAGTGCGAGACGTGGTGAAGATTCCAGCCGCCGCCACCGGACGGTCCGCGGCGATCATGGCCATGTCGAACTCGCCGGAGGCTTTGATGCCCGCCGCCAGCCCGGCAGCCTGAAATCCGGCCGGAACGACGACGCTCACGGCATCCAGCCGGAAACAGGAAGTCCGGTCTCCTCGGGGAGTCCGTACATGACGTTGGCCGCCTGGATCGCCTGTCCGGCGGCACCTTTCACCAGGTTGTCGATCGCAGCCTGGGCGATGACGACACCGGTGGCACGGTCGACGAAGGCGGCGACGAAGGCCCGATTCGACGACACTGCCCATCTGGTCTGCGGCGGGCGGTCGATGACCGTCACGAACGGTCGTCCGGCGTACGCCTGATCGAGGATTTCGGTGGCTTCGGCGTTGCTGAGTTCGGTCGACAGTCGGGCGGTCACCGTCGCCAGTTCGCCTCGCTGCATGGGAACGAGATGTGGAGTGAAGACCACCTGGGCCTCATTTCCGGTCGCTTGGGTGATCGCCATCTCGATCTCGGGACGATGGCGATGCCGGGTCACCGAATAGGCCTGCACGCCTTCGGCCACCGACCCGAAGAGGAGGTTGTCTTTGAGTCCACGCCCGGCACCGGATACGCCGCTCATGCAGTCGGCCACGATCGGAGTCGAAATGTCGACCACTCCCGCTCCGACCAACGGTGCAATGGCCAACAGAACTGCGGTCGGATAACAGCCGGGAGACGCCACCCGAGTGGCTCCGGACAGGTCGAACAATTCGGGGAGTCCGTAGCGCCACTCGCCCAACCGGTCGGGAAGCGGATGGGGCTCTCCGTAGGCGGCGCGGTAGCGCTCATCGGTGTCCAGCCGGTAGTCGCTGCCGAGGTCCACCACCGACAGTCCTGCTGCTGACAGCTCTTCCCCGATCTTCCATGATGCACCGTGCGGCAAGGCGAGAAACACGATCTCGATGTCGGAGGGGATGGCGCCGGCGTCGTTGCCGCCCAATACCCGCTCCCCCCCGTCCAGGTGCGGATGGACGTCGGCGAGCCGTGAACCTTCGTTGGAGTGCGCACCGAGGTGGACCAGGTCGAACCCGGGATGGGCGTCGAGCAGGCGTACCAACTCGCCACCGGCATACCCGGAGGCCCCGAGCACCGCAGCCTTCATCATATTCATCGCAGGTAACTATATACGCATATGCGTATGCCTCTGTCCCCCGGGGCGATAGGGGGGACTGGCCCGCCTCCGGCGGGCCAGGGGGGTCTACGCGAGCGAAGCGACCTCGTCTGTCCCCCCGTCCTTGGGGGGACCGAAGGGACGCGCAGCGGACCTTCGAGGGGGGCCGCGAGCGAAGCGAGCTCGTTGGCCCACCTCGCACACGAACCTCCCCCCTCTGCCTCGCCTGCGCTCGGCAATCTCCGTCCAGCGGGGTCGGGGGCAGCTCCGGGTCCTGGATCCAGGCGGCGATGAGATCCTCGGCTTCGGGGCCGAGCACGATGAGGACGAAGGTGAGGAACCGTTCGGTCGTCACCACTTCGCCGGAGAAGGCCGCCACGTATTCGCGCACGAACTCCCCGAAGCGTTCGTCGCCGACGAACTCGCGAAGGGCGGCCAGCGCCAAGCCGCCTCTGAGATACACCGACAGGTTGAGCAGGTCCTGGCCAGGAGGGTGATCGGGAGGGGGCAGATCGGCACTTGCCACCGCCTGCCAGGCACGGTCGACCTCCAGGGTGTAGGCGTCCTGACCCCGATCGTGTTCGACCCATCGCCACGTCATGTAGGTGGCGAACCCTTCGTTCAGCCAGATGTCGTCCCACTGGCCGAGCGTGATGTGGTTCCCGAACCACTGGTGTGCCAGTTCGTGGGCGATGACCGGTTCTCCCCAGGCCGCAGACAGGCTCGTGTAGGTGGGGAGGGTCTGGGTTTCGAGCGCGGCGGGAAGATCCGAGTCGACGATCAGTGCCCCCGACGAGGCGAACGGGTACGGACCGAGTTCTCCTTCCAGGAAATCGAGGATCTCGTCCTGTCGTTCGAATCCGGCGGGGAGCGGGGCGCCGGCGGCGATCCAGCTGGTCGTGCCATCGGCGGAGGTCACCGACTGGAACGTGCCCACCGCCAGCGGGATCAGGTACGGCGCCACTGCGGGGATCTCGAATCGATGGACCGATGGATCGTCTCCC
>JBKHXZ010000289.1:0-3497 GCA_046565785.1 Acidimicrobiia bacterium
GTCATTCTCTCCCCCCAGCACAGCGCTGGGGGGAGACAGCCGAGCCGCCAGGCGAGGTAGAGGGGGGCCATCCGCGAAGCAAGGTGAACCAACGAGCTCGCTCCGCTCGCGAAGGCCCCCCTGGCCCGGCTGGCGCCGGGCCTGTCCCCCCATCGCTTCGCTCCGGGGGGACAGAGGGAGGGGAGATCATCCTCACCATTCTCTCCCCCCATCGCTTCGCTCCGGGGGGACAGAAACCCGACACTGCAGATCGGGGGGCGTGCAACACTTGCCTGCCCATGGCCGATCCTGTCGTCGTTTCCGACCTGCGCAAGGTGTTCGAGGTGCCGGTCCGGGACGCCGGGGTGCGAGCCTCGATGCGCAGCCTGGTCCGCCGCGAGACCCGACAGGTGGTGGCGGTCGACGACATCTCGTTCCGGATGCGCACCGGGGAAATCGTCGGGTTCCTCGGACCGAACGGAGCAGGGAAAACGACCACCATCAAGATGCTCTCCGGGCTGCTCCACGCCGACGGTGGAGACGCCCGGGTGCTGGGTCATCAGCCGTGGCTCCGATCCAAGGATCTGTTGAGTCGGATCGCCCTGGTGATGGGACAGCGCAACAACCTGCAGTGGGATCTTCCCGCCATCGACTCTTTCGAGTTGAACAAGGCGGTGTACCAGATCCCCGAACGTGACTTCCGGCATCGGCTGAACAGCTACATCGAGTTGCTCGACGTAGGCAACCTGGTCAACAAACCGGTGCGAAACCTGTCGTTGGGCGAGCGGATGAAGATGGAGATCGTCGGAGCACTACTACACGGTCCCGAGGTGCTGTTCTTGGACGAGCCGACGATCGGGCTGGACGTGACGATGCAGAAGCGGCTGCGACAGTTCATCCTCGACTACAACCGAGAAACCGACTCCACCGTGCTGCTGACCAGCCACTACATGGCGGATGTGGTCGCCCTGGCGAACCGGGTGATCGTGATCCACCACGGGTCGATCCTGTACGACGGGATGCTGAAGGGTCTCGCCGACACCTTCGCCGCCACCAAGACCATTCGGGTGACCGCCCCCGACCTTCCTTTCGACGCCGAAACCTTCGGGACCGTGTTGGAGCGCACACCGGACAAGCTGACACTGGAGGTCGACCGCAGCCGGGTAGCCGAGGTGACCGCCCGTCTGCTGTCGCTGTGCACGGTGTCCGACCTGTCGATCGACGACCCGCCGATCGACGATGTCATCGATCGCGTGTTCAGCTCGGGTGACACATGAGCGTCAAGGCGATGCGCGACTACTACGTGGCCGCCTCTCGCATCGGCTTCCAACGCGACATCCAGTATCGCGGCGCCACCTTCATCAACATCCTCGGGTTCATGATCGAACCCGCCATCTACCTGGTGGTGTGGAGGACGGTGGCGATCGAACAGGGTGGATCGGTCGGTGGCTACACGGTGAACGATTTCACCGCCTACTACATCGTCTGGACCCTGGTCCGGGTGATGAACCTCGCCCATGCACCCTACGCCTGGGAGTGGCGCATCAGGGGTGGTCGCCTGAACGAACTGCTGTCGATTCCCATCCAGCCGTTCCATCGGGACTTCGCCTACTTCATCGGGTCGAAGTTCGTCTGGATCCTGATGTGGATCCCGGTGGCAGTGGTACTGACCCTGACATTCCGCCCCCAGCTCCATCCGCAACCAGCCCACGTCCTCGGCTTCCTCGTCGCCATCTGGACGGGATTCGCCGTGCGCTTCCTGCTCCTGTACCTGATGGGGATGATCACCTTCTGGACCACCCGGGGACAGGCGATCTTCGATCTGATCGTTGCCGGCGAGCTTCTCCTCTCAGGTCGGCTGGTACCGCTTGCACTCATGCCCGACTGGGTGCAGACCGTGTCCAACTGGCTGCCCTTCCAGTGGTCGTTCCAGTTCCCGATCGAGGTGGCGATCGGGCGCCTCTCGGGCGGCGAGATCCTGCAGGGCTTCGCCATCCAGGTGTTGTGGATCGCCGGGATGGCGTTCGCCTTCACCCGCATCTGGCCGCGGGCGGTCAAGAACTACACGGCGGTAGGCGGATGAAGCGGATCGGCCCGGTCCGGTTGGCTGCGGTCCACTTCAAGGTGGCGGCGCTCAACGAGCTTCAGTACCGGCTCAACTTCTTCGTCCAACTGCTGCAGTCGACCATCGCCCTCGTCGTCGGGCTGATCGCCATCGCTGTCGTCTACTCCCACACTGAGAGCCTTGGCGGATGGTCACAAGCCCAGCTGCTAGCGGTGATGGGCGTCCACCTCCTGATCGGCGGGGTCATCCGAACCTTCATCGCACCCAACATGCGGCGACTGATGGAAGACGTGAACGACGGCAACCTCGACTACGCCCTCACCCGACCAGCTGATGCCCAACTGATGGTCAGCGTCCGTCAGTTCTCCATCTGGAACGGCATCGACATCTTGATGGGTCTGGCGGTCGTGTTGTGGGCGGGGTTCGCAGTATCCGAAGGAATCGGAGTCGGCGGGATCGGCTCGTTCCTGGTGGTGATCGTGTGTGGGTCGGTGATCGTGTACACGGTGTGGCTGGCCGCCACCTCGGTGACCTTCAAGATCATCCGCGGGGACTACGTCATGCAGCTACTCGACGGGATCTACGAAGCAGGACGATGGCCGGTCTCGCTCTACCCGACGTGGCTGCGCTTGACACTCACGTTCCTGGTGCCGCTGGCGTTCGCCGTGACCGTACCGGCCGAGGTGGTGGCAAGCAGGTTCGACGGGACTTCCCTCGTGTGGTCGATCGTCATCACCGCCGGATTCGTGGCGGTGTCTCGACTGGCCTGGAAGTGGGGCATCCGCAACTACGCCGGCGCCTCGGCCTGAGGAACCTCGAGTACAGGCGTCGGCGACTGTCGCCGCAGTCGCTCGACGGTCGGGAAGTCGGCCCTGACCACCACCATGTCTGCCCCCAAGTTGGTGGCGAGCAGCAGCGTGTCGTCGACCGCATCCCCGAACAGCGCCAGCGTGCGAGCCTCGCAGTCGATCCCCACGCGGCCCAACTGAGCAGACAGCCGGCGGGTGGCCGCGTTCTCGTGTTCGCGCCGGGCGCGCCCCCGAGCCGACGGTGGGTCGATGCCGCTTACGAGAGACCCGGGAAGCACGGCCAAGGCCACCACCGCCCCACCCGGTCCGGCCTGCGCCCCGGCTTCTGACACCAGACGGTCATCGGACTCGGATCCGTCGGTGAGCACCACGACATGCGCCATGTCCTCAGGGTACGGCGGTCGATATCCCGGCAGAAACGACACAGCCGCCCGGTAGCCTGCAGCGGATGCCCGAACCGGTGGTGACCGCCCGCGCCTTGACCAAGCACTTCGGCGATTTCGTCGCCGTCGACTCGATCGATTTCGACGTGCAGCCTGGCGAGGCGTTCGGGTTTCTCGGGCCCAACGGGGCCGGCAAATCCTCCACGATGCGCATGATCGGGGCGGTCTCCCCGATCACCTCCGGCACGTTACGGGTCTTCG
>JBKHXZ010000290.1:0-2595 GCA_046565785.1 Acidimicrobiia bacterium
CGGCACGCAGCGTGGTCGAGGGCCAGCGGGCGGGCGACGAGCCCTACTCGATGGTGCGGATAGGGGACTCGTTGGTGGTTGGCTGGTCGGAGATCTTCGCTGTTGACATTGTCACCCGCGAAGCCACCTCGTTGGGCCTCGCGACCATCTTCGTTCCTGGCGCCGAACCGGATCGGGTGTGGATGATCGATTGGCCCGGTGGCGCGATCGGGTCGGGAACACCGGAGGTGTGGCAGGTGTCTTTGGCCGGTGAGCAGCTCGCCGAACCCGTCGAACTCGATGCTGATGGCTTCCCTGCGTTCGGTATTCCTGGGGGTCTCGTACTCGAATCTGCCCGAGGGCTGGAGTTGTGGGACGCCACGACGGGCGGAACCGACCTCCTGTCGGATGGTGGGAGGGGTTCCGTGCTCGACGTCACCGGTGACGAGATCGCCTGGTGTAACACCCACCTCTGCACCGAACTTCACGTGACAAACCTCGCCACCTCAGCCACCGAGTCGTATCCGCTGCCCGAGGGGCGGAGGTTCCGGGTTGGACCCGGTGCGTTCCAGGCGCCGTCTACCTTTTCGCCCGACGGGGAACTGTTGGCAGCCATCGTCGAGTCTGGAGACCAGGACGAGACAGGGGTATGGATACTCGATCGTCGAACAGGTGAGGCCACGGTCGTGAGCGGTGTCGGGGGCATGGTGGCAGGACGCTCCACCCCCGACTTCGGGGGCGTTGCCTACCTGGCGTGGGCGCCTGACGGCAGCCAACTGTTCGCAACATCGTGGTCGTATGGGCAGACCCGCACCATTGTCTGGCGCATCGACGTTGCTGCCGGTGAACTCCAAGCGGTCATTCTCCCCTTCGGAGGCGGGCTCGCTCCGGTCGTCATCGACGCCGCCATCGCCGGCGTCTACTTCGGAGACGAAGTCACCGAAGTAGAGGGGGCGTGTAGGGGACCCAGCGTCCAACCCAGCGGCCGCACCGGGATCTGCACGTTCGGCTACTGAGCTGCGACCGCCCCTTCGGGTGTGTGCAGGAAAACGACAAGCCATCTGCACGGACCAGTCCTGTCCGACTGGAAGTCTTCAGATTCCCCAGTGATGACGGTCGTTTCACGATTTCTGCCGACACCCCACAACAACGGGGTCTCGGCAGAAATACCGAGATCTTCCGGAAGAAATACGGAGCCTCGAGGAGAGATCCTCGAGGCTCCATCTCGTTTGCATCGAGGGCGTGACCATGCTGAGTACCGTTCGAGAGTCGCCGGCTGCGGCACGCGGCTCACTAGAAGTCGACACTTCCGATGCCGTCCGGACCCGGCACCGAAAGTTGGTGTTTCGCTTCGGCAGGAGCCAGCCGGGAACCCGTTGCCGATGGTGCGACGTTCGGTCACAGTACGAGGCGGGATGACTGAAGAGGCTCTTGCATGACGACTCGGCTTGCCAGGTGCAGATTCCTCCTGGCGACGTGTCTCGTCGTCACGTCATGCGGAACCATTCCCGCCGCCACGCAAACCAGCACGCCCCCGCCAGGCGCTACCTCGACCACGACCCTGCCTGAGATCCGGTGCGTCACACCCCCGGCCACCGAGCCTGCAGCCGCGTCTTACCTTCAACTGACGGTCGAGCCAAACCCGGTCTCAGCGGGTGCAGAAGTCACGCTCGCCGTTCAGCTCCAGAACAACACCCCCGATACGTCAGTTGGCGCTTCCGTCGAATGGCAGTGTTGGAACGGTGAAGGATGGGTCGGCACCCATCAGCTTCTTCGGGACTGGACGGACAGTGGACCACAGGCCATCGAGGTTCCGCCCGGAGCCACGACGACCGTCCCCGCGATTGGTCTTCCAGTCCCCAACACGTTCCGGGTGATTGTGCCGGATGTGCCAGCCGGGGTGTACCGCATCGTGGACACTGCCGTTTCCGGCGGTGAGTCTGTGACCGGGTTCGTCGTCGTTGAAGTGGCACCTGGCTGAGGGTCGATCCGTGGATCCGCCGTGAGAACCACGTAACCGGGAAACACGAGTCAGAACTCAGAGGAGATACGCTCGCAGCAAGAGATAGGCGCCGAACAGAATCGCCCCAGCGAGGAGTGCTCCGACGACAAACGAGATGAGACTGCCCTCGCGCGATCGAGCGGCGGGATTGTGCTTCCGATGGGCATGGTTGGGTTGTCCGAGCACTTCAGTTCCTCGCCTACAACCAGAGTACCCGTCGTCGTCGTTTGCTGAGACCGACGACGTCATAGGTGGACTGCCCCAGGTTTCTCACAGCTGCACGGACCCGTCGGTTCTGACGGCAATCCTCGGTGTGGCGTGTGCGAACTCGGCAGGATCCATGTGAACGGACCGGTGATCGCCAGAGGCCAGACACCAGAATCGCCAATGATCTCGGTCACTTTCTGATTTCTGCCGACACCCCACAACGGGGTATTTGGAAAATACCCCTTATCCCGTTTGGGAAATACGGGCTCACAAGCCCGAAACATGAGAAACACCCTCACCGGCAACGGTGAGGGTGTTCTTCGTGGGTGGGAGAGGCGGATCCGGGAGGTCGAGGTGGCAGTGCCTGATTGCTCCAAAGTGCAGAAGTTGCACTATAGTGTAGATGG
>JBKHXZ010000291.1:0-4525 GCA_046565785.1 Acidimicrobiia bacterium
TCCGTAAAGGAAAAAGGGCCCCGCGACCCCAGGGTTGGTGGGGCCCTCTAGGGGCCCGGCCGGCCCACAGTCCACCGACCATCCGGAACCGTGGGCTGTGGGGGCCCTCCAGGGGCCCGGCGAACCCTGGGTTCGCGGGGCCCTTTCAGTCGAGGAGGTGGGAGCGGGTGTCGAAGGTGGAATCGAGACGAGAGCGGAGGTCGGCTTCCGGCGAGTCGAGATCCTTGGCGGCCGCCAGCATCAGCGCCACCAGGCCGTCGAAATCCTCCAACGAGATCACCTCTGGGGCGAGCACCGCCTTGGCAGTCCCCTCCCGCACCCCGTCGATGTCCGCCATGTTGTGATAGTTGCCGAGCGCCAGACACAAGCCGGTCGCCGAAAACCCGTACGCCACGAACGCCGTCGCCTCACAGGTGCCACCGGCCATCAGCTTCCGCTGGTGGGGAATCTTGGCGGCCCGCACCGCCTCGCTGATCCGGTTGGTCAGCGTCGAATCGAACACGGTCGACGCGTCGCCCACCCGGATGATTGGGCCGCCGCCGATCGGCGACTCGGGGAAGCTACGCGACGTCTCGATTGACAGGATGCGGGCATCTTCAGGACAGGTGCCGTTCCGAGCGGCGGAAATCGCCCCGAGCAGTCCCTCCTCCTCGGCACGGGTCAACAGGACACCTAAATGGCGCAGCTCAGGCTTGCGGCGCGCCTGGTCCAAGGCGGTCAGCGCCGCGGCGACCCCGGCAAGATCGTCACAGGCAGGGGCGTGCAGCAATCCCCGCTTCACCCCGAGCTTCGGTGGGGCGAAGCGCCAACGCCCGATCGCCCCGATCCCCAGACCCGAGGTCGGTGCCTTCAACTGGACGACGGACCTCTTTTCGTCGGCGTCGTAGGAGACGACCTTGCCCGGGTGCGGCCGGTCCCGCAGGTCGAAGAACTCCACAGCCGCCCCGTCGAAATACTGCTCCATGACCCCACCACGGAACACCGCAGTGACGTCACGCCCACTGACCGACTCGACGACGAACCCCGGGTGATCCATGTGGGCGGCGGCGATCACCGGAGGGGTTTTCGACTTCCGACCCTTGACGCTGATCAGCAGGTTGCCGGCCGCATCGGAGGTCAGCCTCAGATCGTCACGCCGCTCCACCCAGCCCTTCACCCAATCGGCCACACGCCGTTCATGCCCCGAGGTGGAGGGAATGTGAGTGAGATCGATCAACCATCGGTGCCGGGCGGTCGCCATGGACCGAAATCTAGGACGCGTACAGCAAGGCGACAGTGCACCAGCGACGGATTCTTCGTACCCGACGTCGGACCGCTCGCTCCCTTGCACCCCCCGGCAAGTCTCGAAAATCGGCGTCGCACGTCAAGACTGGCAGTCGATGGGCTGCCGCGGTTGCCGCAACCCATGAGTCGTTGGGTGGCATCCGACGCCCAGACTCCCGAAGCGTGGCGCCGAGCCGAGCCCATGCCCCGGCTGCTTCCTCGTCGATGGGGAGCGGCGACAACGTCATGACCAACTCGAGAGTCGACATCCGCCGCGCCCGGGAGTCGACGTCACCCGCCCTCAGGGCCCCCAGGCTCAACTCTCCAACCGTGACCACCGACCCATCCTCGCTGAGGCGC
Source organism: Acidimicrobiia bacterium (assembly GCA_046565785.1). Classification (GTDB taxonomy): domain Bacteria; phylum Actinomycetota; class Acidimicrobiia; order Spongiisociales; family ZC4RG35; genus DATHWB01. The sequence continues at coordinate 1,624 of JBKHXZ010000291.1, forward strand.
GTAGCGGCACTCAGTCGAACGGGGTGTCGGTGAAGAAGTCGGCAGGACGCTTCTGAGGGGCTTTGGATTCGGTTTCGATGCCGAGTCGAGCTCGGATGGCGTCATAGCCGCCGCCCTCCAGCTCGTCGGCCAGCTCGGGCCCACCGGACTCGACGATCCGTCCTTTGATCATCACGTGCACCCGGTCCACATCGAGATACTTCAGGATCCTCGAGTAGTGGGTGATCATCAGCACGCCCACCTCGGGGCTGCGCATCGCCTCCACCGCCTCCGCAACTTGCTTTACCGCGTCGATGTCGAGGCCGGAGTCGATCTCGTCCAGCAGGACGATGCGAGGCCCCAGAACGGCCATCTGGAAGATCTCCGAGCGCTTCTTCTCCCCACCCGACAGGTCGTCGTTGACCGACCGGTCGAGGAACCGGGTCATGTCGAACAGTTCGGCGGCCGCCGCAAGCCGAGCTTCGAACTCGGCGTCGTCGACGCCACGCTCGAACGCCGCCTCACGGACCAGATCGTCGAGACGGATGCCGGGGATCTCCACCGGGTATTGAAAACCATGCAGGAGGCCGATGCGGGAACGTTCGTCGATCGGCTTGTCCAGCAGTTCGATTCCGTCGAGGGAAGCCGACCCGCTCACCTCGTAGGCAGGGTGCCCGGTCAGCACATGACACAGGGTCGACTTGCCCGACCCGTTGGGACCCATGATGGCGTGGATCTGCCCGAACGGAACGTCGATGCCGAATCCGTCGAGGATCGAGGTCGACCCGACGGAGGCTTTCAGATCGCTGACGGTCAATCCACTCATGGGGAAACCTCCACTTCGACCACCCCATCCCGGGCACGAACCCCGTAGGTGGGAACCGGTCTCGTCGCCGGCAACGACTTGGCGGCTCCGGAAGCGAGATCGAACACCGCACCGTGGCGAGGGCATTCGACCTCTCCGTCGAACACCTCCCCTTCGGACAGCGACGCCTCGGCATGTGAGCACCGGTCGCCGATGGCGTAGAACCGCTCGCCGTCACGGAACACGGCGATGCGCTCGCCGCCCACATCCACCCGGACCCCGCGACCGTCGGCAACCTCGTCTTCGGTCAAGACTTCGACCCACATCAGACCCGCCCCTCCTTCTGCGCAGCGACGAACCTGCTGAAGATCTCCGCCGCGACCGGAACTTCCAGTCCGTGAACCGGCAAACGGTCGATGATCTCCTGGAAGAAACCCTTGATCAGCATCTGCTCGGCCTTCTGCCGCGGGATGCCGCGTGACATCAGGTAGTAGCGGTGCTCTTCTTCCAGCGGACCGACCGACGACCCGTGCCCGCAGATGACGTCGTCGCATTCGATCTCCAGGTTGGGAACCGAATGGGCCTTGGCGTTCTCGGAGAGCACCAGGTTGCGGTTGGTCTCGAACGCCGAAGTGCGGATGGCGTCCTTGTCGATCTTGAGGAGACCGGTGAACACCGACTGTGCCTCGTCCTCTACCGCCCCTTTCAACAGCACGTCGGAGGAAGTTCGCTTGCCCTGATGATGAAGCACCATGCGGTAGTCGAGGGTCTGGTCGTGCTCGCCGAAATAGACGCCGACCACCTCACTGGAACTGCCGTCGCCGACGTGGTCGACGACCAGATCGAGGCGACCCAGATGCCCGCCGAGTCCGACTTCGCCGAGCTGGACGGTGGCGTCCCGCCCGAGCACCGCCCGCTGATGGACGACACCGGTGGCGGCGAAGTCGAGTGTTTGGACACCGACGAAGCGGATGCGGGCACCGTCGCCGGCGTGTAGACCGACCTGAGGCGACACGATCGCGTCGACGCCGGGAGCCGAGCGATACACGATGACGACCGACACTCCAGAGTTGGTGCCGGCTTCGACCGACACATACGGAAACGAGGCACCCGGCTGGGTGGCCTGCAGGTCGACGACGACCGGGGCGGCAACTTCGGCCCCGTCGGGGATGCGGATGCGAATCCCGTCGACCCCGAAAGCGGCACGGGCCGCAGCGAATTTGTCCCGTCCCGGTTCGAACAGACCCACCACCCGGTCCAGTGCGTCGGCATCGAGTTCGCCGAGGCGGTCGAGCTGGACCGTGCCGGCGGTTGCAGTGGAGACGACCTCACCGTCGACGATGGTGACGGTGGCCGCCCGGTCGGTGAGAGCACCGAGGAAATCGCCGGGTGGAAGGGGCTGACCGTCGGAAGCGAGCCGCACCTGGTCGAGATCGAGGTCCAGGTCGACGTACTTCCATTGTTCGTGCTTCGGATGCGGCATCTCGGTGGCGGCGAAGACGTCGAACGACGCCTTCATCCGTTCTGCGAGGGCTGACGGGGCGAATTGCCTGCGAATTTCGTTGGTGGCGCGGTCGAGTGCGAGATCTGACACGGTTCGCAGATCGTATTCGCACTACGTCGGTAGTGGAAATTCGGTGAGCTGGGGCGAAACCGAGGCGCCGAAACCGCGCTCTACACGGTGGCGAACCCAGGGTTTGGTTCGATCAGTCGCGGAGGGTGGCGGTGGCTTGGGCGGAGGCGCCGACCGTGACGTGGCTGCGGCCGGCGAGTCCCAGCAACGCCGTTTCGACGGTACGGCTGACGAACACCGTCGCCGTCACCCCGTCCGCCTCTACCCGAACCCATCCGTCGACGCCGGCGGTCGCCAGCATCTCCGCCGCCCGCGCCTCGGCCATCTCAGGGACCAGCCGCAAACCATCCCCGTCACGCCAGGCGACCTCGTCCACCGCCGACACCGCCGCCAACGCGGCGGCATCGGCAACCGACGCCAGCTCCCGCCTCTCCCCGATGAGCATCCACAGATCGACACTCAACACGCCCAGCGTCAGCAGGGCGAAGGTCAACCCGAGCATCCACATGGTGACCGACCCACGCTCGGTCACGGGCGGCTCCGAA
>JBKHXZ010000292.1:0-8836 GCA_046565785.1 Acidimicrobiia bacterium
CGTCGGTGTTGATCGAACGACCGGCGTAGGTGTTGTCGTCGACCCGCACCACGACGTTCACCTCGGCCATTGCATCGGCGCCCGACGTCACCGGCACCACCCGGTAGTCCACCAGTCGGGCATCGATACCGAAGCCTTGTTTGATCGCGGCGAACGCGGCGTGGACCATGCCGTCACCGTGGCCGGTGAACTTCATCTCGTTGCCGTCGACGATCAAGGTGACCGTTGCCTCCGGCGTCACGTCGTTGCCGCCGGTGACATGCAGACCGCCCATCACCACGGTGCCGGCGACGGCCACCGCCTCCTCGTTGACGATCGCACGCACCTCCTCCTCCCCGATCTGTACCTTGCGGTCGGCGAGCTGTTTGAACTTCTCGAAGGCGCGAGCGAAAGCGTCGTCTTCGAGGGTGATCTGCATTTTGGCCAAAGCGTCCGCGAAGCCGGCTCGCCCTGAGTGCTTCCCAAGGATGATCTGGGCGGCCTGCTGTCCGACCGAAGCGGCGTCCATGATTTCGTAGGTGGTGCGATCGCGGAGGACGCCATGCTGGTGGATGCCGGATTCGTGCGCGAAGGCGTTCCGGCCGACCACCGCCTTGTTGTATTGCACCGGATATCCGGTCAGCCGGGACACGAGGCGACTGGTCTCGAACAGTTCCCGGGTGTCGGCGCCGATTTCCACCCCGAAGATGTCTTGGCGAGTCTTCACCGCCATGATGATCTCTTCGATCGACGTGTTCCCGGCGCGTTCACCGATGCCGTTCACGGCTCCTTCGATCTGTCGTGCTCCGGCCGAAATGGCGGACAACGAGTTGGCCACTGCAAGCCCGAGATCGTTGTGACAGTGGACAGAAACGATCACGTCGTCCCGATCGCCTTTGACCTCTTTGAACACGTTCTTCATCAGCTCGACGAAGTCGCTGGGTGTGGCGTAACCGACCGTGTCCGGGATGTTGATCGTGGTGGCTCCCGCCTCGACGGCCGCCTTGCACACGTCGATCAGGAAGCGGTAGTCGGTGCGGGTGGCGTCCTGGGGGCTGAACTCGACGTTGTCGGTGTACTGACGGGCACGTTTGACCCCCTCCACCGAGGCTTTGAAGACCTCTTCCGGTGTCATCCGCAGCATCTTCTCCATGTGGATCTGCGAGGTGGACATGAAGACGTGGATCCGGAACTCGTCGGCTGCCTTGAGGGCGTCGTGAGCCTTGTCGATGTCGTCGGGATGGGCGCGAGCTAGTGATGCAATCACCGGACCTTTCACCTCGCGGGCGATCCGGCTCACCGCCTCGAAGTCGCCGGGGGAGGAGGCGGCAAAACCGGCCTCCAGTACGTCGACTTTCAGCTTCGCCAGCTGGTGGGCGATCGATACTTTCTCTCCGGGTGTCAGAGCAATGCCAGGCGCCTGCTCACCGTCGCGCAGGGTCGTGTCGAAAATGATCAGTCTGTCGTCGGCCATGGTTGGTCTCCTTGGATTCGGGTTTGCGGGTGGCGTTCCGAGCCGGGTCGGGACGCGATGCACCCCGCCCGGCTACCGAAGTTCGAGCAGACCCCAGTGGTGACCGACGCCGAAGTACCTCACGGCGCTTCCTTCGGCTCCATGAAGCTCATCAGCCCGCGCAACTCCTTGCCCACCTTCTCGATCTGGTGGTTGCGGTTGGCTTCGCGCTGTTCGTACAGGAAGGGGGCGCCTTCCCGGGCCTGGGCCAGCCATTCGGTGGCGAACGCTCCGGACTGGATCTCGTTCAGCACCCTCTTCATCTCCGCTCGGGTCTCGTCGGTGACGATGCGCCGCCCGCGGGTGTAGTCGCCGTATTCGGCGGTATCCGAGATCGAATACCGCATGTAGCTGAGGCCACCTTCGTAGAGGAGGTCGACGATGAGCTTCAGCTCGTGGAGGGTTTCGAAGTAAGCGGACTCAGGCTGATACCCGGCTTCCACCAGCGTTTCGAACCCGGCCTTGATGAGTTCGGACACGCCCCCACAAAGGACCACCTGTTCGCCGAAGAGATCGGTCTCGGTCTCCTCTTTGAACGTCGTCTCCAACACGCCTGCCCTGGCACCGCCGATACCCCAGGCGTAGGACAGGCCGAGGGCGTGGGCGGCTCCGGTGGCGTCCTGGTGGACGGCGATCAAGGCGGGAACCCCAGAACCCTGCGTGTACGTGCGGCGAACCAGATGTCCAGGCCCCTTCGGTGCCACCATCAGCACATCGACGCCTTCGGGTGGGGTGATGGCGCCGAAATGGATGTTGAACCCGTGGGCAAACATCAGGGCGTCGCCCTCGTCCAGGTAGGGGGCGATGTCGGCGTTGTAGATGTCGGCCATGTGCTGGTCGGGAACCAGGATCATGACCACGTTCGCCCATGTGGCGGCCTCTGCGGGGGTCGTCACGCGCAGGCCTGCCGCTTCCGCCTCCGGCCGGCTGGACGAGCCTTCCCGCAGCCCGACCACCACGTCGACGCCGGACTCTTTCAAATTGTTGGCGTGGGCGTGACCCTGCGAGCCGTAGCCGATGATCGCTACCCGCTTGGCCTTGATGATCGACGGGTCGGTGTCCTTCTCGTAGTAGATGGTCGCTGCCATGTGGATTCGCTCGTTTCTGCTCGTTCAGTTCACTGCCCGCAGGCGACCCTGCGGCTTGCCCTTCTGATCCCTGGCCAGGGCGATGCGACCGGACTTGACGAGGTCGACCACGCCGTACGGACGCACCAGATCCAGGAAGTCGTTGATCTTGGCAGGCTCACCGGAGACCTGGAAACAGACCGTGGTGTGGCCCACGTCGACCGCGATCGCCTTGAAGATGCCGGCGATCTCCAGCACTTCGGACCGTTTGCCCGGAGGAGTCGACACTCGCACCATCATCACTTCACGCTCGATCGCCTGATCGGGGTCGAGCTCGGTGATCTTCACGACGTTGATCAGCTTGTGGAGCTGTTTTTTGACCTGTTCCAGTTCGGGGGCTTCGACCACGATGGTCATCTTCGACATGCCGTCCTCGTGCGAAGGGCCGACCGCCAGGGAGTGGATGTTGAATCCGCGGCGGGCGAGCAGCGAGGAAACCCGTGCCAGGACCCCGGGTTTGTCCTCGACCAGGACCGAGAGTGTGTGGTTCATGGTTCGGTCTCCTCGATTCAGGGCAGGTCCGACGGCTTCATGACGACCCGCTCGCCGGGTCCGACGATCACCTCGTCGTTCGAGCCGCCGGCCGGCACCATCGGAAACACCATCTCTTCGGGGTCGACCACGAACTCGACGACCACCGGTGCGTCGTCGATGGATAGGGACTTCTCGATGATCGGGGCGACCTCTTCGGGGTTCTCCGCCCGCAGTCCGACACATCCCATCGCCTCGGCCAGCTTGACGTAGTCGACCTTGTTCCCCAACTGGGAGGCGGAGAAGCGGCTGTCGTAGAAGAGGCGCTGCCACTGGGTGACCATGCCGTGCACCCCGTTGTTCATCACGGCGATCTTCACCGGGATAGCGTCGGTGGCGGCGGTGATCAGCTCCTGGCTGGTCATCTGGAAACAGCCGTCGCCGTCGATGGCGTACACGAGCTCGTCGGGCTTGCCCGCCTTGGCGCCGATGGCGGCAGGCACGGCGAATCCCATCGTCCCCAACCCTCCGGAGTTGATCCAGCGACGGGGGTCTTCGAACTTCCAGAACTGGCTGGCCCACATTTGGTGCTGGCCCACGCCGGCGACGACGATGGCGTCGCCCTTGGTGATCCGGTGCAGTTCTTCCACGACGTACTGCGGCTTGATCGGACCGTCCGGCTGCTGGTCGTAGGACAACGGGTGCTGTCGTTGCCAGCCGTTGATCGTCTCCATCCAGCGATGCCGATCCGGGGCGTCCCGCTCGCCCCACGCCTCCAGCATCTGTTCGATCACCCGTTTGGCGTCTCCGACGATGGGAACCTCGGGAACCCGCACCTTGCCGATTTCGGCCGGGTCGACATCGATGTGTATCACCCGGGCATGAGGGGCGAAATGGATCGGGTTGCCGGTCACTCGCTCGTCGAATCGCACACCGATCGAGATCAACAGGTCGGCCTTCTGGATCGAGGTGATGGCGGCGTAGGTGCCGTGCATGCCGGGCATCCCCAGCGCCAGGGGATGGGTGTCGGGGAACGCGCCTCGACCCATGAGGGTGGTCGTCACCGGGACACCGGTGCGCTCGGCGAGTGCTTTCAGTTCCGGTGCCGCGTTGGCTTTGATCACCCCACCACCGACATAGAGCACGGGCCTTTCGGCGGACTCGATCATCTCGATCGCTTCCCGCACCCGTCGCGGGTGACCTTCCACGGTCGGCTTGTATCCGGGGAGGGCGAACGTTTGCGGCTCGTGCCACGCAGTTGCCCGGTTGAGGATGTCCTTTGGCAGGTCGATCAGTACCGGCCCGGGCCGCCCGGTGCGGGCGATGTGGAACGCCTCGTGGACGATGTCGGGGATGTCTTCGGGGTCGGTCACGAAGTAGTTGTGCTTGGTGCACGGCATGGTGATCCCGGTGGTGTACGCCTCTTGGAAGGCGTCGTTGCCGACTGCAGAGGTCGGCACCTGTCCGGTGATCGCCACGATCGGCACTGAGTCCATCAGCGCGTCGGCCAGCGGCGTGACAAGGTTGGTGGCGCCGGGTCCGGAGGTGGCGATGCACACGCCCACCTCGCCGGTTGCCCAGGCATACCCTTCGGCCATGTGTCCGGCACCCTGTTCGTGGCGGGCGAGCACGTGGCGGATGGGAGAGTCCAGGAGGGGGTCGTAGGCGGGCAGAATGGCTCCGCCCGGCACGCCGAAGGCGACCTGGACGCCTTCGTGTTCCAGCGATTTGACGAGTGACTGCGCTCCGCTGATGGTGGTCATTGGTGGGTTTCCTCCATGGGGCCGAAACGGTTGGTGTGCCGTTCGGGATATGAAAAACCCCCCCGGGTTTCGGGAGGGCATCGAGGCGCACACGCCGGGTTGGGGGCGTGTGCGCTACGGAAGTACGAGAATGGTGTGGAACATGTGCGGCAGCGAGTATGCCGCCGACTGCCCAGCCAGTCAATTCGATTCCACAGGGGCGGGGAGGCGTCGGGTGGGGTGCTCCCTGTAGTGTCTCGGGTTCCCGGGAGGAACGTCGCGGATGGATGACATCGTCACCTCGGGCCGGGAAGCAGTGCGGAAGCACGCCTGGAGCGATGCCTACGACCTGTTCGCCCGAGCAGACGCCGAAACAGACGGCGGGCTCGAACCCGCCGATTTGGAGGCGATGTCCGAATCGGCCTGGTGGTCGGGTCGTCCCGATGAGGCGGAGGACGCCCTTCAGCGTGCCTTCGCCGGACACGTTCGCAACGGCGACCAGGTCAGCGCAGCCTTGGTGGCTGCCCGCCTCAGCGTCACCGCTTTCGAGAAGGGTTCGATGCCGGTCTCGCAAGGCTGGATGTCACAGGCGGAGCGAGTTCTTGCCGGTGTTCCGGAATCTGTCGCCCACGCCTGGCTGGAACTGATCAAGACCGCGCAGGCGATACCCACCAACGACCCCGACGCCATCATCACCCACGCAGACCGCGCCCTCGAGCTGGCCCGCACCCACGGTGAACCCGACGTGGAAGCGATGGCGACCAGCCTGAAAGGTGCCGCGCTCCTCCGCAAAGGCGCGATCGAGGACGGATTAGCCCTGATCGATGCTGCAACCGCGCTGGCCACCACCGGAGTGGTCCGCCCCAAGGTGGCCTGCGACGTGTACTGCGTGACGATCTCCACCTGTCGGGATCTGGCCGACTATCGGCGTGCAGGCGAGTGGATCGACATCGCCGAGCGATGGATGCAGCGGGAGTCGCTTTCGGGCTACACCGGTGTGTGTCGGGTCCATCGGGCCGAACTCAGCCGGTTGCGAGGCGCCTGGGACCGAGCCGAGGAGGAGGCTCGCCGCGCGTGTGTCGAACTCGAACGGCACCGCTTGCTGACCGATGTCGGACTCGCCTACACCGAGGTGGGGGAAGTGCGACGTCACCGGGGCGACCTGACGGCTGCAGAGGAGGCGTACTCGCGTGCCTACGAGTTCGGCTGGGATCCACAGCCGGGCCTGGCGCTCCTCTACCTCGCCCGGGGCGAGGTAGACAAGGCTTGGTCGTCCATCGAACGGAGTCTCGCCGCGGCCGACGCGGTGGCCGGTAGCGAACAGATCGCCCCCAACCCGCTGGCGCGTTCGAGACTGCTACCCGCTGCAGTCGAGATCGCCCTGGCCAAAGGCGACATCGCCACCGCTCGCGCCGCTGCCGACGAGCTCGATCAGATCGCGCGATCGCATCCGGGAGCCGCCCGCGAGGCGCACGCGTTCACTGCCCGCGGTCGAGTCGCGCTGAGTGCAGGGGACAGTACGTCGGCGATCACCGCGCTCGATCGTGCCTGGCGCACCTGGCAGGAACTGTCCGTTCCCTACGAGAGCGCCCGTGCTCGTCAGCTGATGGGTGAGGCCAAGATGGCGGTCGGGGATCTCGACGACGGACGGCGAGATCTGCAGGCCGCCCACAAGGTGTTCAGGGAACTGGGGGCCAGACGCGATGTGGCCGAGGTCGATCGGGTGCTGGGAGCCGACGCAGACAGCGAGCGGGTCACCCGGACGTTCTTGTTCACCGACATCGTCACCTCGACCGATCTGATCGGTCTCATCGGCGACGACGCGTGGAAAGAGTTGCTGCACTGGCACGATCGGACCCTGATGGCGGCATTCACCGCCCACGGGGGAGAGGTGGTTCGTCACACCGGTGACGGCTTTTTCGTCACGTTCGCCGACGTGGAGACGGCCATCGAATGCGCCACCGACATCCAACGCCAGCTTGCCGACCACCGACGCGAACACGGATTCGCTCCTTCCGTCCGGATCGGAATGCACACGGCAGAAGCGACCCTGGAGCCGTCGGATTACTCCGGTCACGGTGTCCATGTGGCGGCTCGGGTCGCGGCGATGGCCGACCGCGACGAGATCGTGGTGACGGCCTCCAGTCTCCCCGACGGCTTGGCATTCGATCGGACCGGATCCGAAGCGGTGCTCCTGAAGGGACTGGCGGACCCGGTCGAGATCGTGCGGATCCTCTGGCGTTGAACCCCGGTCTCTGTACCGGCCGCAACCAACCTTTGGGCACATGGACGATCGGAGCGGTTTCGATCGACCGGCAAAGGGGACGACAATCCGACGATGGAGGAAAGCGCGGGAGGTACCGAGATCGACGAGCTCGTGCAGCCGGCACTCGCCGCCGCTCATCGGGCACTCAACCGCCTCGAGCCGGAGGACGTGCCGGCCGCCCTTCGCCCGGTACGGGCGGCATCGATGAAGCGGACGCTGCCACCCCCTTTGCGCAAGACCCTCATGGTTCACCTCGACGAGCTGTGGCTGCGAACCCTGGCTTTGGAGGAACTCGGTGCCGGCGAGTCTCGGGCAGACGTCGCGTCGCATCTGTTCCTGGTGAGAGATGCGGGCTGGAAGGAAGCCCTGGCCGAACTGGCGTCCGCGGACGTCGAACGCTCGCAGGAAGACCGGATCGCTTCATTGGAGCGAGACCTGGCTCGTGAACGTCGGAAGAACGACGAGCTCAGCCGGCGCCTGGCCGAAGCCGAACGTCGTGCGCAGGGCGCGATCGACGCCGATCAGGCCCACCGCCGGGCCGATGAGATGAGCGGTCGAATCACAGCCCTGCGGCGTCGCATTCGGGAACTGGAAGCGACCTTGGACCAGCATGCGGCCGAGTCGCGGCGCCTCGCCGAGCATCTGGCCGAAGCGGACGACCGGATCGCGTATCTACGAAGCCGTCTGGGCCAGGGGGGCACCGCCGAGCAGGTCGGCAGTGAAACCGGTCACATGTTCGGCCGGGGCACGCCCGAGCAGACGGCGAGGATGTTGGACGGTCTGATGGAGGCTCTGCGTCCGTCGCCGGATGCTCCGCCGCACGAGCCGGTGGAGCCGGAGCGCCTTGCTCTCCCTGTAGGTGTGTCGCCCGATTCGGCGGAGGCGATCGACTGGCTCCTCACCCTGCGGCGTCGCCTCGTGCTCGTCGTGGACGGGCACAACGTCGCCCACGACCTCGCGATTCCGGGGCGCTCCGCCCGTGACCGTGTCGTGGCGGAAGTGGCGAGGCTGCGGCGCTTGGCGGACGGCCCGATTGCGGCAATCGTGTTCTTCGACACGTCCCACGCGGCTGAAGCGCATGCCAACTTCGGGGTTTCGGTTCGGTACGTGGCAGACGCAGACGACGCAATCGAAGCGTTCGTCGCACAAGCGGATGCGCCGACGGTGGTCGTGAGCACCGACAAGGAGGTCAGGGAGCGCGCTCGTGCGCATGGTTCGATCGGTCTGTGGGGTCTGGCGCTGTCACGTTGGATTCAACGCCGCTGACCGCCCCTGCGGACCGACGGGCACCCGTACGCCCCTCCCGTCGGTCCGCTCCGACCCCTCATGGCGGTTGCGACTCAGCCCGCGGCCGCGGTCGGTGGGTCGTCGCTGACCAGCCGCAGCTTCGGAACCAGCCCGGCCTCGGACAGCGTGTCGAGCGCATGGCGCTCCACGTCGTCCAACTCGAAGGGTCCCGGTCCGATCGACAGCAGCACACCCACGACACAGTCGTCGCAGGCGGTAGTGTCCCGCATCGAGCACCGGTCGCAGTCGATCAGCATCACGAACCTCCGTCATCGCGGGCCTGTCGAATTCGCCTACGGTCAACGTAGGGGACGGGTGTGACAGAATCGACGGCGTGAGCGATCTGGCCGAACTCGTCAGAGCCGCCGGAACCGACCTCCACCAGGTGGGATGGACCACTGCCGACCCGTTCCCCGAAGTGCGAACGGAGATCGAAAGACGGAAGACGGAC
>JBKHXZ010000293.1:0-20205 GCA_046565785.1 Acidimicrobiia bacterium
GGGCGGGCGGTGGCGATCGCTTCCAGGGTGGCGTCGGAGAACACCACGTAGGCGGGAACCGACCGGGCTTGTGCGGTCTGGGTTCGCCACGTCTTCAACCGTTCCAGCAGATCGCCGTCAACCTCGCCGGGACCGTCGAGATGCGGCATGGCCGGGCCGGTCCCTGCAGGCGTGGTGACCGTGTCGCCCCACCGGACCTGCATCTGGCCCGGTCCGGGGGACAACTCCACCACGAAGCCGTCCTCGTCGAGTTCGATCACCGTTCCGGCGAACCCTCCCGACAGCCGCACGACCATGCGGTCGGTGACGGTCATCCCTCCGCCGGTGAGGGTCGGTCGTGCTCGGGCGGGCGCCTCGGCACGTTCACCTCGCATCTCTTTCAGGAACGGCGACGGCCTGCCCTTGGGATACAGGATGGTGGTGGTCTCCGACGAGCGGGTGATCGCCACGTGCAGCACCTGCCGTTCCTCTTCACGGTCCTCGGACAGGGAGTGTGGGATGAGGCCGCTTTCGACCCCGAATACGACGATGTGGGGCCACTCGAGACCCTTCACCCGGTGGATGGTGGTCAGTTGCACTCCCGCCTCGGCGCGGGGTGCACGCAACACTGTCCCCACCCATTCTTCGAAACCGTCCAGCGAGGGTCGGATGGTGGCGGTGCGTCGTAACGCCGTCAGGTCGTCGGACTGGGCGGAGCGATCGGCCCGGCTTCGTCCCGAGTCGAGCGCGCTCGCCGCCCGGGACAGTCCGACCCGCCCGATCAGCACGTCGAGTAACTCGCCTGCATCGTCGTGCATGGCCGCCGCCGCGGCGATGCGGATGTCGGCGACGAACTCGTCCCAGGCGTTTCCTTGTCGCCCGTCCAGGCCCCGTCCGGCGGCGATCAGGTCGTCGATGGTGACGGCGCCGCCGCGGCCCAACAGTTCCCACGACACCCGGTTCAGCCGCCGATGCGGCCGGCGGACGGCTTCCATCACGTCCCGCCGCGCCATCCGTTCCGGGTGACGGGCCATGCGGATCCAGGCGAACACGGCTCGCAGCACGGTCCGGTCGAGGAGGGACGTGCCCAACGGCGACCAGAACGGAACACCGATCTCGGTGAGGGCGGCGTGCGCCGGTAGCAGCGCCGAATTGACCCGGGCCAGCACCGCGATGTCGCTCGGCTCCGCACCTTCCTCCAGCAGCGCCGTCACCACGGCGGCGGCTTCGAGCCCCAGCCTCTCGTCCGGTCCGTCGATGGTGCGGAGCCCCGAACCGTCCGCTTCGCGGGCCGCCCGGATGGTCTTGTCCACCCGCCTGCGGTTGTTTGCCAGCAACTGTGTCGCCGCTTCCACCACCTCGGGCGCGCAGCGATAGTTGACGTCCAATTGGTATTTGGCCGCCCCCGGGAAGAAGCGGTCGTAGTCGATCAGATGGATCGGGTCGGCCCCGGCATAGCCGTAGATGGTCTGGTCGTCGTCACCGACGCCGAAGACGTCGAGGGCGGGCGAGGCCAGCAGCCGGATCAGCAGCAGATAGGCGGGAGTCAGGTCCTGGAACTCGTCGACCAACAGGTGGGTGCAACTGTGCTGCCAGCGAGCCCTCAGGTCGGGGTCGGCGAGGAGGGCGGATATCGCCCCGGAGATCTGCTCGTCGTGGTCTGCGAGGTTCTTCCGGGCGAGTTCGTCCAGATAGCGACCGAAGACACGGGCGAAGTCCTCGACATCGTCCCGCTCGGCTTCGACCTCTTCCGGTGACCGCAGACCGATGCGGACCTCGCCGAGAGCTTCGATGTAGGGACCGATGGTGTCGGTGTTGATCTGCCGCCGATTGGGGACCAGCCGGTCGAGGATGGACCGCACCTGCGGCTCGTCGATCAGACTGACACCGGGTCGGGCTTCCCGCAGGATCGCCCATCCGATGGAGTGGAATGTCCTGATCTGCAGGTCGGGGCGTTCCAGCCGATCCCTCATCTCGGCGGCCGCCCGGTTGTTGTATGCAAGGGCCGTGACCAGTTGCGGTTCGTATCCCCGCCGGTCGACCAGTTCCAGCAGACGGGCAGTGAGCGTCCGGGTCTTGCCCGAACCCGCCGGAGCGATGATCCGGGCCGGCCCAGCACCGTGATCGACGGCCGCCTTCTGTGACTCCGAGAGTTGCGCCGGGTTGGGGGTGACCGGCGGTGCGACGGCGAGCCGACCCATCGTCACCGATTCGGCGTGGATGTGAGGGACGTCGAGCGGCCCGCGCGGTCCGGCATCGACCCATACCTGACGGCCGTCGGGGAGGCGGACGTCGGCGTCGGTTCCCGCTTCGGCACCGAGCCGCTCGGCCTTGCGCCCCCACCACCAGACCGGTTCGCCGTTCCGCCCGTCCCACGTGTTGGCCCAGATCAGCCAGTGCAGGCGCTCCAGGAGGAAGCTGAATCCTCCACCGAGGTCCCAGGGGGCGGCGGTCGAGGTCTGCGGCTGACGCAGCGCGTCGTTGTCGGCGTCGAGTACGACCACATGCGGAGTGCGCGCCACCCACAGCCGGTGCAGGCGGTCGACGGTCAACGCCAGCTGGTGCTCGTCGGCGGTGACTTCGGAATCCACCCGGGTGACGGGCGCGTCCGCGTATGCGGCAGGTACCGACGGGTCGGCAACGACGATCCCACGTCCGAGTCGGGGAGGCCCGGGAAACAGCATCGGCCCGACCGTATCGCGCGAGTGTGACGAGATGTGTCAGTCCAGTGCCGAGGCGAGACGGCGGTAGTCGTCCAGCGTGTTGTAGAGCTGAGCTGAGATCCTCACCAGGTGGGTGTCGGGTGTGGGCCAGGGCGGGAACGGGACGACGATCCCCTCCTGTCGCAGACGTTCCGCCGTGCCCGGACGGGAACCGACCGGCAACGCCGCCATGGATCCGATCATCTCCTCTGGCGCGGGCACGTCGACCCGCAGCCGATCGCACAGCAGGCGGCGAGCGTCGAGTGCCAACCGCCGGTTCGCTTTCATCACGCCCGCCCATCCATCGGGATGCAGGCTGGCCATGAACTCGATCGCTGCCGGAACGCTCAGCCAGGCCGACGGGTCGAAGGTTCCGGTCCAGTCGAACAGTCGATGGAAGAGGGAGCGGGTTCCGTCGGGGGTGTTCCAGCCGTGGGAGACGACCGGGGGGCGGACGGTGTGTCGGTAGCGATCTCCCGCCACCAGGAAGGCGGCCCCTGGTGGGGCACACACCCATTTGTGCAGGTTCCCTGTGTAGAACGAGGTGCGGAGACGGTCCACCGCCAATGGGACCATGCCGGGGGCGTGGGCACCGTCGACCAGCACCGGGACGTCCGGTTCGAGGGCCTGCACGATCCGTTCGACGGGAAGGACCAGGGCAGTGGGCGAGGTGATGTGATCGATGATCACCAGGCGGGTCCGTTCGGTGACTGCCGCCAGCACCGCCTCGACTGTCTGGTTCTCCGACGCATCGGGGAAACGGATCGACGCCGTCACCATCCGTCCACCCGCCAGCGAGGTGGCGACGTCGACGATGTTGCGCACCGCGTTGTAGGTGTGGTCGGTGATCACGATCTCGTCGTCCCGTTCCAGCCCCAGGCTTCCGACCACCGACGCCACCCCGGCGGTGGTGTTGGGGACGAACACCAGCCCCGACGGGGCGGCACCGACGAAGGCCGCGAGAACCGTCCGCGCCCGGTCGAGTTCGTCCTGGTAGCGGTCGTCGACGAAACCGGTTGGGTTGGCGTCGAAGATGGCCTGCCACTCCCGCTGGACGCGCCGCACCGCGTTGGGGACGGCTCCGAACGAACCGTGGTTCAGCTGGGTCACATTCGGATCGAAGGACCAGTGGTGGCGCATCGGGCCAACGGTAGGGCAGCGTTCCACCCCCTACACTCGCCCGGCGCGACAGGGGAGCGGAGCATCCGGATCGCAGTGCTGGTGTCCGGGTCGGGCACGAATCTGCAGGCGCTGGTCGACCACGCCGGCGACGGCGCCGGTTATTCGATCGCGATCGTCATCTCCGACCGTCCGGCGGTGCGTGCCCTGGAACGCGCCCGCCAGGCGGACATTCCGTGCCAGATCGTCGAATGGACCGGCGACCGGCGTTCCTTCACCGCCCGAGTGTGTGCGGCGGCGACAGATGCCGGGGCCGAGGCCCTGGTACTGGCCGGGTTCATGCGTATCCTCGGTCCGGAAGCCATCACCCGCTTCCCCGACCGGGTACTGAACATCCATCCATCCCTACTGCCTGCGTTCCCCGGTCGCACCCCCGTCGCCGACACGTTGGAGCATGGTGTCCGGGTGACCGGGGTGACCGTCCACTTCGTGGACGAACGAGTCGACCATGGTCCGATCATCTCCCAGGAGGCGGTGGAGGTGGATCCGGATGACACCGAGTTCACCCTCCACCAGCGTCTGCACGAAGTCGAACATCGGCTGTATCCCGAAGCGGTGAGCGCGCTGGCACACGGCAGGCTGAAGGTCGAGGGCCGCCGGGTGGTGTGGCTGTGAACCTGATACCGGTGACCCGAGCGTTGGTGTCGGTGTCCGACAAGTCCGGCCTGGTGGATTTCGCCCGCCGGTTGGTCATCGCCGGCGTCGAGATCGTTTCGTCGGGCGGCACCGCCCGCAGTCTGCGTGACGCGGGACTCGCGGTCACCGACGTCGCCACCGTTACCGGCTCACCGGAGATCCTGGGCGGTCGGGTCAAGACCCTTCATCCCCGCATCCACGGGGGGATCCTCGCCGACCTGGGCGAGGCCTCGCACCGAACCGACCTGTCCTCCCACGACATCCAGCCGTTCCAACTGGTCGTCGCCAACCTGTACCCGTTCCGCCAAACCGTCGCCGACCCCTCCGCTACCGACGCCGACATCGTCGAGCAGATCGACATCGGTGGTCCGGCGATGGTGCGGGCCGCCGCCAAGAACCATGCCTGGGTGGGGGTGGTGACCTCGCCGGAGCAGTACGACCGGGTGGCGTCTGCCATCGAGGCGGGTGGACTCGACTTCGAGTTGCGTCGCGACCTGGCCCGGGCGGCCTTCTTCCACACCGCTGCCTACGACGCAGCGATCGTCGAATGGCTGGAGCGCGGAGACGGGCTGCCTCAACAGATGGTGCTCGCCCTGCGACAGGCCGACGTCCTCCGTTACGGCGAGAACCCCCACCAGCGCGGCGCCCGCTACCGCTTCGCCGACGCTGATTCCTGGCTGGACCGGACCCGCCAGCACCAGGGCCTTCCGCTCAGCTATCTCAACCTGTTCGACGCCGCCGCCGCATGGCAGATGACCCACGACCTGGCACGGGCCGGGGAGAAGGCGGTGGTGATCGTCAAACACGCCAACCCGTGTGGGGCGGCGATCGGCGACGACCTCGCCGACGTCTACCAGCGGGCGTACGAGTGCGACTCGCGGTCGGCGTTCGGCGGGATCGTGGCGTTCTCCCATCCGCTCGACGAGGCCACCGCCCTTCGGATGGAAGAAGCGGCCCAGGCCGATGTCGTCATCGCGCCCGGCTATGCCGACGGGGTGGTTGCCCGTCTCGCCGCCAAGCGTAAGAACACCCGCGTGTTGGAGGCCCCGTCGCCACAGTCGTCCGCACTGCATCTCCGGCAGATCGCGGGCGGTTGGCTCATCCAGGACTCCTACCGCTTCGAATCAGACGACTGGCGGGTGGTGACTCGACGACAGCCGACCGAAGGGGAGATGGCCGACGCCCGGTTCGCCTGGCGGGTGTGTGGGCACACCACGTCCAACGCCATCGTGGTCGCCAGGGATGGCACAGCATGGGGGATCGGCGCCGGCCAGCAGAACCGGGTGGAGGCGGGAGAGATCGCCGTCGACAAGGCCGCCGGCCGGGCCGCCGGGGGAGCCTTGGCGTCCGACGCTTTCTTTCCGTTTCCTGACGGGCTCGATGCCGCGGTCGCCGCAGGGGTGGCGGTGGTGGTTCAGCCGGGCGGGGCGATGCGGGACGACGAGGTGATCGCCGCCGCAGACGAAGCGGGACTTGCCATGGTGTTCACCGGGGAACGACAGTTCCGGCACTGAATCGACGCCAGGAGGGACAGTGACTGCAACGATCCTCGACGGAAAGGCGGTGGCCGCCGCCGTCCACGACGAGGTGGCCGCCCGGGTGGCCGTTCTGGTCGAACGTGGGATCCAGCCGGGCCTCGCCACCGTGTTGGTGGGGGACGACCCGGCGTCGCATGTCTACGTCCGTAACAAGCGCCGCACCGCCGAGAAGGTCGGGATCACCTCGTTCCATCACGAGCTGGCAGCAGACAGCACTCAGGACCAGGTCGGGTCGCTTCTCGACGAACTGTCCGCCGATCCGGCCGTCCACGGCATCCTGTTGCAGCTGCCACTGCCGGGCGAACTGGACGGGGAGGCTGCGGTACTCCACATCGATCCGGCCAAGGATGCCGACGGACTCCACCCCCAAAGCCTGGGCAACCTCGTGCTGGACCGGCCCGGACTCCGCCCCTGCACCCCTTCGGGGTCGCTGCGCATCCTCGACCACTACGGCGTCGAAACCGAGGGCCGGAACGTCGTTGTGGTGGGGCGCTCGTTTCTGGTGGGACGCCCGCTGGCGATCATGCTGGGTGGCAAGGACCGCAACGCCACCGTCACCCTCGCTCACTCCCGCACCCGCGGCTTGAAGGAGCTATGCGCCACCGCCGACATCCTGGTGGCCGCCGTGGGCCGGCCCGAGATGGTGAAAGGTGACTGGATCAAGCCTGGGGCGACGGTGATCGACGTCGGCATCAACCGGACCGACGACGGCCTGGTCGGTGACGTCGACTTCGCCGAGGCGGTGGAGGTGGCGGGGGCGATCACCCCTGTCCCCGGGGGTGTCGGTCCGATGACCATCGCCATGCTCCTCTCCAACACCGTCGATGCGGCGGAGAGGGTGTCCTGAGTTTCAGGCTTCCAGCGACGCCACCGCGAACAGCACATGGAACGGCTTGCAGTAGATCACGACACTGCCGTATGCGCTGAGGTCCACATCCGGCGGGATTTCGTAGTTCTGGCTCCCGACGTTCCCCTTCAGCGGCTCGAGCTCCAGATACCCGTCGATTCCGTCGGCGACCGGATCCGACGACGGCACCAGCAACACTCGCAGGTCGGGACCGTTCGTCACCGAAAAGTCCTCGAAGCGGAGCACCCGGGTGCCGTCTTCCAACTCGTACAGGGTGGCGCTGCCCGACCCCTGGTGGAAGTCGTCTGCCCCGACGAACGACCCTGTCGCCAGGACGACAGGCGCCATTGGGGTTTGCGCCCCGACCGTCGTCGGCGGTGCCGTATCCGAGGTGGCGGCGATGGTCGTCGTCGGGGTGGTGGGGGCGGCGGCGGTGATGGGAAACGCCTCGTCCACCGTCCGGTCGAGGAACAGCGGTGACCCCAGCCACCAACCGATGGCGAGGCCGGGAATGGCGAGAGCGGCGATGATGATCTTCGTGCGAGTCGACATGGAACCTCCGTGATTCACCGACCATCAACCCGTCCCCGCCCGGCCCGCATCCCAATATCCGATGAACGATTGCGAAACCCGGCCGAATCCCGCCTGTGGCCGCCCAACTAGCCTCTCGGTGATCGCAGAAAACCGACAGGAGTCAGCACATGGCCACCGCAATCACCATGGGTCCGGACGCCCTCGAAGTACCGAACGACCCGATCGTTCCTTTCATCGAAGGCGACGGGATCGGACCCGATATCTGGGCGGCGTCGGTCCGGGTATTCGACGCCGCCGTCGAGAAGGCGTACGGCTCGGACCGGAAGATCGCCTGGAAGGAGGTTCTCGCCGGCGAGAAGGCCTTCAACCAGACAGGTTCGTGGCTTCCCGACGAGACCGTCGACGCTTTCCGCGAGTACCTGGTGGGCATCAAAGGCCCGCTGACCACCCCGGTCGGCGGAGGGATCCGCTCCCTCAACGTCGCCCTCCGCCAGACCATGGACCTTTACGCCTGTGTGCGTCCGGTGCGCTGGTTCACTGGAGTTCCTTCGCCGGTCAAAGAGCCCGGTCAGGTCGACATGGTGATCTTCCGGGAGAACACCGAAGACGTGTATGCCGGCAAGGAGCTGGAAGCCAACACGCCGGAGGCGGCCAAGCTGCTCGACTTCCTTGCCGCCGAGTACGGCTGGGAGATCCGGCGGGACTCCGGCCTGGGTATCAAGCCGGTGTCGGTCACCGGTTCCAAGCGCCTGATTCGGGCTGCCATCCGCTACGCCATCGCCAACGGCCGCAAGTCGGTGACTCTGGTGCACAAGGGCAACATCATGAAGTTCACCGAAGGCGCGTTCCGCACCTGGGGCTACGAGCTGGTCGAAGACGAATTCAGTGACGTGGCCGTTTCGTGGGAGGACTGTGGCGGCGACCCGGGTGACAAGATCCTCGTCCAGGACGTCATCGCCGACGCCATGCTGCAGCAGGTGCTCACCCGCCCCGGCAACTACGACGTGATCGCCACCATGAACCTGAACGGTGACTACCTGTCCGACGCTCTCGCCGCCCAGGTCGGTGGGATCGGCATCGCCCCAGGCGCCAACATCAACTACGACACCGGAGTGGCCGTGTTCGAGGCAACCCATGGCACGGCGCCGAAGTACGCCGGCCAGGACAAGGTCAACCCGGGTTCGGTGATCCTTTCGGGTGAGATGATGTTCCGCTACATGGGTTGGACCGAGGCCGCCGACCTGATCATCGACAGCCTGGAGAAGACGATCGCCGACAAGGTGGTGACCTACGACTTCGCCCGTCTGATGGACGGGGCGAGCGAGGTGAAGACCTCCGAGTTCGGCTCGGCGATGATCGATCGGATGTGAAACTCGATCATGTTGCGATCGCGGCACCGGATCACCGCCCGGTGCTGCGGTCCATCACCGGTGATCTCGGTGGCCTCGTCATCAGTGGAGGCACACCACCCCGGTCGGGGTTCCGGGCCATGCAGGTGCGGGTCGGCCGCGGGTTGGCGGGCATGACCGTCGAGATCCTCGAACCGCACCGCCCCGAACACAACGACTTCCTCGCCCGGTTCGTCGAGTCCACCGGTGGTGGCGTTCACCACATCACGTTCAAGACCGACGACGTCATCACCGAACGTGGACGGTTGCAGTCGTTGGGGATCGACCCGGTGGGGGTGAACTTCGCCAGCGACGGCTGGAAGGAGATGTTCATCCACCCCAAGGACGGTCACGGAACGGTCATCCAGATCGCCCAGTCGGGTTGGGAGCCGCCCCCGATGGACGCGTGGCTCGCCGCGTTGCCGGATGGGCTGATGATCTTCGACGAATCCGAATCTGGTCGGTGGTGGGACGAGACGTGTGTGGTGACCTCCGATGTCACGGCGACCCTCGAACGGGTGGTGATCGCCACACCGGATGTCCAGGCCAGCCTGGCGTTCTACGTCGACGTCCTCGGCGGTGAGCCCGACGGTCACGTGGTGCGCTGGGACGGGGGAGAGATCCTGGTGGAGGAATCCGACGGCCGACCACGGGTGGCACGGCTGGAGATCACGGGCGCACCGAGCATCGAGATCGCTGGAGTTTTGCTCGTCGCGACGTAACACGAGGTCCCCGAATCCGACTGTTGCGCTGTAGGTCCGAAGGCCTACCCTTTCGGCAGGAGCGAATGGGCGTGGGAGGCACATTCATGCGGGCAACACGAACGCGCGAGCGCGGCGCTGCGCTGGTCGAGTTCGCCCTGTTGATGCCGTTGCTCGTGATGCTCATCCTCGGAATCGTGAGTGTCGGGATTGCCTACAACCACCAGCTGTCACTGACCCACGCGGCGAGGGAGACGGCTCGGTACGCAGCAACCCTGCCAGTCGAAAACTTTGCCAGCAAGAGCGCCTGGCTGGACGAAGTGGCAGCCCAGGCGATCGCCAACGGCACGGGCACCCTCGATGACGGTGTACCTGGACGGGTTGTGTGCGTAGCGTATGTCTACCCGCAGGGGACGACGACGGGAACCGATCCGACCGAACGCAGGCTCGACGACGGAAGCGGCAGCCTGGTCCGCGACGCCTCCCCTTGTTTCGCCGACGGCCGTCCCGACACCGAGCGCCGAGTTCAGGTGACTGTCGCCCGGGAGTCCGATTTCAACGTCATCGTCTTCACCCAGACACTGACCTTGGATTCTGAAGCAGTCAGTCGTTTCGAAGCGGCGCTCGGATCATGACGACCGTCGAACGTGAGCGAGGAGCCACCCTGATCCTCGTCGCCGCGTCATTGCTGCTCTTGATTGGGGTCGTCGCAATCGTGGTCGACCTGGCCGCCGTTCGACTCGACCTCCGCACAGATCGCCTGGCCGCCGACGCGGCCTCCACGGCCGGTGTGTTGGCGATCGATCCCTTTGCCGGGTCAGGGGTCGATGAGGGATGTGAGACGGCGTGGAACTACGCACTGTTGAATCTCGACGGGGTGGACCCGTCGACACCCGCGCCCGCGCAATGCGCCACAGCCTTCACCACCTCCTGTGACTCGGCTGTTGCCCGCACTGCGACCGGTGTGGTCGGCCCGTACACAGTGGAGATCACTCACCCGGTTCCGGACGCTCATGAGTTCATGGGTGCCCAGGCGATCAACGCGGCGATCGACGGAGTTCCCTGTCAACGATTCGCCGTAGCAGTTACCCGTGATCGTCAGCACGCATTTGCCCAGGTGATGGGATTCGATTCGACAGCCACTCGGGTCGTTAGCGTCGCCCGGCTCGATCCCGACGCCGGTGGCGGCGAAGTCGTTCCATTACTGGTTCTCGAGCCGATCAACTGTGCGTTGATAACCAAGGGTCAGGCGAAGGTCACGGTCTCGTACGACGAGGTCACTCAGACTCCCGGGTTCATCGTGGTCGACTCCGACGCTTCTGCATGCCAGCCGCCCAATGGGGCTTTCTCGATCGATGCAGAGGGAAACCAGAATGGGTGGATCAGGGCTATTCCGGTACCGGTGACCAACATCCCTTCCGCCATTCTGTCCTATGCGCTTTCTGGGATTCCGCCCGCGAACTCGGCAAAAGCCTTCGACCCGAGCGACTTGACGAGCCCGGTCGATCCGGCAGACGCCGATCCACTGGATCCGCCCGAAAGCCTCTTCCGGCTCTACCCGGAACCGATTGCGGTCTCGCGCCGCATCACACGCGCTCCGATCGACTGGCGGTACAACTGCAAGGCGAGCTACGACCCCTATCCCTTTGTGTTGTCCGATCCGAGCCAGGGTCACGTCATCGTTCCGGGATGCCCACAGTCGCCTGCCCCCCACATCGACGACCATGTCACGGCCTACGGTGCCGGTACGCCGACTGGTAGCTGGAACAATTGGATCAGCGCGGGGTATCCGTGCACGGTCAATGCCCCCCTCACTCTGTCCGGCAACTGGTTCATCGACTGTCCAGGTGGGTTGATCGTCAACGGGACAGCACTCGAGTTCACCGATGGCGATCTGGTGTTGACCGGGGGGATCGATCTGCGCTCGACCTCGAGCCTGAAGATCAACGAGGGTTCCGGGATGGATCATTTCCTCTTCGTGCGCAAGGAAGGTACCAACGGAACCATCCTCAAGAACGCCCAGTCGACGCTGGTGCTCGAGCGGACGTTCGTCTACCTGGCTAACGGCGCCGTGGACTTGCGAGGCGGTGACGGTGGATTGACCTGGACTGCGCCTGTGTCCGGAACCTGGGAGGATCTGGCCCTGTGGTCCGAGGGGGCGATTCCCCACGAGATCGGTGGGCAGGCAGGTAACACGCTCACCGGTACCTTCTTCACACCGTATGCAGAGCCGTTCTCACTCACGGGACAGGGCGGACAGTTCCAGACCGAGGCGCAGTTCATCACCCGTCGACTCGAGGTCAAGGGCCAGGGCGAGGTCAAGATGACGCCCGATCCGGACAGCTCGACGCTGATCCCCATCCGCGCTGTCCGCCTGATTCGCTGACCTCCATCCCCACTACCCTCCGCCTCATGACTTCCCCCAAGCGTGTTGCCGTCACCGGTGCTGCCGGGCAGATCGGCTATTCCTTGCTGTTTCGTATCGCTTCCGGACAGGTCTACGGCCCGGACCAGCCCGTCATCCTTCAGATGCTGGAGATCACCCCCGCCCTGGGCGCTCTCGATGGCGTTGCCATGGAACTCGAGGACTGTGCGTTTCCGCTGCTCGCCGGCATGGTCAAGACCGACGACGCCGAGACGGCTTTCGCCGACGCCGATGCCGCCCTCCTCGTCGGTGCGATGCCCCGCAAGGCCGGTATGGAGCGATCGGATCTCCTCAGTGCCAACGGGGCCATCTTCACCGGTCAGGGCCGTGCCTTGAGTGCTGCCGCCAAGCGTGACGTCAAGGTGCTCGTGGTGGGCAACCCGGCCAACACGAATGCCCTCATCGCCATGAACAATGCTCCGGACCTCGATCCGAAACAGTTCACGGCCATGACCCGTCTCGACCACAACCGGGCGATGAGCCAGCTCTCGGCCAAGGTGGACGCTTCGGTCACCGACATCAAGAAGATGACGATCTGGGGCAATCACTCGACCACCCAATACCCCGATCTCTTCCACTGCGAGGTCGCAGGCCGCAACGCCTACGAGCTGGTGGGTGACCACGTCTGGGTCGATCAGACTTTCATTCCGACGGTCGCCAAGCGGGGGGCGGCCATCATCGAGGCTCGCGGGGCGTCCAGCGCCGCCTCGGCCGCCAACGCCGCTATCGACCACATGCGGGACTGGGTGAACGGCACGCCGGACGGGGACTGGGTGTCGATGTCGGTCCCGTCAGATGGGTCCTATGGAGTTCCCGAGGGTCTCATCTCTTCGTTCCCGTGCACTACCAACGACGGAGAATGGGCGATCGTGCAGGGTCTCGAAATCGACGCGTACAGCCGGTCGAAGATCGATACTTCTGCGGCCGAGTTGGCCGAC
This sequence comes from Acidimicrobiia bacterium, assembly GCA_046565785.1. Taxonomy (GTDB): domain Bacteria; phylum Actinomycetota; class Acidimicrobiia; order Spongiisociales; family ZC4RG35; genus DATHWB01. Next base: position 12,868 of record JBKHXZ010000293.1, read on the forward strand.
GAGCGAGACGCGGTCCGAGAACTCGGTCTGATCTGACGAGGTCTTCAGGCCGCGGCTTGCTGTTTCGGCTTGGGCAGCCGGATCAGCTCCCCGGACGGCTTGCGTGCGACGGCGAGTGCGTACGCCCCCGCTCCCACTCCGAGGGCGGTTCCCGCCATCAGCGAGACCTCACCGGTGAGCGCGGCGAGGATCGTCACCGCCACCGAGAACAGCGCAGCAGCCACGAATACGGTGCGGGCTAGGTGCAGGTTGAAGGTCTTCAGCATGAGTCCTCGCAGGCTCGATTCCTGGTTCTTGATCGGCTGCGGAGGGGACCTGCTTGAGGGGAATCAGGGGTCTTGGAAAGTGTCGTTGGAGTGTTGTATGGTGCGAACAGATGTTCGACGAATACGAGTATTGGAAGAATCAAGACCAGCTGATCGACGAACTCCTCGAATCCGGTGCGTTGGAGGAGATGGAGGACGTGCCGTTCCGCTTGCCCCCCGACCTCGACCAGTGGGAACCGGGGCTGGCTCTCGCCGCCGTCCTGTCCTCGGTTTCGGTCGATTCCCTCGAAGAGGAAGACCGCATCCTCTATCTGAAAGCCTCAGAGCGTCTGAACGCGGCCGGCCAGGCGCGCACGTTCCGGGCGATGACGTCGATCACCGACGCCTACGAGGACTTGGGCCTCGACACCGCCGAGGCGCATCGTGGGGCGGCCCTCGAGATCCGCTCGGCTCTGCGCCTCACGCCGCGGGCAGCCGAGAACGAACTCGATCTCGCCCATTCGGTCCGTACCCGGGTGCCGGCTCTGATCGAGGCGATGGAAGCCGGCCGCCTCGACCGCAACCGGGCACGTGTGCTGAGTCGGCACACCGAGCACCTGTCCACCGCCGGGGCACGCACCATCTGTGACGAAGTGCTTCCGAAGGCGGATCGACTCACGACCGGTCAGTTGACCGAAGCGGTCCGCTCGACCTGCCTGCGACTCCTCCCGGAGGAGACCCAACGCCAGCGTGAGCACGCCCGCAGCGAACGTCGTGTCGAGAGCTATCCGAACCCTGACGGGACCGTCACCTTGATCCTCTACGGGCTCGATCCGGTACACGCCCGCGAGATCCTCGACCGCCTCACCCGGCTCGCCCGCCAGTGCACGGGTGAGGGCGAGTCGCGCACGATGGACCAGTTGCGCAGCGACATCGCCGTCGACGATCTGCGTGGCCACTCCGGCCCGGTGACGCAGGGTTCGGTGCACATCACCGTCGATCTCGCCACCCTCGCCGAACTGTCCCAGCATCCGGGCGATTTGGCGGGTTACGGTCCGGTGGTCGCCGACATCGCCCGGCAGGTCACCGAGCAGCTCGGCTCGGATACCTGGCAGTGGACGGTCACCGGCGACGGTTCCGGGATGCCGGTCTGTGACGGGACGACCCGTCGGCGTCCCACCGCATCACAGGTCCGTCGTGTGCGGGCCGGTTCCCGTACCTGTGCCGCTCCTGGGTGTCGTGCGCCGGCGGTGGACTGCGATCTCGATCACATCCGGCCGTGGGCGCAATCGAAGAAGACTTCGAGCGCCGATTTGGCCCCGTGCTGTGAGAAGGACCATTGCACCCGGCATCACACAGGGTGGAAGTACGAACGTCTGCCGAACGGCGACTTCGTGTGGACCAGTCCGCTCGGGGTCCGCTACACCACCAGCGGGGTCGATCCCCCCTGACGGTCACCGCACTTCCCCGCCTGATACCGACCCGAACTAGTACTCGACTTCGACGTCCGCCGTGGCTGCCTGCCACTGCTGGATCGCGGCCTGATGCATCATCAGCTTGGCGAGGTTTCCCGACACTTTCAGCTTGCCGGTCATGAACGCCGTCTGTGTGTTCAGGTCGCCTTTGGCGATAGCCGAGGCGGTGTCGTAGTTCTGGCCGATGGTGACGTCTGCGCCGTCGATCGAACCCAACGACAGGGTGGTCGTGCCGCCCGAGGCCTTCAGGTAGTACGAGATGTCGCCGTCGGGAGTGTCGGTCACGTTGAATTGCAGTCCGAGGTCGGCGTTGCCCATGGCGCTCTTGAAGCCCGGGTGGTTGTTGAGCGCGTCTTCGACGGCCTGGGCCCATTCGGCGGAGAGGAACTTGACTGCCATGTGTGAACTCCTCGAGAGATCGGGGTGGTCGAATCGTAGCGGTGGAGTGGTTTTTGAGCGAACGGTCAAATCGAGCGCGTCGCCTCTACCACGAGCCGCTCTACCTCGGCGGACGGTGGGGCGAGGGGGAGGCGGGGTCTTCCCGGTTTCAGACCGGCCACGGTCGATGCCACCTTCACCGCAGGGATCCCCCGCGACTCGACGGTCTGGCTGATCGCCGACAGCTTCTCCTGCAAACTGCGAGCTGCCACGGGATCGTCGAACGCCGCCTGCAACGTGTCGAGCACCAGACGGGGTACGTAGTTGCCCGATCCGGTGATGGATCCGTGAGCACCCGCAGTGATGACCAGGGTCATGGCCTGGGAACTTCCGCTCCACAGCACGAAGTCGTCCGGAGTGGATGCCAGCATGCGTTGCATCCGTACCGGGTCGCCGCTCGAGTCCTTCATCCCGAAGACGTTGGAATGGTCGGCCAGTCGTGCCACCGAGTCTTCCGGCAGGTTGAAGGCGGTGGTGTTCGGAACCGAGTACAGCGCCACCGGTAGGTGGGCGGCGTCGGCGATGGCGGTGAAATAGCGCTCCACTGCGTCGATGCGGTTGCGGGTCAGAGTCGTGGGCGTCAGGACGAGGAGCGAGTCGGCTTCCGCCGCCTCGGTCACCTGGGCCAGTCCCGTGCGCACCGTCTCGGCCATGATCCCGCACATCAGATGTGCACCGGGTGCGGCAGCTCGTGCCGTTTCGATCAGTCTGGCCCGCTCACCCGGTTCGAGATACGGTCCTTCGCCGTTGGAACCACCCAGCACGAAGCCCTCGATCCCGGCGTTCCAGAGGGTGGAGACGTTGTGACGGTGAGCGTCGAGGTCGAGTTCGCCGTCGGCATCGAACGGGGTGATGAGGGCGACCAGATAGCGGGGGTAGGACACGGCCGCAGGCTACCGCCCGGTCAGGACACCAATTCCACTTCGTAGTTCGGCACTGCGTCGGGGTTGTCCTGCCAGGAGATCGAGAAGTCGGATCCGGACAGGTCCACCGTGTAGGCGAATATCGACCCGTTCAGCGTGGCGGTCGACGCCGAACTCTGTCGGGCTTGCCCATACGGCGCATAGATCACGCCGGTCCACGTCCCCGACGACACACTCCACTGGATGGCATTGCCGGTGCAGGTCGGTCCACCGTCGTCCGGGTGCAGGTAGGTGGAGAACATCAGGATCCCGGGGTCGGATGCCACTTCGATCTTCTCGTATGCGGTGAGGTTTCCCGACCCGTTGACCGAGATTTGCCCATGCGCCACGAACGTCGCCGTGACTCCGGCGGCGGCGGTCACGTTGTTGAGACTGATGTTCTGGTCGGTGAAGTAGATACCGGACTTGGTGATGGAAATGTTGCCACCCGATCCGGTGGCGTATCCGTTGGACGTCATATAGGTGTTGTCGATGTTGTTGCCCATGGCGTTGATGTAGTTGCCGAGGGCGGCGGCCGCGGAGGCTCGTTGGCCGCCCGGCTCGAACTCGGACATCTCTACTTCCATCGGATTGGCCGGTTCGGTCTCGAGCTGGGTCGAGGGTGTGTAGTTCGAATCTCCGATATAGGTGACGTCTCCGTTGATGGTGGTGCTGGCGCCGGTGATCCTGATGTCGCCGTTGGAGTGCAGCCCACCGTTGATGATCTGAGACGACCCGGATAGGTCGAGCTCGACCCCACCACCGCAGGTGTCCGGGCCGAACGCGAGCAGCGCGTACCCGCCGAGGAACGGATGGGCCTTGCACTGGGCGGTGGCCTGGGACGTCACGCTGAACTCCCCGTCGCCGTCGATGGCTGCGGCGGCACCGAACGCGGCGGAGACCTTGGTCGAGATCTTCACCTGCCAGTGGCCGGTGGCCGGTTCGGTGACAAGGACGGCGACATCCGGGTCGGCGTCGTCGAAACCGTTCAGTTTCGCCATCTCCTTGGCGGCCGAATCCGGATCGGGGCTCGAGGCGTTCTTCGGGTTGCAGTCCTCCCAGGCGGCGGCGAGTGCGGCCGAGTCGGCGGCGTTGAGGGTCTGGCGGCGGCTCTCGTAGCCGGAGGACAGGTCGAGCGCGATCGACGTGAACGCCATCAGCACCAGCAGGCTGACGGCCACAGTGATGGCGACGGCTCCGTCCTCACGGCGGTTCATGTCGTGGTCCCATCCGGGCAGGCTGCGAAGAAGCGGTCGACTACCGCTTCCCGTTCCAACGTGAGAGTTCCGCCGAACCAGTCGGAGATGAACGGCGTGATCAGGTCGACCGTGTGGCTCACCTGGACGGTGACTCGGCTGGCAGACTGCTTGGAGCGGGCCTGGCTGACACAGGTGACGGCGACGTCGTCGGCGGTCAGCTGAGGCGAACTCGTCGAGGTGATGACTCGGGTCTCGATGTCCGCTCCGGTGACCGGGGTGCCGGCGAGGTCTTCGGTGAACGCGGCGAACATCGCCCCCTCCTGCACGGCTTCATCCAGGGCGATGGCGGTGTACAGGCCGCGGCCGAGATCGACGATGCCCGCCACCAGCAGGATCAGGAACATGGCGAACATGGCGAACTCGACGGTGGCCGCGCCCTTCTCAGCTTGCACCGAGTACCCCCTGGTAGATGCTGCGGCTCTGGGTGGAGTCGAGGGTCACCCCGTCGATGAACTTGCCGATGAGCGGAACCACCGCCTCGTACGACTTGGTGATCGTGACCTCGACCCGACTGCCTGACGTGACCAGCGCCGCCGTGGGGGAGGGGAAGGCGGCGTCGGCGTCGTTGCAGTCGGCGACCTTGGTGCCGGTTTCGTCGTAGTAGTCGATCGAGATTTCGGCGTTGTCCGGCTGACCGATGGCCACCAGCCCGCGGGCGGTGCTGCGGATGCCGGCACAGTCGAGGTAGCGGGGAGTGCCGGGCGTGATCGTCGAATCACCGACGGTGGTGGCGTACCGGGCTCCTTCCCGCGCCGAAGTCCACACCCCGGTGAACGACGAAGTCAGAAGTGCGAACTCGACGATGCCGAAGAGAAGAAGAAAGAGAAACGGTGCGACGACCGCGTACTCGACGAGAGTCGCGCCCTGCTCAGCGTTCTGCCTGCGTTGTTGATGCCACTGATCCCGATGCCACATCGGCTGCTCCGCCCCGGAGAGCCTCGCAGCCCGCCCTGTTCATGCCTCTAGGGATCCCTGTCGGCAGGTGGGGGCGTGGGATAAGGGGTCAGCGGTAGAGGAACGGTTGGTAGAACGTCCGCGTGTTTGGTGGCGGGTCCGATCGGAGATCCGCCGGAAGTGCCTCATCGGGGAGGATGAAGGCGGAAACTTGGCGAAGGTTCCCCGAAGCCGGCGCGCTGCCTTCGCGCGGGTGCCATGCGGTCTCGTTGTTGCCGGTTCCGAACCACAGGCCTTGAAGGTACACCGCCCGGAAGCGCTTGATATCGCGCCAATCGGAGCCACCGCTCGGGAATGTGGTCTGATGAAACTGCGGAACATAGGCGAACCGTGGGACGGGGTTGCTCTCAGTGCCGCCGATAGCGTCAGAGAACATCTGGACTGAGTAACCGCCGTCAATGTAGGCGACGATGCATGCCTGCATATGCTTGTACGACCTGTTTGGGTCGTCAGTACCATCGCCATCCCAGTCGAAACTGCCGTTGTCGAACGTCGCCGGGTCGCACTCTGCTGGTGCATTTGTACCGGGAGACGTGGGCTCATCGTCGGGGCCGTAGTCGAGAATTAGGGTGGGGTTGCCGCCGCTGTCAACCGCCAGAACTGTTTCGTCGGGGAGTAAGAACTCCCACAGAGGTTGGTCATCAAGTTCTACACCGACTACCAACGTCGTGTCATTGGAACTCTGCAGGCGTGGCGCGGCCTTTGGCGAGTGAAAGTTTCCGGCGGTGCCATTAATCAAGCCCGCTTCTGTGCCTTGTCCCATGCCCTGGTCGGTCGCAAGTGCATTCGGAAACTCTTCGAAACACACGTCGGTCTTTCTCGCGCCCGCCGATGGATATCCGAAATTCTTGAATACCGGGTGATCGAATCCAAGGGCGATATTCGTGGCGAGGACGCGAGCATTCGCGGTCTGTGAGCACACCTGGGTGGTTTCGAGGGCCGGGTTACCGAAAAGTGGCGAATCAATAGTTCCGAAGTTTCCGGTATTGGGACCGGTGCACGGGTCTGGGACGCCACTGTTGCCGCCGCCGCCGCCACCACCACCACCAGTACCTGAGCGCAAGCAGTAATGGCCTGCGCCACCCCCTCCGAGGATGGCGAACGGGAGGATCCCTCCTGGCACGGAGGGTTGAATCTCTGCGATCGCCCAGGCGTTCGTTGTCAGTTCGGTAAATCCGATTACGCGAGCAAATGTGGTGTCGAGTAACTGGTCCGGAACCCTGACCCGCAAGAAGCCGGTGGCGTCAATGCTGACACAGTCGAGCGTAGACGCGGTCCAAGTCGTTGGTGCAGGGAGAGGCTGGAAGTTGAACCCGCCGTCGTTCTTATTCGGGTCGGAGCAACCCGACCACATTGCCTCCCAAGCAATCGGGTCGTATGAAGTGGTCAGATTCGCTTCGGCGTACTCGAGTGCCTGCTCGGTCAGATCCACAAGGGAGATTCCAGACACTTCGGCAGCGCGCGCATATTCAACGGCTGCAGCCATCACGGCGACATCCGCAACTGTCTGGTTCTGGCGTCTCTCGTTGAACCCGGCGCCGATGTCGATAGCGACCGCTGCGGCCCCGAAGAGAAGAAGCAACGCAGACGCAACCAACAGCGCAGTGGTGCCGCGCTCTAGTCCATTCGCGTCTGTGTCTCTCATTATTAGCACTCCAAAGGCGTACTGATGGGGGTCGGCGTCCACGATGGAACTTGCTCAAGGCGGAACTCGATCGTTGAGGAAAGCTCACTCGGCAAGAACGAGGAGATGATTGGAGCGCCGGACAGGGAACTGACCCCGGCTACAACGCTTACGGTTCCGGTCTCGCCGATCTCGATCGTTAGGTCTCCATCGTCGTCGACCTGGCCGAGAGAGATGCGAATGAAGTCCATCCCCGCGTCGAGTCCGTCCATCGCCGAACATATTCGATCACGGATCTCTGCGGAGGTCCCGCCATCCACCGCGGCAAGTCTTGCTCCTTCACGAGCTCCATGGCGCACATCGTTGTATTGGCCGAAGAGCCACCCGAACTCGATGATCCCAAGCACCAAGAGGATCAGCAGGGGAGCGATCAGGGCGAAT
>JBKHXZ010000294.1:0-1725 GCA_046565785.1 Acidimicrobiia bacterium
GATCTGCTGGGTACGCAGGGCGAGAGTGGCGGACTCTTCGGTGGGAAGTCCCAGCGCCTCGTCGTAAGCGTTGGTGTGGAGCGACTGGGTTCCACCCATCACCGCGGCCATCGCCTGGACGGTGGTCCGGACCACGTTGGTGAGAGGCTGTTGGGCAGTGAGCGTCGAACCGGCGGTCTGGGTGTGGAAGCGCATCGCCCACGACTTCTCGTCTTTGGCGCCGATCACGTCTCGCATCAGCCTCGCCCACATCCGTCGCGCCGCCCGGAATTTGGCGACTTCTTCGAAGAAGTGGTTGTGCCCGTTCCAGAAGAACGACAGGCGGGGGGCGAAGCTGTCGACGTCGAGCCCTGCGTCGATCGCCGCCCGCACATAGGCGATGCCGTTGGCGATGGTGAAGGCCATCTCCTGGGCGGCGGTGGCGCCGGCCTCCCGGATGTGATAGCCGGAGATCGAAATCGTGTTCCAGGCGGGACTCTCGGTGGCGGCGTAGGCGAACACGTCGGTGACCAGCCGCATCGAGGGCGTGGGCGGATAGATGTAAGTGCCGCGGGCGACGTATTCCTTCAGGATGTCGTTCTGGATGGTCCCCCGCAGGTCGGCCGAGGCCACTCCTTGCTCCTCGGCCACCAACTGGTACAGCAGCAACAGCAGCGGAGCGGTGGCGTTGATGGTCATCGAGGTGGAGACTTCGCCCAGGGGTAGGCCGTCCAACAGGGTGCGCATGTCGTCGATCGAATCGATCGCCACCCCGACCTTCCCTACTTCTCCGGCGGCGAGGGGATGATCCGAATCGAGACCCATCTGCGTCGGCAGGTCGAAGGCGACGCTCAGCCCGGTCTGCCCGGCGTCGAGCAGTCGCTTGAACCGCTCGTTGGTTTCCCGGGCGGTGCCGAACCCGGCGTACTGACGCATCGTCCACGGTCGACCCCGATACATGGTGGGATACGGCCCGCGGGTGAACGGATACTCGCCGGGTGCCCCGATCCGCTCCGGGTCGACCGGCCCTTGGGCGACGACGGGAAGTTCGATGCCACTGGAGGTTCGCTCGTGTTTGTTCACAGACCGGATAACCTTCGTGTCGGTTGTGGGGGATCCGGTTCGATCGTACCGGCAACCATTTCCCCCTTTCGCACGTTGGATCGACGACACCCATGGCACGCAGATCACTCATCCATGAAGCCGAGGCGCGCGAGCGCGCCGGACGCTGGTTCCCGGCTCTGGCCGGGCTGATCGTCATTGCGCTCCTGGCCTCCACTTGGGTGGGTCTGTTCGTGTTCATGGGCACCACCGCCGCCTACGGGACCTTCACCGACCTGCAGGAGGAGTACATCCCCGACACCGAGGACCTGGAACTCGGATTCCCCGACTTTTCCCGCGTGTCACGGGTGTATTCGGCCGACGGACAGCAACTGGCCGAGCTCCACGACGGGCGCATCACCGAGCCGACCCTGATCGAGGACATCCCCGAGGTGGTGATCCACGCCGTGCTCGCCGCCGAGGATGGCGACTTCTACGAACACGAGGGGGTCGACTTCCGCGCCATCGCCTCAGCTGCGATCGACAACATCCTCTATGACTCCACCCGTGGCGGTTCGACTATCACACAGCAGCTCACCAAGAACCTGTTCGTCGGCGACGAGGTGACGATTCAACGCAAGATCGCCGAGGCAATCGTGGCGGCCGAACTGGAACGCCGCTTCGACAAGGACACGATCCTGGAGT
>JBKHXZ010000295.1:0-7565 GCA_046565785.1 Acidimicrobiia bacterium
GTCGGTCCGATGCAGTCGACCGAACTGCGGAGAGCGATCGAACTGCCCGCCGCCACCAGGGGTGTCCGGCTCGACCCCGACCTGTCACTCGAACTCGTGTCCGACGGCCTTCGCCACCCTTCGGCTCTTCCTCTGCTTTCGACCGCACTCCTGGAGCTGTGGGAGCACCGCCGCGGAGGGGTGATGACCCTGGCGGACTACGACGCCTCGGGCGGTCTGTCCCGGGCTATCTCACGGCTGGCGGAGGAGACGTACGTCACATTGTCCCCTGCCGGGCAGGCGGCCGCCCGGACGGTGTTCGTTCGGCTCGCCGGGCCTGGTGACGGCTCCGGGGTCATGGGCCGCCCTATATCACGAACGGACTTGGCGCCGGACCTCCTCCCGGTGGTGGACGTGCTGGTGCGCGATCGTCTCCTCACCTCCGACGACGACCGCATCGGTGTGGCGCACGAAGCCCTGTTCCGCGAGTGGCCCCGCCTGGCCGGTTGGCTGGAAGAAGAAAAGGCGGGACGAGAACTGCACAGCAACCTCACTCATGCCACCACGGCATGGCTCAGAAGTGGCGAGCAGGACGACGACCTGTATACCGGCGCTCGGCTGACCGCCGCCCTGGAGTGGGCGGCGGATCCGCTGCCACTCAGCCCGGACGAAGCCCGATTCCTCCGCCGATCCCAGGAGTTCGCCGAACGGGAGCAGGCGCGCAACCTCGAACGCGCTGAGACCGCCGAAGCGATGAACAGGCAGCTCCGTCGCCGAGCACGAAGTCTCGCCGTTCTGGTCGTGGTGGCGATGATCCTCGGACTCGCCGCCGAAGGTCTCCGACGGGACGCCCTCGATGAGTCCAGGCGAGCGTTGGCGGCGTCCTTGGCCTCCCAGGCGCTGGGACACGAAAACCTGGATGTGGCATTGCTGTTGGCGGTGGAAGCGAGACGACTGTCCGACGACGCGGTCACCCGCGGCGCTCTTCTCGGAACCTTGCTGCGCTCGCCGGCGGCGGTCCGCGTCTTCGGAGTCCATCGGACCGTTTCGTCTCGGTGCGGGTCTCTCCGGACGGTCGGTTGATGGCAGCACTTTCGACCGACGGACGGATAGACCTGTGGGCAACCGATGGATTCCAGCACATTGCCTCGATGCAAGCCCCGGATTGGGGTCCCGGAGCAAGCCTCGCCTTCTCGGCGGATTCGAGCTTGCTGATATCCACCGAAGAGTCCGGAGGAGGCCGCGGATCGGTTCGCTGGTGGGACGTCGACACCGCCCGCCAGGTTCGAAGCAGACTCGTTCCGACCTTCGCTCCCCTCGTCGCGTTCTGGGACACCGAGTTGGTGGCACTCGACGTCACCGGTGCCCTCCATCACTTTGACGTAGCGTCCGGTGAGCTGGTCCGAACCGAGGACGACGTCGTGCCGGTGAACGAGGGTGGGATCAACCTGGCCGTGAGCCGCGACGGCTCGACGTTGGTGATCTCGAGTGCCGTCGAGACGGTCATACGCACCAGCACCGGAGAATCCCGACTCGAACTGAACGGCTGGGCAACTCCCTCGCAGGATGGGACGCTGATCGCGGTGGCGAATCTCGACGGGGAAGTCACGCTGGTGCGCACCGGAGACGGCACAACTGTCGCCGAGCTACGCGGCCACACCGCCGCCATCGAGTCCGTCGAGTTCTCCCCGACCGGGACCGACCTCATCACCACGTCGGCAGATTCCACTGCCATCCGGTGGGACTTGGCAGCCGCTCGACCCACCGAAGTACTACGCGGCCATTCGGGGCGGGTTACGGGTGTGGCCGTAGCGCCGGATGGGGTATCGGCGTTCACCTCGGGACTGGACGGGACGGTCATCGGCTGGGACCTGAGCGGAGCATTCCGCCTCGACCGGCGGCTGTGGAGCGTCGAACCACCGGTCTGGGGGGCGATTGCGGTGGGCGGCACTCGAAGGATGCTGCTCCTGGGCCCCGAGCGCGCCCGCCTCGTCGACACTGCATCGGGAACGGTCGTCGGTTCGGTGCCGGGAGAATGGTGGACCGGGTCGACTCTCCCCGACGACCCCAAAGTGGCTCTGGGAGGTCGCGACGTCGTGGTCTTCGATACCAACACTGGTGACGTCACCCGCATCCCCAGTCCGTTCGAGTCCGACGGGGTCGGCTGGCTCGCGCTCTCCCCCGACGGGACATTGGCCGTCACGTCTCCGTCGGGACTGGTCGTCCTCACGCCCGAGGCGAGTCCCCGCTGGCTCAACGCCAGTCGCAGCTGGGGAGTGGACTACAACGACTCCGGCACGCTGCTGGCTGCCGGGCGCCAGGATGGGTCGGTGGCGATCTGGGACACGGCAACCTGGACTCTTCGGTCCACCATCCCGCCGGTCGGTCAGAGGGATCCGATACTCGGTCTCCGCTTCTCCCCGGAGGGCCAACTCGTCACACACAACCTGGAAGGACCGATCCGGGTGTGGAACGTGGACCACGGAACTCAGACATCCGACGCCCTGAGTGCGCATTCCGGCTTCGTCGGCCATGTCGACTTCTCCCCCACCCAGCCCCTCATGCTGAGCGTCGGGTCGGACGGTCGGATCGGACTGTGGGATACCGAAACCTGGAGCCTCTACGGAGGGTTGCTGTCGGGACCGGCCGCTACACCTGGGTGGGCCTGGTTCACCCAAGACGGTGCGATCATCGCCGTCTTCGAGGACGGGGCGGCCCGGCGCTGGCCAGTGGAAGCCGACGAGTGGGAGCGACGGGCCTGCGCCATCGCGGGACGGTCCCTCACGATCGAAGAGTGGACCGAGTTCGCGCCTGATTGGCCCCAGCCGGACGCAACGTGCTGATACCTGGGTTCGTGCTCCAGGTCTCCTCCGTCCATACAATGACCGGGTGAACGCAGTATCCCGCTCGCCGGCGTGGTTGGTCGAACCGTCTGGCCCACTCCGTGGCGAAGTCGAAGTGTCCGGGTCGAAGAACGCCGTCACCAAGCACATGGTGGCCGCAGTCATGGGCTCGACTCCCTCGGTCATCGAGAACATCCCCGACATCGGCGACGTCGCCATCACCCAGGCGATCCTCCGCTCGCTCGGTGTCGGAGTCGAACAGGCCGGCGACCGCATCGAAGTCCACCCCGCCGACGAGATCGGTTCGGAGGTGTCGGTGGAATACACCGGGCTCAACCGCATACCGATCCTGTTGCTCGGCCCGTTGCTGCATCTGCGTCACGAAGTCTTCGTCCCCCTGCCGGGCGGCGACCGGATCGGTCGACGGCCGGTCGACTACCACGTGGCGGCGCTGCGGGCGATGGGCGCCGAGGTCGAAGAAACCGACGATGGCATCCATGCCCGTGCCACTCGGCTACAGGGCGCCCGCATCGAGCTTCCCTATCCGTCGGTGATGGCTACCGAGACGGTGTTGTTGGCCGCGGCGATGGCCGAGGGTCGCACCGTGCTGTCCAACGCCGCCACCGAACCGGAAATCGTCGAGCTCGCCCTCTTCCTCCAGCGGATGGGCGCCCGGCTGGAACAGCGTCCCGGCCGCCAGTTCGTCATCGAGGGCGTACCTGAGCTGAAAGGGGCACACACCCGGCTGGCCGGCGACCGCTTGGAGGCGTTCTCGTATCTGGTGGCCGGGCTGATCACCGGAGGCAACGTGCGGGTGGCCGGCTGCAGTCAGGATCGGATGGTGACTGCCATCACCACCCTCAGCCGCATGGGGGCCGTCTTCGACATCAACGACGACTGGATCACCGCCTCTTCCAACGGGCTCCACCCGGTCGCAGTTCACACCGACACTCATCCCGGCTTCATGACCGACTGGCAGTCGCCACTGCTCGTATTGATGACTCAGGCCGACGGAATGTCGGTGCTGCACGAGACGGTGTTCGAGGACCGGGTGCGGTATCCGGCGTCGGTGGTGCGGGCGATGGGCGGAGAGGTGGAACTGTTCGACACCTGCTTGGGGGGCCCGGCGTGCCGATTCCACGACACGAACGCCGTCCATTCGGCGGTGGTGCGAGGAGTATCCAAGCTGCGCGGAGCCGACGTGGAGATCCCCGACGTCCGTGCCGGATTCTCCGGGGTGATCGCCGCCGCAGTAGCCGAAGGACCGTCGAAGATCGGCGGCGTGAACCATCTGGAGCGGGGATACAACAAGCCGCTCGAGACCTTCCAATCGCTAGGTCTGCGGTTGGAGCGAATCCCAGGCTGACTCCCGCGCGAACCGTTTCCCGGTCTGGCACGTACCGCAGGGAAACGACCGAAAGGGACCAGCCGATGCGAACCCGATACGCGTTCTTCGCTGCCTTCGCCCTCGTCGTCGCCGCCTGCGGAGGTGGCACCGACAGCGGAGCAGAAAACACGACCACAGCCACTTCCGCCACAACGACCACGGAGTCGATGTCCGCCGGCGTCCACCTGGCCGAAACCTCGTTGGGTGAAGTCCTGGTAGGGCCCGAGGGCATGACCCTGTACGGATTCACCGTCGACGACCCTGGGGTGAGCAACTGCTACGACGCCTGCGCCCAGGCGTGGCCGCCACTCGAAGGCGACACCCCCATCGGTGGCGGGCTGGACGCCTCGCTCTTCTCCACCACCGAACGGACAGACGGCACCACTCAACTGGTGATCGGGGACTGGCCGCTCTACTACTTCGCCGGCGACACCGCCCCGGGCGACGTCAACGGTCAGGACGTCGAGGGTGTCTGGTTCGTCGTCGACGCCGACGGGAATCTCGTCGGAGCAGAGATGGAGGAAGCGGCCGCACCGCCCGCCGGCGACCGATCGTACGATTACGGAACGTCGGACGGCGCCGGGTTGAAGGTGGCCGAGACCGAACTCGGTCCGACACTGGTGAACGCGGAAGGGCTGACCTTGTACGGGTTCACCCAAGACACGCCCACATCGTCAGCCTGCACCGGAGGGTGCGCCGACAACTGGCCGCCGGTGCCGGGCGACACGCCCCTCCCGCCCGACATCGACCCCGGTCTCTTCTCGACCATCACCCGGGAGGACGGATCCACCCAGCTGGTGTTCGGTGAGTGGCCGCTCTACCTGTTCGTCGGGGACAGTGCTCCGGGGGATGTCAACGGTCAGGGCATCAACGACGTGTGGTTCGTGATCGCACCGGACGCCACGTTGTATCGCTGACGAAGGTCAGGCCCGCCCGGTGAGGACCACCGTCTCCGACCGGGCGGGCCCGGCATTTTCTTCTTGCAGCGTCACGACCAGCGTGGGGTAGCGCTCGGTTTCGACGCCCGACCAGAAGGCGACCGACCCGTCACCGCCGCGCATGTGGAAGGTGCCGACGCTCACTTCGCCGTCGGCGGAGACCACCCACCCCTGGTAATAGGTGCCGGGCGGAGCCGGCTCGAGGCCTGCCACCTCCAATCGCAGGATGATGCCGGCGGGGGTGTCGATGATGCGGACTTCGGCGGTGGCCTCCGGGGCGAGTTCGGTTCCGGCGAGCGTGAAGTCGGGCGGATCCTCACGGGAGGCGAGGAATGCACCGAGGGCGATGACCAACCCCACCACCGCCACCCCCACCGGAACCCACAAAGGGCCCCGCCAACCCAGGGTTCCAGGGGCCCCAGGAGGGCCCCACCAGCCCACGGTTCGTCGGGATGGCTGAACCCTGGGCTCCCCGGGCCCCAGGAGGGCCCCACCAACCCTGGGTTGGCGGGGCCCTTTCTCGATGGCGGCGAGGACGTCGTCCAACACATCCGGGGTCTCCGCCCAGACGGAGGGATCCCGGAGGAACTCATGGGTGCGACGGTCGTGCTCGCTCATGCCTGACCTTCCATACGGTCCGGGTCGGCGAATGGTTCTTCCACCAGATGGCCGAGCAGATCCACAGCCGCTGGTGGGCTCGATGCGACCTCGACTTGACCGTCCCCAGCGGGATTCCGAGCACCCGAGCGACGTCACTGTGGGTTCGGCCTTCGAAGTACACGAGGCGCAGCACGTCACGCTCCTCGCTCGACAGTTGGTCCAACGCCGCCCGCACCTCGAACTTCTCCCAGACGTCACTCATCTCGACCGGCAACGTGACGACCGCATCGTCGGCGGGTGTCGGATGCTGGCGACGCCTCTCCCTCCGCACCAGATCGATCACGGTGCGACGGGCGATGGCATAGAGCCACGGGGCGAACGGACGGTCGGCGTCGTAGGTGTCATGTGACTGCCAGGCCTTGACGAACGTCTGTTGGACGGCGTCGGCGACGAGGTCGTCACTCCAGAGCCCGCTGCGAGCAACGGTGGTCACTGCACCGGCGTAGCGCCGGTACAGCTCGGTCATCGCCGAGGCGTCCCCTGCGGCGAAACGGGTGGCGAGCTGATCCATCACTGCCATTCTGCCCCCGACGCCCGGACAACCCCGGCGAAGTGGTGCGGCGAACGTGCCCTCTGCGACCACAGGAACCCAGGGTTTGCGGAGAGGGAGGGATTTGAACCCTCGAGGGGACTTGAGATCCCCTACTCGCTTAGCAGGCGAGCGCCTTCGACCACTCGGCCACCTCTCCCATGAACAACCCCGGCAGCCGCCGGGGGATCACCCAGGGTACCGATGGGCTCAGTCTCCCGCCAGAACGATCGCGGCCGCCACCGCCAGGATGCCCGCCAGTTCTCCGACAGTCGGTCTCTGAGCAAGGGCGACCAGGCCGACAATGGTGGCGGTGACCGGCAGCAACGACTGCAGGAAAGCGAACCGGCCTCGTTCGATCCGGGCGAGCACCACCTGGTCGATGGCGTACGGAATGGCGTTGGAGAAGAGACCAGTAGCCACTGCCGCCAGACCTAGCAGCGGTACGACAGCGACCGTGCTCAGGCCGCTGGCCGTCACCGGGGCGATCACCACCGCCCCGATGAGCATGCCGACCCCCAAGCCGTCGACACCAGACCCGGATTGGGCGACCCGGGCGCCTAGCACGATGTATCCCGCCCAGAATGTCGCGGCAAGCAGGGCAAAACCGACTCCGGGCAGGGTCCCCTCCGGAGACACCCCGGCGATGAGGACTACCCCCGCCACCGCCAGGCCGAGCGCACCTTTCTTGCGCATGCTGTGGGCTCCGAGTGCAGCCACCGCCACCGGTCCCATGAACTCGATCGCCACCGCGTTGCCGAGCGGAAGTCGATCGATCGCCAGATAGAAGCTCAGGTTCATCGCCGCGAGCACCGACCCGAAGAAGCCTGCCCGGATGAGCGTTTCCCGGTCCCAGCCGCGCTGCCAGGAGCGTCGTACCAGCACCAGGATCAGCCCCGCACCCAACACCCGGAGCAATGCCACCGTCGATGCCGGGATCGTTTCGAACAGGAAGACGGCGATCGCCGCCCCCACGTACTGGCTGATCGCTCCGACGGCGAAGAACGGCTCGGGGCGCCATGCGGCGGGCAGCCGCCAGCGTTCGACTTCGAGAGATTCGGACATGTGGGGCGGAGGGGGTGGGATTTGAACCCACGGGACCCCGAAGGGCCCAACGGTTTTCAAGACCGTCTCCTTCGACCGCGCGGACACCCCTCCCGGGCAGCGTCGGCCTCAGCGGGCATGGTACGGGCCGCGTCGGCGCGTGAGATCACCCGGCAGCGGTCGGC
>JBKHXZ010000296.1:0-2453 GCA_046565785.1 Acidimicrobiia bacterium
TGGTGGAGGGGCGGTTCCGGCCTGGTCGGGACGAGGAGGCCTGGTTGGCGGCGAACAACGCCGCCTTCTGGTGGCATCCGGAGAACGGGGCATGGACCCTCGACATCCTTTCCGACCGCATGGCACAGCAGTGGTTCGACCCGGAGGCATTCGTCGTGGTGTGGGCAGGGGAGGAGCTGGCAGGGTTCTGTTGGACCAAGCCGCACGACGCCATGGGGGAGATCTACGTGATCGCCGTGGCGCCGGCGTTCCAAGGGCGGGGCCTGGGCAGGTTCCTCACGGTGCGTGGGTTGGAGGTGATCTACCGGCACCTCGGATTCGAGACCGGCATGCTCTACATGGATGCCGACAATGCACCGGCGGCACGACTCTATTCCAGCCTGGGGTTCAGGCTGCACCATGTGGATCGGTCGCTGGTGCGTCGCTTGGGTTGATCAGCCGAAACGGCGGCCGCACCCGGTGCAGTGATCGTCGTACTCAGCGGTCGCTTCCCCACACCACGGACAGGGAAGGTCGTCACTGATCAGCCCGATCACTCCAGGCCGAGTAGTCGTCACAGCCACCGCAAGTTCCTGCTGCTGCATACCGCCAGGCTAGGTTTTCGCGCTCTCACCCCCTGGGATTTCCGGGGCCTCCCCCGCAGCGACGGCAAGGGGAGAAAGAGAGAAGGCCCCGTCGAGCAAGGTGAGGGCACATTCTCTCCCCCCAGCGCAGCGCTGGGGGGAGACAGCCGAGCGCAGCGAGGCAGAGGGGGGCGGTTAGCGCGAGGTGGGGTCCTTGGGAAGGGCCCCTGGCCCGCCGGAGGCGGGCCTGTCCCCCCAACGTCGCTGACGCTCCGGGGGGGAAAAAGTCGTGGGAACCCGCCGGGCGGTTAGGCGCCTACGGCGGCGGCGAGGTCGTTGACCAGGTACTGGAGGTCGCCGAGACGGCCGTCGCGTTGTTCGGCGGCTTCCAGCATCTGCATCGCTGCGTGATACGCCACCCACGGCTGCAGACGGTTGGCGATGGAGTTCTCGGCCCCGTAACCCTCCCACAGTGCTGTCGCGGCGTCGTCACCGAGGGTCCGGCTGAACCGCCAGGTGGCCAGGGACAGGTCCCATTCCGGCGGGGCGAGGGTGGCCCATTCCCAGCCCACCAGCATCAGTTCGCCCTTGTCGTTGACGAGGAAGTTCTTCGGCAGGGTCCGAGTGTGCGCCGGTTTGGGATCCGACGCCACCGGATGGTTGTCGCTCTGGCGGGCGGCTTCCAGCACCGAGGCTGGCAGTCCGAGGCGGCGCCGGTAGCGTTCGAGCCGGTCGAGGGTGGAACGGAAGTGGGTTTCGACGTAGTCGCCGTCGATCCCGCTGTCGAGGTTGGTGATGGGCGCCCCCGAGTCGTGCACTCCTCGTAACAGCACGCCGGCTTTGCGGATGAGTTCGAGGTTGAGGGGAAGGGTGGCGAGGCTCCAGCTGCCTCCGTCGGTGGTGCGGACCCAGGCCATCCCGTCGGTGGAGCCACGTTCGAGGATCTGGGGTACGCCGGGTACGCCGAGGAGCGCTTCGAGGGCGTGACGTTCCCGCCGTTCCCGCGCCGGCGTGGCATACACCTTGACGATCGTGGTCTCTCCGTGTTCTTCCAACAGCCGGAAGACTTTGTTGGTGCCGCTGGACAGTTCTTTCACTGTCGCGCTCGGCACCAGTCCGGCGACCATCTCGAAAGCACCCATCAGTTCTCAACTTCCCCGTTTTCGGCTCGATCCCGCCACGCCGCCGCATGCCGTTAATCCGAGATCCACCCTTTGGTACGGGCGGTACCCTGCGACGCTCCCAGCAATCTAGCGAGAGTTCCCAGTGCCTATTGAGATTCGGCTCCCCGACGGGAGCATCGTCGAACATCCTGACGGCGCCACCGGCTTGGATGTGGCGTCGGCCATCGGCGAACGTCTGGCCAAGGCGGCGGTCGCCATCAAGCTGGATGGCGTGCTGATGGACCTGACCCGGCCGTTGCCGCACGGAGGCGCGGTGGAGATCGTCACGGACACGACCGACGAGGGACGTTCGATCCTGCGTCATTCGGCCGCCCACGTCCTCGCCCAGGCGGTGCTGTCGTTGTACGAGGGGGCGACGTTCGCCATCGGGCCGCCGATCACCGACGGCTTCTACTACGACTTCGACATCGGCCGTCCGTTCACTCCGGAGGATCTGGAGGCGATCGAGGCGAAGATGGCCGAGATCATCGAGGCCGACCAGCCGTTCGTGCGGGAGGCGATGAGCCAGGACCGGGCGCTGAAGGTTTTTGCAGACCACACCTTCAAGCGGGAGATCATCGAGAACGTCGACCCTTCGGAGGTTCCGGAAGGCGAAACGGTCACCGTTTCTCCGTCCGGAACCTCGGACGGGTCGACGTTCTCGATGATCTCCCGCTTGAACGTGTGATCGGCGAAGACTTCGAGCGCCCGTTCCTGGCTCATCGCC
>JBKHXZ010000297.1:0-6748 GCA_046565785.1 Acidimicrobiia bacterium
TGCGCGATCTCGCCGCCCGCCAACTCGACCTCTGAGGGCCCCGCCAACCCAGGGTTGGTGGGGCCCACCAGGGGCCCGGCTGGCCCACGGGTCACCGGTCAGCACGAACCGTGGGCTGGCGGGGCCCTCCAGGGGCCCCGTGAACCCTGGGTTGGCGGGGCCCTGGTTCAATGGGGGGATGGATGTGAGTGCTCCGATCGTGGGGACGGTGGTCGCCGTTGCCGTCACTGTGGGTGAACCCGTGGCGAAGGGGACACCGCTCGTCGTGCTCGAGTCGATGAAGATGGAACACCCCGTTACCGCACCCACCACCGGCACCGTCGACGCGATCGCCGTCACCGTTGGGGACATCGTTTCGAAGGGCGACCTACTGGCCCACCTCACCCCCGGCGACGTCCAACTCGACGACGCCCACGTCCACTCCTCCCCCACCACCCGCACCGACCTCGACGAGGTACTCGACCGTCACGCTCGACTGGAAGACGACCGACGTCCCGCCGCGGTGCAGCGTCGGCGGGAGCGAGGCCGACGAACCGCCCGAACCAACCTGGCGGACCTGGTCGACCCCGGCTCGTTCGTCGAGTACGGGGCCCTGGCGATCGCCGCCCAGGAACGCCGCCACAGCACCGAAGACCTGATCGAAAGAACCGCAACCGACGGGGTCATCACCGGCATCGGCACCGTCAACAGCGACCTGTTCGACCCGACCACCGCCACCACCGCCGTCGTCATCTACGACGACACGGTCCTCGCCGGCACTCAGGGTTTCCGTGGTCACGCCAAGACCGATCGTCTCCTTCGCCGGGCTCTCGAAGACCGCCTCCCGCTGGTTCTCTACGCCGAAGGAGGCGGCGGACGCCCCGGAGACGTGGACCTGCCGGTCATCGCCGGACTCGAAGTGCCCACCTTTCGCCTGATGGCGCAGATGAGCGGCCATGCTCCGACCGTCGCCGTGGTCGCCGGCTATTGCTTCGCCGGGAACGCGGTCTTCGCCGCCCTCGCCGACGTGATCATCGCCACCGAAGACTCGAACCTCGGCGCAGGGGGCCCGGCGATGATCGAAGGTGGAGGGTTGGGTACGTTCGCTCCCACCGACATCGGACCGATCGACGATCAGGTGGCCTCCGGCGTCGTCGACATTCGCGTCGCCGACGAGGAGGCCGCCACCAGAACGGCCAAGCAATACCTGGCGTTCTTCCAAGGCTCCCTCCCCCACTGGGAACACGCAGATCAGGCCCGGCTCCGCGACCTGGTCCCGCAGAACCGCTCGACGCTCTACGACGTTCGCCAGATCATCGACGTCCTCGCCGACACCGACACCGCCCTCGAACTCCGCCCGGAGTGGGGCCCGGGCATGGTCACCACCCTCGCGCGAGTGGAGGGCCACACCGTCGGAATCGTCGCCAACGTGGCCAGCCATCTGGGCGGGGCGTTGGACGCCACCAGCGCCACCAAGGCAGCCCGGTTTCTCACCTTGTGCGATGCGTACGACGTCCCGGTGGTGGTGCTGTGCGACACGCCAGGCTTCATGGTCGGCCCCGAATCCGAGCGGACCGGTCTGCTCCGCCATGCGGGACGGCTCATGATCGCCGGCGCCAACCTCGGCGTACCCGTGGGAACGGTTGTGCTCCGCAAGGGCTACGGGCTCGGAGCCCAAGCGATGGCAGCCGGCGCCTTCAAGTCCGGGGCCTTCACCATTTCCTGGCCGACCGGTGAGTTCGGCATGATGAACCTGGAAGGGGCGGTCCGGCACGGCTATCGCCGGGAACTGGAGGCCATCGAGGACCCTGCGGAACGTGAGCGGCGCTACGAGGAACTGGTGGCAAACGAGTACGCCAAAGGAAGCGCCCTCAACATGGCGACCCACTTCGAAATCGACGCCGTGATCGACCCCGCCGACACCCGCCATTGGATCGTCTCGATGCTGCGCACCGCCCCGCCGCCGCGCTGGCGCCACGGAACGCATCGGACCCGCGTCGACTCGGTCTGACCGTGCGCCGTGCCGCCCTCTTCCGCTCCGTCCATCGCCTCCTCGACGAAGAGGTCGAAGAAGCCGCATTCATGTGGAGCCGACACCGGTGGATGATCCCGTACGCCCTCTTCGCCGCGGCTGTGGTCTTCCTCGCCTCGGAATGGGCTGGGTTCACCGAACTCTCCACCCGAGTCGCCCTCGGTTTCGCAGCCGGGGCGGTCGCCGTGAACGCCACCACCGACTACCGGGTGGTGGCGAAGACATCGAAAGGACTGGTACTGCTACGTGGCAGCCGGGTCCGCCAGCACGCCGTTTCGGTGATCAGTCGCCTGCCGAACAACACGCGCATCGAACCGGTGGGAGGAACGGTGCTGGCCACCGACTGGGCGGTGGGCGAAGCGGTGTTCACCGTACCGAAGAGTCACGAACGGGCCCTGGAGCGGATCGCTCACGGCTGATCCCGACGGAGGGTCGACTCGGCAGGGTCGCACACCCATGCCGTCCGATCCCCCGCGAGGAGCGTCTCGACCTCGCGGCTGGACACCGCCCAAGCCGTCCCGTCGCGCTCGTCGTTGACGGCGAACACGACTCCCACCATCCGCTTCCTGTCGTCGAACACTCCTGCCCCGCTGTCACCCTCTTCCAGTGGGGCCTGCAACTCCAGCCCCGCCCGTTCCACCCGCCGAGTGCCCAACACCTCCTCGATGCGAATGGTGGGAGTCGCCACCACTCGGGCATCGGCGATCTGGTTGACCAGCCCGCCAACCACGGTGACGTGAGCGCCCGTTTCCGTCGACGCCAGAGTGACATCGCGCACTTCCATCCCCGGGACCTCCAACAACGCGAGGTCGGACCGCCGATCGAGAGCCACGACAGATGCGGCTCCGCCGTCGACACGGAAACGGTCACCTTGGATGACGCCGTGAGCGACCGTGACCGCCAACTCCGGTCCGATCACCACGCCCGCCACCGAACCGGCGAATGCCGCGCCACACCCGTCGAAGACGATCTCGACCGTGACCGGCTCGGCTGCCGGGCTACACGCTGCTGCGAGCACCCACCACAGCGCAGGAAGGAACTTCGCCGGATTCCAGGCGTCTCGCACCGTCGGATGCTACGTTCCTGCCCCACAGCCGGGACCCCCGGCCGATCGTGAGGAAACTGGATGGCCGGACGGGACGACCACGACGTCACGGAAGAAGCCGAAGAGCTTCTCGAGCGGTTTAGTGCACCCCGTCATGATGCCCCACCCAAAGTGGAGGTGCCGGGCGGTGTCGTAGGTGCGCTCCACCGAATCCGCCTCGCAATCGAACGGGTGACCACCTTCACCGGCGGGCTGTCCACGCTGCTCGCCTGGACGGTGTTCGCACTCGGTTTCTTCAACGTCGTCACCCGCTACATCGCTCGATTCATCCAGCGGGACATCATCGTCGGCCAGATCTTCGACCTGCAATGGATGATGTTCGGAGCGCTGTTCCTTGTGGGAGTCAACTATGGGGTGCGGGAAGAGGTGAATCCGCGCATCGACTTCTGGTGGACCAACTTCTCAGCCCGCACCAAGGCATGGATCGACTTCGTTCTCCACCTGACCCTCCTCCTCCCGTTCATCTGGGTGGGGATCACGGTCACCTGGAATTATGCGGCCACAGCCTTGGGTCGGACCTTCGACGGCCGATGGCTGACGTGGAGGGTGTGGGAGGTGTGGGAGCAGTCGACCGACGCCGACGGTCTGACGCGCGGCCCGATCAAGTTCCTGCTGTTCTTCGGGTTCGTCCTGTTCGGGGCCCAAGTCGTCGCCCAGGTGATCAAGTCGGGATTCGTCCTGATCGGCCGTCAGGATCTGGCCGACCTCACACACCACCAAGCCCCGGTGAGGATCGAGTAGGCATGGATCTCGGCGTCACCCTCTCGATAGTCATGTTCGTCGTGTTCATCGGCATGATCCTGATCGGCTACAACGTGGCTTTTTCGTTCGCGGCCACCGCGTTGGCATTCTCGTTCATCGGGGATCTCGTGGGCGTGTTCGACCCGACCAGACTCTCGGTTCTCCCCAACAGGTGGTTTGGCGCCCTGTCCGATCCGAATCTGCTGGCGGTGCCGTTCTTCGTATTGATGGGGGCGATCCTGGAGAGATCGGGCATGGCGGAACGGCTACTGACCGCGATCGGCATGCTGATGGGACCACTCAAGGGCGGTGTGGCGGCGGCGGTGATCCTCGTCGGCACCCTGCTAGCGGCGGCAACAGGGGTGGTGGCGGCGACCGTCATCGTGATGGGCCTGCTGTCGCTCCCGGCGATGGTGCGACTCGGCTACGACCACAAACTCGCCACCGGCGCCATCGTCGCCTCGGGAACGCTGGCCCAAATGCTCCCGCCTTCGCTCGTCCTGATCCTGCTCGCCCAACAGATGGGTGTCGGCATTCTCGGCCTGTTCGCCGGAGCGCTCATCCCCGGCCTGCTGATGTCAGGGCTCTACATCGTGTATGCGTTCGCCGTCTCCTATCTGAAGCCGGGCACCGGTCCGGCAATGCCCAAGGAGCAGCGCTCGCTCACCGGCGGAATCCTCGCCCTCGAGGTGCTCTTCTCGGTGATCCCCATCCTGCTGCTGATCATCGCCGTGCTGGTGTCGATCTTCTTGGGAATCGCCACCCCGTCCGAATCGGGTGCAGTCGGGGTGGCTGGTGCCCTGCTCCTCGCGGTGGGGGCCTATTTCACCGACAAGTTCCTGGTGGCCCGCGGTGCCACCCACATCACCCCGAAGTGGCGGCTCACCTTCAAGACCCTGAAAGAAGCAGGACGATCCACCGCCAACATCTCGATCCTGGTGATGACCCTGCTCTTCGCCTCGACCTTCTTCTCCTACATGTTCCTGATCCTCGGCGGGTCGGACGCTACGGCCCGTTTCCTGGCCGACATCGGCGGAGGCAAGACCGGTTTCGTCGTGGTGTCGATGATCGCCGTGTTCCTACTCGGGATCAATCTCGAGTTCCTCGAGATCACGTTCATCGTGGTGCCGATCTTCCTGCCCGCCATGGACATCCTCGGTTTCACCATCGCCGAGAAGATCTGGTTCACGGTACTGATGGCGGTGAACCTGAATATGGCGTTCATCTCCCCGCCGGTCGGGTTCAGCCTCTTCTATCTGCAATCGGTGGCGCCGCCGGAAGTCAAGACCGCCGACATCCACAAGGGCGCGATTCCATTCATGGTTCTGCAGGGCGTGGCGCTGGCGATCCTGGCATTCTTCCCAGGAATCGTGCAGACCTCTTTCGAGATCTTCACCCTCAATCAGTAAGGCAGGCATCCGACAGGAGGAGACACGGATGAAGGACGAACGAGAAGTGGTGGAAGGCGAGGTCATCCCCAGCGGGATGACGAGACGGAAGTTCTTGGGCAAGGCGGGCGTCGGCATCGCCGGCATCGCCGCCTCGACGGCGTTCCTACAGGCATGCTCGCCGTCGGACGAGGACACGACGGACACGACCGCGGGCGGCAGCACGGATACAACGGCGGCGGGAGGGACCGACACCACCGTCGACCTGTCCCAAACCGACGCCCCGGAGATCGAATGGGACATGGCCACTTCGTGGCCGCTGGCACTGCCGACGCTGTTCGGCGGCGCTCAGGTGTTCTGTGACGAGGTGGCAAGACTCACCGGCGGCAAGTTCCGTATCACGCCTCGGGCGGCGGGCGAGATCGTCGGCGGTCTCGAGGTGCTCCCGGCCGTGCGGGACGGAGGCGTCCAATCGGGCCATACCGCCTCGTACTACTACATCGGCATCAACACCGCGACCCAGTTCGGCACCGCCGTTCCGTTCGGCCTGACCCAACGCCAGCAGGATGCCTGGCTGTATCAGGGTGGCGGCCTCGAACAACTCCAGGCGTTCTACGCCGAGGAGTTCGGGCTGATCCAGTTCCCGGCCGGCAACACCGGCACGCAGATGGGCGGTTGGTTCACCAAGGAGATCAACACCGTCGCCGACCTGCAAGGGCTACGCATGCGGATTCCCGGCATCGCCGGCCAGGTGCTGTCCGCCCTCGGTGGTGAACAGATCACCATCGCCGGTGGTGAGATCCTGACATCGATCGAGACTGGAGCCATCGACGCCGCCGAGTTCGTCGGACCCGTGGACGACGTCATCTTGGGCCTCGACCAGTTGGGAAGCACTCTGTTCTACTACCACCCGGGGTGGTGGGAACCGGGCTCCACGCTGGAAGTTCAGTTCCCGCTGAGCGCCTGGAACGAGCTGCCCGAGGAGTACAAGATCGCCGTCGAGTTGGCCGCCAAGAGCGCCAACCTGGAGATGATGGCGACCTACGACGTCCTCAATGCCGAGGCGCTGCCGCAGCTGTTGGAGTTCGCCGAAGTTCGCGAGTTCCCGGCGGAGGTCATGGCAGCGTTCAAGGAAGAGACCGAGAGCTTGCTGGACAGGCTGGCAGCCGAGAACCCACGGTTCAGCGATCTGCTCGGACCTTGGCGTCAGTTCCGGGACGGTCAGGCCGCCTGGCACGCGCTGGCGGAGTCGTCGATGCTGCGAGCCCAGCAGATCTGACCACCGACCGAACGACACGGAGGGCCTCGGGAACCCCGGGGCCCTCCGTCGTTGGGGAACCTTCGCTGATCCCGCTACGTTGGTAGCGGGATGCCTGCCAGGGGGAAGTTCGCGCTCGCACTCGCCGCCGCCGTCTTGGCGACTCCGTCGGCAGCCGGAGCGCAAGAGACCGCCCCCACCACCGGCCGAGACACGCTCCTCACCGGAATCTATTCCGACGAATG
>JBKHXZ010000298.1:0-2166 GCA_046565785.1 Acidimicrobiia bacterium
TTGGCGGCGACGAGCATCCGTCCGATGCGGGGATCGACCGGGAGCCGGGCGAGGATTCGGCCGATGGGAGTCAGCTCTACGGGTCGGGTCCCGGCGACGACCGCACCCAGCTCCTCCAACAGGAGCACTCCGTCGCGAATCGCCCGCGAGTCCGGTGGTTCGAGGAACGGGAACGACTCGATCTCCCCGAGGCGGGCAGCCGCCATCTGCAGGATCACCGAGGCCAGGTTGGTGCGCAGGATCTCCGGTTCGGTGAACACGGGCCGAGAGCGGTAGTCGTCTTCGGAGTAGAGGCGGATGCAGATGCCGGGGCCAAGACGCCCGCACCGCCCGGCCCGCTGATCGGCCGAGGCACGGCTGATCGGCTCGATGGGCAGCCGCTGCACCTTGGTGCGGCGGTTGTACCGGGAAATACGGGCTACCCCCGGGTCGACCACATATCGGATTTCCGGCACGGTGAGCGAGGTTTCGGCGACGTTGGTGGCGAGGACGATGCGCCGCCCCTGATGCGGGGCGAACACCCGGTGCTGTTCGGCCGAGGACAGACGGGCATAAAGCGGCAGGATCTCGGTGTTGCGGAGCCCGAGCTCGGCCAGGGCGTCGGCGGCGTCGCGGATCTCCCGCTCGCCGGAACAGAACACCAGGATGTCGCCCGGACCCTCTCGGCTCAGCTCCTGGACGGCGTCACAGATAGCGTCGGGCTGGTCTTTCGGGTTCCCTTCCTCGTCTTCGGGCACCCGATAGCGGATCTCCACCGGGAACGTCCGCCCCGACACTTCGATGATCGGCGCGTCCCCGAAGTGCTGAGAGAAGCGCTCGGTGTCGATGGTGGCCGAGGTGACGATGATCTTCAGATCCGGCCGTTCGGTCCGCAGCCGGGTCAGATACCCCAACAGGAAGTCGATGTTCAGGCTGCGTTCGTGTGCCTCGTCGACGATGATCGTGTCGTAGGCAGACAGCCGGCGGTCACGCTGGATCTCGGCCAGCAACAGCCCGTCGGTCATGACTTTGATCCGGGTGTCGGGACCGACCGTGTCGTCGAACCGCATGGCGTATCCCACCGTCGACCCGACCGCCACCCCCAGTTCTTCCGCCACCCGCTGGGCGATGGTGCGGGCCGCCAACCGGCGAGGTTGGGTGTGGGCGATCAGCTTCTTCCTACCCCGACCCGCTTCCAGGCACATCTTGGGAAGCTGGGTGCTCTTCCCCGACCCGGTCTCCCCCGCCACGACCACCACCTGGTGAGTGGAGATCGCGGTGACGAGTTCGTCCCGGCGCGCCGAGATCGGCAACTCAGACGGGTAGGTGATGCGCATGGCCCGCCAAGTATGGCGGGAGCCCGAACCGCCGCGACAACCGCCGCCGAGGCAACCCCGAGACACAAGCAACCCGCGATTCGGGCCGCCCACGGGTGATCCGCTCTATACGATGCGAGCCAACGGGAAGGAGCCGGGATGAACCTGACCTACGAGCAGTCGATCGACATCCTCGAAACCGAGCTGGGACGGGTTCAGCAAGCCTTCGCCGGCCTGAATCCTGAGGAGTGGTCCCTACCGACGAAATTGGTCCCACTCGATCCGTCCAAGCCACGGTGGACCGTCTTCGAGTTGGCCGGCCACTTCGACATCTCGATCGGACTGACCCGCATGCTGATCGACAGCAAAACCGAGGGACAGCCCGGGCGGGATCGGATCAGCTTCTTCATCTTCCCGCGGTCGGAGGTGGCTCCAGTCGTCTATGACTACGCGTTCACCATGGTCGAGGGAAAGACGCCCGCCGATATGCCCGGGCGGCTCCACGAGGTATTCACGAAGACCGTCGAGGAGTCTCGCGCTAATCCTCCCCACACCATCGGCAGTGGTTACTACGCCCTCATGGAGTTGGGGGAATTCGTGCCCAGCCGCATCGTGGAGGCAGTGGTGCACGGAATGGATCTCACCGATGCACTCGGCCGGGAACCCATCGCCACCCCCGAAGGGGTCGAGGCGACTGCAGCCATTCTCGATGAGTTGCTTGCGAGAAAGACGGTCCAGGGTCGACCGGCAGATCTCACTGACGACTTGGCCTGGGTGAGAGCCGCCTCCGGCCGCGGCCCGCATTCGGACCCACGCCTTCCACTGATCGGATAGCTCGTCGTTGGGGTCTCTGCTCAAGAGGTGTTGCGCG
>JBKHXZ010000299.1:0-8236 GCA_046565785.1 Acidimicrobiia bacterium
AGGGGGGTTCTTGCGAGCGGAGCGAGCTCGTTGGTTCACTTTGCTTCGGGGACTGCCCCCCTCTGCCTCGCTGCGCTCAGCTGTCTCCCCCCGGCGCTGCCCGGGGGGGAGAGAGTGTCGGCCCTAGGTTTCTGTCCCCCCCGAAGCGAAGCGGTGGGGGGCACAGCGAGCGGCCCCGCCCGGATGATCAGACGCCGATGTCCCTTCGGTTGAAGGTGACCACCGAGGCGGCCAGGGCGACGGCAGAGGATCCGACCAGCAGCAGCGTGAGAAGCGGGTCGAACCCGTCCCGCAGGGTGGCGGTGCCGTTCGCCCAATAGAACGGGGAGAGGTTCTGCATCCACGCCAGAGCGTCCACCTGAGGGGCGATGCCGTTGGCGAGGAAGGCGAACACGGCCGCACCGGCTGTGATGCCCACCGTCGTTCCTTTCCGGCCGGTGATCGCACCTGCCAGCACGGCGACGGATCCGAAGAACATCCCCATCAGCGCCAGGTTCACCGAGGCAGCAGCGATGTTCCCCCAGGAGAGGTCGAGGTCGATCGGGTCCCTGATCGCCATGATCACCAGGAACACGACGATTCCGGCCCCGACCATGGCGATGCCTAGCGCAGCCGCCTTCTGCAGAACCACCGACGTCCGACTCACCGGGTGGGTGACGAGCAGCTCCAGGCTGCCGTCCTCTTCGCTCCCGGCGATCGCCCGCGAACCCAGACCAATGGCCATCACGATCGCCAGGACCGGACCGAGGATCCCGTACACCGTCGACCCCAGATAGCCCGCCGGGGAGGCGATGTCGTCCCATCCGAACGCATCGGCGATGCCGGGCGGAAGGCTGTCGATCAGCTCTTCGTACTCGGGGGTGGCGGCGAACGGATAGAACCCGCCGTAGATCAGGGACACGAGGGCGAACCCGATCGCCCACCCGAGCAGCATCCGCCGCTGGTCCCACAGGGTCTTGGTCCAGGTGTCACGCAACATGGTCGTCTACTCCGGTGTAGTAGTGGAAGAACAGCTCTTCGAGTTGGGGCTCTTCGGAAACGATGTCGATCACCCGATGGCGGGCAAGGGACTTGATGAAACCGTCCGCCTCGCCGACCAGGCGGGCGCGCAGGGTGGTGCCGTCGACGGCGATCTCGGTCAGGTTGGGCGTAGCGGCGAAGTCGGCCTCCGTCACCATCCCGTCGAACACGACACGGACGTGACGCAGTGCCCGGGCGCGCAGTTGGTCGACTTCGTCGATGGTGATCAGTCGTCCCTTGCGGATGATGCCGGCACGGTCGGCGGACTGCTGAACCTCGCTCAGCACGTGCGAGGACATGAACACGGTCTGTCCGGCGTCTCGCGCTTCGCCGACCATCGTCAGGAACTCCCGGGCGACGATCGGGTCCAGTCCGCTGGTCGGTTCGTCGAGGATCAAGAGTTCCGGCTGGTGCATGAACGCCTGCACCAATCCGACCTTCTGCCGGTTGCCTTTCGACAGGCTGCCGATCCGGTTGTCCAGGTTGAGTTCGAGGCGTTCGGCCAGCGGCTCGAAGGCATCGGGGCCGACCCCACCGCGCAGGTTGCCGAGGTAGGTGAGGAATTCCCGAGGCGACTGCCGTCCGTCGACGACGAAATCGCCGGGGAGATATCCGATCCGCTTGCGGAGTTCGACCCCGTCGGTGAGCGGGTCGAGACCTAGCACTTCTGCCGAGCCGGACGTCGGACGGAGGACGTCGAGCAGCAAGCGAATCGTCGTGGTCTTTCCCGCCCCGTTCGGGCCGAGAAAGCCGAAGACTTCGCCGCGATGGACGTCGAGATCGAGGCCGTCCAGCGCCAAGGTGTTGCCGTAGCGCTTGGTCAAGCCTCGGGTGGTGATGGCTTCACCCATCGTTGGTTTCCTTTCTGGTGTGGGCGATGGCCTGATCGAGAGCTTGCAGCATCTCATCGGCCTTTCCGGGCGGGAACATGGCTCCCGAGAAGAGTTCGAGGGTGGCGCGGGAGATGCGCATCACGCCTTCGGTAGAGAGTGGATCGACTCCGAGCTGACGACCGAGATGGTCGATCATCAGCAGCGAACCCATCTGCATGGCGAGTTGCACTGCCGCTCGTGCCGTTGGGTCCGGACCGGGGTCGAGCGCGCCATGCTCGGCGGCGAGTTGGAGGAGGTGGGCGGACTGGGCGACGAGGTCGTCGAACAGTTCGGCGGCCTCCGGACTGCCTGAACTGAGCGCCCAGGCGAGATACCGCATGAGCGGTCCGGCCATGGCGAACCCGGCCGACATCATCTCGGGGTCGCCGAGCCGATCGTTCTCGATGGCTTCCTGTTTGGTCTGCCTGATCTGGTCGACCACATGACGGTCACAGGCCTTGCGTAGTCCCTCTTTGGATCCGAAGTGGTGGATGACGAGGGCGGGGGAGACGTCGGCGTCTTCGGCGATGGCGCGCACCGTCGTCGCTTCGAACCCGTCGCGAGGAAAGCGAACCATCGCCGCCTCCCGAATCCGGGCGGCGGAGGTGACGTCGGCGCTGTCACTGACTGAACGCATGTTCAGTATTCTAAACGTGTGTTCAACCTGTGTCTAGATGTCCCCCCGAAGCGGAGCGATGGGGGGAGAGAATGTTGCGGATGCTCCCTCGGTCCCCCCGAAGCGGAGCGAACTCGTGAACCACCCCTCTCGCGGCAGGCACCGTGGTCGGCCGACTATCCGTTCTGTTCGTCGCGCCAGGCGATCCAGTCGGGGACCAGGGAGAGGTCGTAGTCGGGGCCGCTCAGGCCGATCGTGAACTGGGTGATTCCGGCGTCGAGATACTCCTGAGCGCCGTCCAGTCGCTTCGGATTGACCCCGGCGGAACGTTCGATCGCCTGGGGATCCGTACCTTCCTTCGCACACCACTCGTCGAGAACTCGGTTCTTGTGCGCCAGTTTCTCCGGATTGCCGAAGCCGTGCCAGATATCGGCATGCCGGGCGGTATAGCGCAGAGTCCGCCTTTCCCCACCCCCGCCGATCAGGATCGGAATGTCCCGCACCGGCTTCGGATTCAGCTTCTCGAACCGTGCTTCGATCCGGGGAAGGGCGTCCCGCAGATCCGAGAGGCGGTCCCCGGCGGTTCCGAACACGTACCCGTACTCGTCGTAGTCCTTCTCGAACCACCCGGCTCCGATTCCAAGGATCAGCCGCCCGTTGGAGATGTGATCGACGGTCCGGGCCATGTCGGCCAGCAGTTCGGGGTTGCGATAGGAATTGCAGGTGACGAGCGCCCCGATCTCCACCCGCTTCGTCACCTCGGCGAACGAAGCGAGCATCGTCCAACATTCGAAGTGCTTGCCGTCAGGCTCACCGGACAGCGGGAAGAAGTGATCCCAGTTGTAGACGATGTCGACACCCACCTCCTCGGCGGCGATGGCCGCCTCCCGGATGGCCGAATAGTCGGCGTGCTGCGGCTGGAGTTGGACGGCGATGCGGATCTGCGATGACACAGTACGGACCCCCTGGTCGTGATCAGGGACCGAACCTATCCCGAACTCAGAGTTTCAGGTATCTGCCAGCGTGTCGGAGATGAGCTCGTCGACCACTGCCCGCAGTGCTCCCTCCTGTGAGGCTCCCGCGGCGATCGCCTCTTCATAGGCAGCCACCTGGCGGCGGGCGGACGTGCCCTCCCGGGCGATCGATCGGGTGTGTTCCACCTAGGCAACGCATCCGAGTTCTTCTGCATCGGGTCGAACAAGCCCGATCAGCTCCTCCACCAGATCCTCGAACGGGACCAGGGTGCCGGTCCCGAAGTCCATCAACTCGCCCTGCGCTCCGTACCGTTGGGCACGCCAGATGTTCTCGGCGACCAGCATGTTGGCGTAGCGGCGCCATTTCTGGTTGTGGCGTCGCAGCCGGTAGAGCATGTGCAGCAGCGACTGGTAGAGGGCGGCGATCGTGATGGCGTCCTGCCAACGGGTGCAGATGTCGGTGACCCGCAACTCCAACGTCGGATAGCGGATGGACGGACGTATGTCCCACCACACCTTGGAGGCGTCCTCGATCAACCCGGCCTCCACCAGCACCTGAACGTGGCGTTGGTATTCCGCCCACGAGACGAACTCCTCGGGCAGACCGGTGCGAGGCATCGTGCGGAACACGTTCATCCGGTAGCTCTTCAGTCCGGTGTTACGCCCACCCCAGAACGGCGAAGACGTGGACAGCGCCAGCAGGTGAGGGAGAAAATAGGTGATCTGGTTCATCAGGTCGATGCGCAGCTCCGGGTCTTCGATCCCGGCATGGACATGCATCCCGCAAATCACCATGCGCTGTCCGACCATCGCCAGGTCCTCAGCCAGCAGCTTGTAGCGGTCGCCGTCGGTGGTGACCTGCTCCCACCAGAGAGCAAACGGATGGGTGGAGGAGGCGATGATGGCCGCACCATGCGCCTGAGCCACCTCACCCAGCGAGCGCCGCAGATCTCTCAGGTCGTGGGCGACATCGGCGATGTGGGCGTGAGGCTTGGTGCCGACCTCGATCTGGGCGCGCAGGAGCTCGCGGCTCACCCGGCCTTCGATGCGCTGGTAGGCGCCGTCCCACAGCTCGGTGGGCGGGTCGGCGAGCAGATTCCGCGTCTCCAGGTCGACGAGGAGGTACTCCTCTTCGATCCCGATCGTGAGCTGCGGCGCCGGCGGCATCTGGCGGCGAGGCTACCGAACCGGGATGCTCAGATGATGGATGCAGCGGCCTCTCGTCGCGACATTTCTGCCGCCTCGCGCACGTGGCAGTCGTTGAGGTGATCGTTGACCAGTCCCATCGCCTGCATGAAGGCGTACACGGTGGTCGGTCCGACGAAACTCCATCCCCACTTCTTCAACTGCTTGGCGAGGGCGATCGACGACTCGGTGGTTGCAGGAATGTCGCTCGGGGCGGGGCGTTCGAATTCCGCCCACTGCCAGAAGAAAGCGGCGAGCGAGCCTTCCCGCTCGATCAGTTCGAGGGCGCGACCCGCGTTGTTGATCGTCGAGCGGATCTTCCCCTGATGACGGACTATGGCGGCGTCTTCGAGGAGGCGGGCGACGTCGGCTTCACCGAACTCGGCCACTCGCGTCGGGTCGAAGTCGGCGAACGCCGCCCGGAATCCAGGTCGCTTGCGCAGGATGGTCAGCCACGACAGGCCGGACTGGAATCCCTCCAGGCAGAGCTTTTCGAAGAGTCGGTGGTCATCGATCACTCCGAAGCCCCACTCGGTGTCGTGATAGTCGCGGTAGATCTCGGGTTCGGCTCCCCACCAGCAGCGGGTGGCGCCGTCCTCTCCGGTCACAGTGGTCATCTGCGTCAACCGAGCGTACGGGCCAGAGCGGTGGCCGCGGCAGCCAACACGACCATCACCACGAACGGTGCGCGAAGTCGCAGGGCGACGGCCGCCACCGCCAGGCCGATCGCACGGGCGTCGACGGTGTAGCCGCCGTCGACGATGAAGGTGGAGGTGGCCACCAGCGCTCCGAGGAGAGCAGCCGGGGCGAGGTCGGCCAAACGGGACATCCAGGCGGGAAGCGGACGACCGCCGATCAGTACCGGTCCGGCGGCCTTCAACACGTAGGTGCCGAAGCCGAGTGCCACCAATGTGATGGTGGCCGCGCTCATCGGGGCCTCCCGACGAGGACGGCGACGATGGCCGCCACCACAGCCACACCCGGTGGCGTGAACGGGGTGAGGGCGACGGCGATGACGGCGCCAGCGAGCGCCACCCGGCGCTGTAGTTGTTCGGATAGCCGTGGCCACAGCAGGCCGAGGAAGGCGGCGGGAATGGTGGCATCGAGCCCGTAACGCACGATCACGTCACCGGCACTCGACACCAGCACCGCACCGAGGATCGTCGACAGGTTCCACAGGACGAACACAGACACTCCACCGGCGAGGAACCCGAACCGGCGGGCCGTCGATGTTTCTTCCACGGTGGCGACCGCTGTCGACTCGTCGATCACCAGTTGCGACACCAGCGCCCGCCACCAGGTCGGCCCGCGCAGGTCGGGGGCGAGCAGGATCCCGAAAGCGAGTGAGCGAAGGTTGAGGAGGAGGCCGGTGGAGACTGCGGCGGCGATGGCACCTCCTTCGGACAGGATGGCCACCGCCGCGAATTGGGCCGAGCCGGTGAACACGAACGAGGAGAAGCCGATCGTTTCGGCGAGTGACAGCCCGGAGGCGGCGGCGATCGCCCCGAAGGTGAGCCCGAACGGAGTCGTGGCCAATCCGATCGACACCGCCCGCAGGACGATGCGACGCCTCGTAGTACGTGCCAACTCGCGCATGGAATGGTGGTTTTTAGCGCACAACGGGTGCAGTTCTGCACCCGTTGTGCGCTAAAAAGCGGGACTGGAGCGAAACGGTGGCGAAACTTGGGCGGCGGCGAGTAGTGGTTGGGCCGGCTGCCCCGTAGCTTGGCTGGCATGGCGATCGATCAACTGGAGCCGCAGGCAGCCGTCGCCCGTCCCCGCTGGCCCTTGGGGGTGGCCGGGGCGGTGGCCGGGGGCGCTTCACTCGGGGTGAGCGAGCTCGCCGCCGGCCTGTTCGCCTCGATGCCGTCGCTGGTCTCCGGGGTCGCCACCTTCGTGATCGACATCGTCCCGCCGCCGGTCAAAGACCTTGCCATCGAACTGTTCGGCACTGCCGACAAGGTGGCGCTGGCAGTGGGCATCGTGTTCGTCACGTTGATGCTGGGCTTCGCCGCCGGTCGGACGTTTCCGTCCCGGCCGGCGGTGATCCCGGCTGTGATCGGTGGCTTCGGTCTGATCGGTGCGTTGGCGGCTGCCCGTACTCCGCTCGCCGACCTCACCCCGGCCCTCGTCAACGGTGCCCTGGCTGCCGCCACCGGGGTCTTCGTCTTCCAGTTCCTCGCCTCTCCGGTGGCGGACTCGGCTCGTCGGGAGGTCGACCTCGACCGTCGGGTGTTCCTCGGCCGGGCGGGAGCGGTGGCCTTCCTGGCGGTGGCCAGTGCTGGCGCCGGGCGGTATCTGTTCGAACGTACCCGGCGACTCATCGCCGGCCGCGACCAAGTGGTCCTGCCGGCGGCGTCGGATCTCGCTCCGCCCATCCCCGCCTCGGCGCAGCTCGAAATGCCCGGCATCTCCCCGCTCATCACTCCCAACGCCGACTTCTACCGCATCGACACCGCCCCGATTTCCCCACCGGTCGTCGACCTGTCCGACTGGACGTTGAGCATCACCGGCATGGTCGACCGTCCCCTCACCCTCGACTTCACCGACCTGTCCGACCTACCCATGGTCGAGCGGATCATCACCATCTGCTGTGTCTCCAACCAGGTGGGGGGAGACCTGATCGGCACTGCCAAATGGCTGGGCACTCCCCTCGGCGATCTCCTGCGCCGGGCGGGTGTGCGGGACGAGGCCACCCAGATCGTCGGACGGTCGGTAGACGGGTTCACGTTCGGCTTCCCCACCTCCGCTGCGTTCGACGGGCGGGACGCGCTGGTCGCCATCGGCA
Source organism: Acidimicrobiia bacterium (assembly GCA_046565785.1). GTDB lineage: Bacteria > Actinomycetota > Acidimicrobiia > Spongiisociales > ZC4RG35 > DATHWB01. The sequence continues at coordinate 7,456 of JBKHXZ010000299.1, forward strand.
TGAACGACGAGCCGCTGCCGTTCGAGCATGGGTTCCCCGCCCGGCTAGTGGTTGCGGGGCTCTACGGATACGTTTCGGCGACGAAATGGCTGTCGGAGATCGAACTGACCACCTGGGACGCGTTCGACGCCTACTGGGTGCCACGGGGCTGGTCGAAGGAAGGCCCGATCAAGACCCAGTCCCGAATCGACACGCCGCGTCGGTCAGCTCGTCTCGCCCCGGGTCCGGTGGGGATCGGCGGGGTGGCCTGGGCGCAGACCCGGGGGATCGAGCGGGTCGAAGTGCGGGTCGACGGCGGGGAGTGGATGGAGGCGACCCTGGCGGACTCCATCGACGACGACGTGTGGCGGCAATGGAGCATCGTGTGGGATGCGACGCCGGGTACCCATCAGGTACAGGTGCGAGCCACTGACGGGACCGGCGAGCCCCAGACTGAACAGATCACCCCGGTCGCCCCCGACGGCGCCACCGGCTACCACACCGACACATACCTGGTCGAAGACCAAGCCTGAACCCTGGGCTCCCGGGGCCCCCAGAGGGCCCCGCCAACCCTGGGTTCGTGGGGCCCTGTGAGGGCCCGGCTGGCCCAGGGTTCAGGTGTCGGGGCCTTCGGTCCTGGCGTCGGCGGCGCTGAACGCCCAGGCCAGGCCGTCCACCGGGTCGCCCACCGCCAGTTGCAGCACCCAGCCGGTCGTGGCTCCGTCGCTCCACAACCACCACTCGAGGCTCTCGCCCGCCTCCCGGATCTCCGCTGCTGGCGCCGGCCATTCCAACCCGGTCA
>JBKHXZ010000300.1:0-2616 GCA_046565785.1 Acidimicrobiia bacterium
GATCCCGTGAGGTCATCCCCTTGTGGATGTGCTCGTAGCCGGCGAGGGCACAGAACTCGTCGATCCGGGCTTTGACGTCGTGGCGGGTGACCCGTTCCCGGGCGGCGATGGACTCGAGATCCACCTGGTGGACGGCCGAACGGTATGCCTCGATGGCGGCTGCGGGGATGTCCAGACCGAGATCCGACTGCGCCTCCAGCACGGTCAGCCACAGCCTCCGTTCCAGTACCACTTTCGACTGGGGCGACCAGACCCGGCGCATCTCCGGACTGGCGTACCGCACTGCAAGGACGTTGGTGGGGGCGTCGATCTCAGCCATCGCGGTCGATTGTGCCAGCACGCGAAGGTGTCGTGGCCACTGCTGGCATACTCGCAGCATGAACCTGGTTCCGTTGCTCGCCCCCGCTGTCGCCGCCCGCATCTCCGAATGGAACGAGTCGGATGCGGTCAGAAGACTGTGGCAGGGCGATCCGACTGTCTGGTCCAACGATCCGGATGCGCCCGAGCTCGCCGACCGGCTCGGATGGCTCCATCTGCACGAGACCATGCGCCCTCACGTCGGAGAGATCGTCGAGGTGGCCGCATCGGTGCGAGCTGAAACCGACCACGTGGTGCTGTGCGGTATGGGAGGGTCGAGCCTGGCGCCGGAAGTGTTCGCCCGGTCGTTCGGAACGACATCGCCCGAGTTGATCGTCGCCGACAGCACCCACCCGGACTCGATCCGAGCGATCGCCGAACGTATCGACCCGTCCCGCACGATCTTCGTCATCTCGTCCAAGTCGGGCACCACCTTGGAGACGCTGTCGGCCTTCCGCTTCTTCTGGGCCGAGGCCGGAGAGGACGGATCGCGCTTTGTCGCAGTGACCGACCCGGGGACGTCGCTGGCGGCGTTGGGTCGAGAACGAGGATTCCGAGCGGTCTTCGAGACGATCCCCGACGTAGGTGGCCGATTCTCCGCACTGACCCATTTCGGATTGGTGCCGGCCGCCCTCATCGGAATCGACGTCGTCGCCCTCCTGGACGCGGCCGCCGACCTGGCGTCGCATGCCGCCGAGAACGTCCGTGACGACCCGGCGGTCGGGTTGGGGATTGCTTTGGGCGAACTAGCCCGTCAAGGCCGGGACAAGCTCACGTTCCTGACCTCGCCGTCGTTGGCTTCGCTTCCGGCATGGATGGAACAGCTGATCGCCGAGAGCCTGGGTAAGAACGGAACAGGAATCGTGCCGGTGGCCGACGAGCCTGTCCGGGGACCTTCAGCGTACGCCGACGACCGTGTGTTCCTCGCCTACAAGCTGGCGGGGGAGCAGGCCCCCGACCTGGACGCCCTCAACCGTGCCGGTCAACCGGTGTTGGGTTTCGAACTGCCGGAGATCAGCTCGCTCGGATACGAGATGCTGCGAGCCGAAGTGGTCACCGCGGCAGCGGGCGCGGTGCTCGGCGTACATCCCTTCGACCAACCCAACGTGGAAGCAGCTAAGAAGTTGGCCAAGGAGGCGATGGAAGGTTCGCTCGACCTCGGGGGAGTGCCCACCGTCACCGGCGACGACGCCCACCAGACCGTCGCCGCCTTTCTCGACGATCTGGTTCCCGGCGACTACGTCGGAATACACGCCTATCTGGCACCGGACGACGCACGGTGGGACCGGCTGCAGGCCTTCCGTAAGACGATCGGCGCACGGACCGGCCTCGCCACGACACTCGGGTGGGGGCCCCGCTTCCTCCACAGCACCGGACAGCTTCACAAGGGCGGGCCCCAATCCGGCGCCTTCGTCCAACTGATCGATCATCCGAGTGCCCCGTTGGCTGTTCCGGAGTCCGGCCACGAGTTCGGAGCGATCATCGCCGCCCAGGCTGCCGGCGACTTCCAGGCCTTGGTCGATGCCGGGAAGCGGGTGATCCGCATCGATCTCGGTTCCGACCCCGATGCCGCCCTCGACGCATTGGACCGGTCGCTGGCATGACGGCCCGGTCGGCGGCCGAGACGATGGGGTTCGAACCCCACCTGCTGGTGCTGTTCGGAGCCACCGGGGATCTCGCCAGTCGCATGCTCATCCCCGCCATCTACCGCCTGCTCGAGGCCCGCAACTTCGATGACACCTCGCACCTGTTGGGGGTGGCGACATCCGACCTGGACGACACACGGTTCCGCAAGATCGTGACCGAAGCGTTGGTCGACGCCGGATGGAGCGAGGCCGATGCGGCCCGGTGGTGCGACCGCTGCGTCAGCTACGTGTCGATCAAACCGGGCTTCTCATCGCTGGCAGAGAGGATCGCCGAGATCGAGTCACGACATTCGTTGCCCGGCAACCGTGTCTTCTACCTGGCGATCCCGCCCCCGGTGTTCGACGACACCATCGTCGGACTGGCCGATGCCGGCCTGACCGATTCGGAGGGCTGGACCAGGGTGGTCGTCGAAAAGCCGTTCGGTACCGACCTGGAATCCGCTCGGCATCTCAACCAGATCCTTCATCGGCATTTCGCCGAAGAGCAGATCTTCCGCATCGATCACTACCTGGCGAAAGAGACGGTGCAGAACCTGCTGGCGTTCCGCTTCGCCAACATGCTGTTCGAGTCGGGATGGAACCGGAACCAGATCGACTCGGTCGAGATCACCGT
>JBKHXZ010000301.1:0-11896 GCA_046565785.1 Acidimicrobiia bacterium
CCGCCCCCCAGGGGCGCCGCGAACCCTGGGTTCCAGGCGCCCTCCAGGGGCGCCGCCAGCCCGCGGTTCAGGTCGGCCGGCGCTCCACCAGGCCAACCAGGTTGTCCTCCGAGTCCCGGAAGAACGCCATCCACTCCTCGGTCCCGGGGGCACCGAAGACTCCCTCGTCGTCACGGAAGATAATGTGCGGCTCGGTCTCGATCGTGACCCCGGCCGACCGCAGTGTCTCGACCCGAGCATCGATGTCATCCGTCGCCAGGTACAGCAGAGCGCTGGATGCCCCGCGCTCGACCAGGAGCCGCACGCCGTCGAGATCGAAGAAGGCAAGACCCGGAGGATCGAATCGGGCGAGGAGCGATAGACCGACCGTGTCTCGATAGAACGCCACTGCTCGATCGAGGTCCTCGGCCCGCTGGGCCACCTGACGCAGACGCACGGAACTCTCCCATCGCTTGTCGATTGGAGGTGCAGGCTACCGACGTTCGGGCACCGGTTCTGGCGCGCGCTCACCATCGACTCGAGATCGATCGGTTCTGCTTCGGGCGATGTGGTCGGCGAGGTAGGCGGCGTCGCGACCAACCCCATGGATCTGCTCAGACGACACCGAATAGAGGAACTTCTGGCCGAGGAAGTACAGCCCCGCGGGATCGTCGACGATTCCACGCCGGTGTGCGGACGGACCCACCGCGAACTCGGGCAGGTCGATCCAGTCGAACCCGGGACGGAACCCGCTGCACCAGACGATGCTGGCCACGTCGAGTTTGCGACCGTCCTCGAGCTGGGGCCTGCCATCGGCGACCCCGGTGACCCTCGGCACCCGCTCCACGCCCAGAGCCTCCAGATCTCGTGGCTTGACCCGGATCAGCGGCTCACCACTGGCGATCATCTTCGGTCGTGCCTTCCGGCCGATCGGTGTGCTGGTGGTCAACACCCGGTGGAACACGACCCGGCCGACGAAGGGCATCAGGACCCGCGCCAGCACACCTTCCGGGCGGACTGGGAGGGCGCCGGTGGAGGGTCCGCCGAGGGTGACATGCCGGGTTCGGGCGAGTTCCTTGGCGACTTCCGCCCCTGAGTTGCCTGCTCCGACCACCAGCACGTCGCCGACCGGCAACTGGTCGGGATTCCGATAGTCGGCAACGTGGATCTGAACGACATCGGGGTCGATCTCGGTTGCGAACTCGGGAATTCGGGGCTTCTGCCAGCTCGACATCGCGACGACCACGTTGTCGGCTTCGATCTGCTGTCCAGCGACAGTTGCCAGGAATCGCCGCCCATCGTGGGTCAATCTCTCCACTCGGACGCCGGTGCGCACGTTGAGACCGAGCGCTTCGGCGTACGACTCGAGATAGTCGGCGAACTCGTCCTTGGTTGGAAACGACCAGCGGTATCCCGGGAACGGCATCCCGGGAAGCCCGTCGAGCCGGGCGGGGGTGAAGAGCCGGAGGGAGTCCCATCGCTTGCGCCAGGCGTCACCGATCCGCTCGTTGGCATCGACGACGAGGTAGGGGATGTCCCGCTGCGCGAGGTGATAGGCCTGGGCGAGACCGGCTTGCCCGCCGCCGACAACGAGCGTCTCTACATGCTCGGAACGTTCGTTCATCTCGCCACCTCCGTGCAACCCGACCACCGGGCGGATCTCTATACTCCTGATTGGAGCATACATACTCTCATTTGGAGTATCAAGGAGACTGTGACCGATCAACTCACGACCACCTCTTACGCGGTCCTCGTGCAAGTCGCCGTGCGACCGTGGTCGACGTACGAGCTCGCTCAGCAGCGGGTTCGATACTTCCGATATGTCTGGCCGCGGGCAGAAAGCGCCATCTACCGGGAAGCCAAGCGACTCGCCAGCATGGGGCTCATCCACGGGGAGAAGCAGTACACCGGCAAACGTGCTCGCACCGTCTATTCGATCACCGATGCGGGTCGGCAGACGTTGCGAGACTGGCTGAGTACCCCGGTTGCCCCGTTCTCGATGGATTTCGAAGCGATGCTGCGTGTGTTCGTGGCGCCCCTCGGTACCAAGGAGGAACTGGTCGACACACTCCACCAAGTTCGGGAAGACGCCCACGAGATGCTCCGCTTCGCCGGTGAGGTCAAACAGGAATTCGCAGAGGGAATCAACGTCACCCAAGACCAGGCCCACATCAGGGCACTCGCGGTGGACTTCTTCGTCAGCCTGCTCAACACCGTCCACAACTGGGCAGACCGAACGCTGTCCGAAGTCGAAGGCTGGGACGACCTCAGCGCCTCGGAGGAGAAGTACCAGGCCGGGTTGGAGAAGATCGCCAACCTCCCCGTCGAGACACCAGGGAGTCTGGAGGGGATATCGCGCCCACCCGCAAGTCAGGTCCGCCGACGCAACTGGTGACGTGTCGCTGTTTCGCTGATGTCGTGCACTCCTTCTCGTCGTGTGCACCCGACTGACAACGCAAACGTACGATCTGTGACAGCCGGCGTGACCCGAGGTTTCAGACCGCCGCCACAACCAGCTGAGTCATCAGTTCGACCGCTACACGCTCGTCCAGCCCCTGCCGGACGACGAGCACCTTCCAAGTATCGAAGCTGATCGCCACCGCCACGACGGCCCGCCTCCGAGAGGCCCTCCCCTCGTCGTCGCCGAACGCCGTGGTGAGCACCTCGGTCATGGCAGCGAAGGCTGCCTCCATGAGCGGAACGTTGAACGAACGCATCGACTCCACCACGTACATGTCCCGGAACACGTTGTCGATCAACTCCTCGTTCCGTCCGTAATGCGAGTAGATCTCTCCCAAGGCAACCGCCACCCGCTCAGCGGGGTCGTCGATCTGGGTCCAAGCGGTCGGATCCGGCGGTGGGTCCTGGCTGAGCCAGTGCATCGTGCACGCCTGGAAGAGCGACGCCTCATCGGGGAAGTGGGCGTACAGAGTCGGTCGGGAGACACCGGCCTCCCGCGCCACAGCCGACAGGCTCGTCGCCGCCGGACCCAGGGAGCGGTGGAGTTCCACTGCTGCCGCCACGATGCGCCGGCGGGTTTCTGCCGCCCGTTCGGCTCGTGTGGTTTGGCGATATTCCCTGTTGACGTCGCCCATATTTTCACTTTACAGTGCTGTAAACCATCACCGCTTGCCCGGTGACCCAGAAGGGAGGGTACGAATGCACGCCAACACCGGGATCGAGAGCCTCGATTTCAGACCTTCGGTCCGACAGACGATGGTCATCACCCAGATGTCTTTGGAGACCAACGGCGAGATTTCCCGTGTCGAGGTTGAACTCGAAGGACCCCAATCCGGACCGCCGGCACACATCCATCCTGGCCAGCGCGAGATCTACGAGGTCGAGTCCGGAGAGCTCACGGTGACCCTCGACGGCAAGACCCACGTCATCGGCCCAGGCGAGTCGATCGAGGTTCCGTCCGGCTCCACGCACACGTTCGCCAACCGCTCCGATCAGCCGGTTCGATTCTCCGCCGAACATTTCCCGGCATTGCGCTTCGAGGAGTACATCAGGTTGGTGCACCGGACGGTGGAAGGTCGCAAGGTCACCCTTCCGGTGATCTTGCGCATCGTCCGTATCGAAAGTTCCTATGCCGACACGATCGTCGCCCCATCCGGGATGCCGCGAGTGATGGGGAAGGTCATGTCCGGGCTGGGACGGCTTGCCGGCTATCCCACCGGGGAGGAGCTGGCCGCCTCGCTTTCGTAGCGCCGTCGATCGAATCTCCGTCGACACCCGCTCGGCCGTGCACCAGAACCCGGACGCGCAGAAACCCCTCGGTGACGGGGGTTTCTGGCAGCACGCCCGAGAGGACTTGAACCCCTAACCTTCTGATCCGTAGTCAGACGCTCTATCCAATTGAGCTACGGGCGCTGGATGCGGCCATGGTAATCGGCACCGACGGATCCGCGGAAGCCGATAGCGAACACCCAGCAGGCGCGGCAGCCCACGGCAACAGGAGACAATGACGTGCCTGGGTCGAAAACACCCCGCCTCGGACGTCACATTGCCCGGTCGGCGTCGGAGCCGGGTCCCCGCCCGAACTCGACCCGGAGACCTGCCCGCCAAGACGTTCACGACTCTAAGAATCCGACCTCTGTGCGCCTCTTCTGCGAGTCAGGCCCCTCACGCCGATCCCTGGCTTCGCAGCACTATACAGTCCATTCAACACAGAAACTGTGATACTGTGTTACACTTGTGATGTGAAGAACATCACCGTGTCGGTCCCTGATGAGGTCTATCGCACCGCCAGGATCCGCGCCGCCGAGCGGGGCACATCGGTCAGCGCATTGGTCGCCGAGTACCTGGCCTCACTCTCCAAGTGTGAAGCCGAGTTCACCCGGCTCGAAGAACAGCAGCGGCAGATCGTGAGCGGTATCGATCGCTTCAGGGCATCCGATCGATTGGATCGAAGCGAACTCCACGACCGTGCGCTTCGTTGATACGAGCGTTCTCCTCTACGCCGTCTCCACCGACCCCGCCGAGCGCGACAAGACGAAACGCGCCGACCAGATCCTCACAGGGAGGGACCTGGCCCTCTCCGTGCAGGTTCTTCAAGAGTTCTACGTCCAGGCGACCAGGCAAAACCGTCCGGACCGACTCAACCACGATCAGGCGTTGGGGTTGGTCGAATCCTTCCTCCGCTTTCCGGTACACGAGACCACCGTTTCGCTCGCACTCGCCGCGTTCGCGAGTCGTGACCGTTTCGGGATCTCATATTGGGATGCAGCCATCATCGAGTCAGCCCGCGCCCTGGGTTGCGATGTCGTGCTGTCAGAAGCCCTGAGTCACGATCAAGACTACGCCGGAGTGCGGGTGGAAAACCCGTTCGTCTGACCTACTGCGACCGTCGGACTCACAGCGCCTGACTCTGCGCACCGCCTCCGCTGGCCTCGCGGTCGAAGACACGAGCGTGGGGCCCCGATCGAGATCTGGGAGCCCCACACCCGTCGGGCGGGTCTGACCGATCAGTCGTTCAGATACCCCTCACAGTTGGCGAGATCGCCCGCTGAACCCTGTACCCAGATGTCACCGTGGCGGGTCCCGTGTTGGCCCAGATGAACGTTGAGATGGATCGGGTGTCGCCTGGTCGCTGGTCCGTCGACGGCCGGCGGCAACCACACGTCCTTTTCCCAGCCGTTGGCGGCGAGGATCACGCAGCTCCCGTTCCCGGTCAGCATGACATGGGTGTGTTCGGCGAGCGCCGGTGCGGCGGTTGCCGCCCACACCAACACCCCTACCACCAAGATCACGATTCGACGCATGGCCGCTCCTTTCACTCCGAGGCCTTGCACCCATACAGACGTGCGAACCAGCTGACGGGGTGACGAGCCTTCAATGAACCGGGACCGAGGCCGCACCGAACCATCCCACGGCCTATCGTTCGAGGCGGAGGGACGAGGTGAAGGGCCACCTGATCGTCGCGGACATCTCGGGGTACACCCGCTTTCTCACCGAGAGCGAACTGGAACACGCCCACGGGATCATCGGGGAGCTACTCAACGCCATCCTCGAGACCATCCACGCCCCTCTCACCGTCTCCCGGATCGAAGGAGACGCCGTGTTCCTGTATGGGGTGATGCCTGCGGATATGAGCGGCCCCGTCGTATTGGAGTCCGTCGAGCAGCTCTATGTCGGCTTCGCCCGTGCAATGGAAACGATGGTCATGAACACCACCTGCACCTGCAACGCCTGCGCCAACATCGCTTCCCTCGGACTGAAGATCGTCATGCACTGCGGCGAATTCCAGAAGACGGTGGTGGCAGGTATCGAGACCCTCACCGGGGCGGATGTCATCGTGGTCCATCGGTTGCTCAAGAACCATGTGCGGGAACAAACCGGCATCGCCGACTATCTCTACCTCACACAGGCATGCGTCGATGATCTGCGGATCGAGCGGATCGTCGCCGGGTGGACGAGACACACCGAGGAGTACGAGCACCTCGGTGTGATCGAGGGATACGTCTCGTCACTCCCCGACGTGTGGCGGTTCGTTCGGAGCCAGAACGAAGATCGGGTCGTCCAGCGCGACGCTTGGCGAACCGTCGACGCCTACGGCGCGGCTCCCCCGATCGTGGTCTGGGATCATCTCCTCGACCCGGCGAAGCGGAACCGGTGGATGCATGGTGGAACCCACACCATCCGCAACGACCGCAACGGACGGGTGGTGCCGGGGATGGAATACCACTGTGTCCATGGGGAGAACGAACTCGTCGTGTTCACGGTGTTGGACATGCGACCGCTCGAATACCTCACCCTGACCTTCCCGGTCGGAGATGGATTTTTCATCCGCTACACCGAGTACCTGACGGCCAGCGGTAACGGCACGCATCTCGTGACGCACTTCGCCGCGCCATACGACCCCCAGACCGGGGCGAGCGCACCGGCGCATGTCGTCGAGGTGGTGGACTCCGAACTCGTCGCCCCGTACCGCATGTTCCAGGCAGAGCTGATCGAGATGGCAGATGCCGCCGCACTGGCAGCCGTCTGAGATGAGGCATACGCACACCATCCACGACCTCAGCCGACAGCTCAGACAGGTTGTGACGTGACTGCAGCCCCGAAAGCCCTCGGCCGAGCCACCCTCACCGCGTTCGCGGCCGCCACCATCCTCGGTGGGGGCAACTTCATCGGGGTCCGCTTCAGCAACCGCGAGCTGGAGCCGCTGTGGGGAGCCACGCTTCGTTTCAGTGCTGCCGCCGTCCTCTTCGTGGTGATCGTCCTCGTCATGCGCCTGCGCTGGCCCCGCGGGCGCACCCTGTTCAACACCGTGGTCTACGGACTGCTCAGCTTCGCCCTCTTCTACGCCCTCATGTACTGGGCGCTGGTGCGGGTGACGGCCGGCGTCGCCACCGTGGTGATGGCCATGGTCCCGCTGGTGACCCTGTTGCTCGCCGGTGCCCACCGGATGGAGCGGATCGGCAGACGGCAGTTGATCGGTGCGGTGCTCGCCGTCGTCGGAATCGGCTGGATCTCGATCGGACCCGACGAACTGCGCATTCCTCCACTTGCCCTCCTCGCCATGGGCGTCGCGATCGTCTGTGTAGGTGAAGCGGTCATTCTCGGAAAGAAGCTCGCCACCAATCACCCCGCCATGACCAATGCGGTGGCCATGCTGTCAGGAGCGGCTGCCCTGGCGGTGATGTCGGCGGCCGCCGGCGATACCTGGACCCTTCCCGAACAGACCGAGGTCCGGTGGGCGGTGGGGTACCTCGTCACGCTCGGTTCGGTCGGGCTGTTCGTCCTGATCCTGATCGTGGTACGCAACTGGACCGCGTCTGCCACCTCGTACATGTTCGTCCTCTTCCCGATCGTCACCATGGTCCTGGCCGCTGCCCTCGGCGACGAACGGCTGACAGCGCGGGGAATCACCGGAGCCTCGATCGTCATGGCCGGGGTGTGGTTCGGTGCCCTGTCCCCCGCCGCCACCGCCCCGGTTCCCGTCTCCGGCACGCTGCCCCCCAACCAGACATAGGCTGGTCGGGCCAGGCGAAAGGACCCTCATGACCGACGGCACCGGCGCGCTCGCCGACGAATTCTGGGACGTGTGGATGGAGTCGACTCCTCTGGTGGCGACCGTCTACGGCGACCATCGATTCGACGACCGGTTGCCTCCCGTGTCCCGGGAAGAAGAAGTCGACGAGATGGCCAGAATGCGATCGATCGCCGACCGGGCCGGAAAACTGTCTGACCTCCAACCCGGGGACGCACTCACCCGGGACATCTTGGTCGCCACCATCGACGGCAGCCTTCAGCTTCTCCGCAGCGGCGTCTACGCCGTCCCGATAACGCCCTACCTGGGGGTGCAATCCATCGTTCCCCAGACGTTGTCGCGAAGCGCGGCCCAGAACCCAGAGCAGGCGGAGATGCTTCTCACCAGGGTGCGATCTATTCCCGAATGGCTCACCCAGGTGGAGGACCGGATTCGCCGCGACCTGGCGGATGGATTGACCCCCACCCGCACCAATCTCGAGCGGGTGCTGGCACAGATCGACGCCAGCGTTTCCGCACCCATCGATCAGGACCCGACCCTGGAAATCGGAACACCGACCGACTGGGCGGGTGAGACCGCTTGGCGGGAGATGCTGCGGCATGCTGTCGAAGAAGGAGTGCGACCCGCCTTCGCCCGCTTCCGAGAGTTCCTCGCCGAAACCGCCGGACCGGTCGCCCGGCCCGACGACCATGCCGGTCTGTTGCACCTACCCGACGGCGCAGAGCGGTACGAGATGCTGGTTCGGGCGTTCACCGGACTCGACATGCCCGCCGCTGAGATCCACCAGATCGGCCTGGAAGAGGCCACCGGGTCGTTGCGGGACGAGTTCGCCTCGATCGGACAGGAAGCATTCGGTCTCGCCGACGCCGCCCAGGTCATCGACCGGCTGCGCAACGACCCCGACCTTCGCTATTCCACCGGAGAGGAGATGCTGGACCACGCCCGTCGCACCATCGACCGGGCCTGGGATGCCGTCCCGTCTTGGTTCGGGATCATGCCTCGCAACAAGTGTGAAGTGGTTCCAGTACCGGCCGGTCTCGCTCCCTCCATGCCGCCGGCCTACTACGGGGTGGGCGATCCCGATGGCAGCCGGCCGGGACGCTACTACCTCAACACCTACCAGCCGGAGACGAGAACCCGGTTCGACGCCGAAGCCATCGCCCACCACGAGGCGATCCCCGGACACCACTTCGACCGCACTCTCGCTTCTGAACTCAGCGACATCCCCCGCTTCCGCAACTACGCCGCCGACATGGCCCACGCCGAAGGCTGGGGCCTGTACGCCGAACGGCTTGCCGACGAGATAGGGCTCTACTCGACACCGGTCGACCGGCTGGGAATGGTGAGCTCCGATGCCTGGCGGGCGATCCGTCTGGTAGTGGACACCGGCATCCATCTCCACGGTTGGACCCGCCAGCAGGCGATCGACTTCTTCGTCGAACATGCCCCGATTTCGATCGAGACCATCACAGGCGAGGTGGACCGCTACATCGGGATGCCCGGTCAGGCTCTGGCCTACAAGATGGGCCAGCGGGAGATCTTCCGATTACGGGAACACGCCCGACGTTCCCTCGGCGACCGGTTCACCTACCCGGACTTCCACGACGTCGTCCTCGGCCACGGCGGTGTGCCGTTGTCGGTGCTGAGGCGACTGGTGGAGAATTGGATCGCACAAGCTGAGTGAACGACCCGTCCGACGGCGGAGAGGTCGGACCGGACTCTCCGACGATGGGTCCGGTCCGACCTCGCCCGGTCAGTGACAGATCAGTGTTGCCTCGTCGACCGGCTCCCACTGCAGTGCGTTGTGGCGGAAGTACGCCACGAACCGGGCCGTAACCCTCGACCCGTCGTCACCGAACATGACGGAGACCGACACCAGGGTGCCCCCGAACGAACCCTCTGGGTCGCCTTGGAAGGTCAGCACCTGCGAGAAAGGCCCCTCGTAGGTCGGCAGGGACGGGTCATCCGGTTCGAACACCAGACGCCCCTGCCAATGCAGCAGGAAGTTCTCCCGGAAGGACATGGCTGTCGGTGCCACGGTGTAACGAAGCACCCCTCGCTCGTCGACGACCGTCAGCGTGCCCCAACCGATGCAGTCGAAGTCCACCGGACCGACCACATAGGTGTCCGGACCGAAATGCACAGTCTCCCCAAACGCCTGCGCGCCGGCAGCCTGAGCCGTCAACGAAAGCGCCAGGATCACGGTCACCAGCATCGTCCACCGGCGACGACCCAATCCGAGTTTCGACATACTCGCTCCCTTCGAGACGCGCCCTTCGCATCTCTCCGGGGACATGTACGGATCCCGGGTTGTGACCCGGTTGTGAAACGGCCGTCCGGTCGACGGGCGCCCGCAAACCCCGATCGGCACGGCGTACGCTTGACTCGTGCGGGTGCGGCTGCTGGGCCCTCTCGTGGTGGAGGATGAGACGGGGACAGTTGTCGCCGTCCCCGGTGCCCGAGAACGCGCCATCCTCTCCCTCCTCGCCGCCCGCGCGAACGTCGCCATCCCCACGGACCTGCTGATCGAAGAACTGTGGGGGGCGGATCCGCCGCGAACCGCGCGTAAGTCGCTTCACGCCTACGTGAGCAGACTGCGGGCAGCACTCGGCGCACTCCCGGGCGTCTCGGTGGACACCATCTCCGACGCCTACCGACTGAGCATCTCTCCCGACCGGGTCGACATCCACGAGTTCGAGCGCCTCACCGATGTGGGACACGCCTCGTTCGCCGCCGGAGCGTACGCAACGGCTCATGCCACGCTCGGCCGTGCGCTTGCACTCTGGTGCGGGCGTCCGTTACAGGACTTGGCGCGGGTACCTGAGGACCTGGTGGCTCGCCTCGAGCGTCTCCGGCGACAGGCGGTGGAGGAGCGGATCACCGCCGGGCTGCATTGCGGACGGGAGCGAAGTGCAATCGAAGAAGCTCGGACGGCGCTTGCGGAGGATCCATACCGGGAAACCCTGTGGAATGCTCTGATGGTCGCCCTCTACCGGGTCGGGCTGCAGGCGGAGGCAGTGGCGGCGTTCGACGACGCTCGCCGGGTCCTACTCGACGGTCTCGGACTCGAGCCCGGTGTTGGCCTACAACGAACGCTCGATCAGATCCTGCAACAAGACGAGGGGCTGGCAGTGCCTCCGGCACGCCACGGTCCGCTCCACTCGGATCTGGAGTTCGCCTCGACCCAACCGCTCTTCGGGCGTGAGCGATCGGTCGAGATCGTCGAGGGATGGTTCCCTTCGGCAGGGCTCCAGATCGGGCTGATCGGCGGTCCTCCTGGTATCGGCAAGACCCGACTGGCCGCTGAATTAGCAGCACGCTTGCGCCGGCGAGGGGTAGCGGTGCTGTACGGCAGTCATGAACCGGGGAACTCCGACCCGCTCCGCGCGCTCGTACGGGCAAGCGAAGTGATCGATGAACCGGTCGATGCCAACGCCATCGACCGGCTCTTCGTGGAGGATGGCTTGCTCCTGATCCTCGACGACCTCGGCAGTCTGACCGCCGACCTCGCCAGGTGGGCGGAGTCGGTTCGTGCTGTCCAGGCACCGGTACTCCTACTTCTCCTCCACTCGGGCGCCGTGGTAGAGACCGACTTCGAAGCACCGGTCGCCGGCCTCGCCCTCGACCCGCTTCCATTCGCCGCGATCGAGGCGATCACCCGACAGCATCTGGGCGGCCTCATCGCCCCGGGCGATTCGCGGGAGATCCACCTGCGAAGTTCCGGCAATCCCGGGGTGGCGCACCAGGCGGCCCAAGAACTCGCCACCGAGCGGGCTCACCATTCGCTCGCCCTGGCAACCGACGCGGTGGAGGAAGGCCGTCGGGTCCTCGACAGTCACCACCACCTGATGGACGCGGCGCTGTCTCGGCTCCAAAGGACAGCCGACGCCGCCCCCATCGCCCGTTCCCGTGCCCCGTATCGGGGCCTGGCCCGATACGAGATGGAAGATGCCGGGCTGTTCTTCGGTCGAGAGGAATTGACCCGCCAGCTCATCATCCGGGTGGTCGAGAACCGCCTGGTGGCTGTGGTAGGAGCGTCAGGCTCGGGCAAGTCGTCCCTGGTGAGGGCAGGACTAGGCGCAGCGGCCACCAGTGGGCTCCTGCCGGGCGGTTCGTGGAGGGTGGAAATCGCGACAGCCGGATCTCCCTCGGATGTCCAACCATTCTTCGAGCACGCCCCACCCAGCAGGCGACTGGTGATCATCGACCAATTCGAGCAGATCTTCGGGCCGCAGTGGACGGCCGGAGATCGCACGGTCGTCTACGAGATGCTTCGTACTTCCACCTCGGAGAACACGCGGATCGTGCTGGTGATACGTTCCGACTACTACGGGTCGGTGAGCGAATCGGCCGAAGTCGCCCGAATGGTGTCGGAGGCGACGGTCATCGTCGGTCCGATGCAGTCGACTGAACTGCGGAGAGCGA
>JBKHXZ010000302.1:0-12898 GCA_046565785.1 Acidimicrobiia bacterium
TCGTCGATGACCGTGCCAGTGTCCCCGATAGTGCTGTCCACCACGGTCTCGGTGGTGTCGACAGTGCCGTCCACGGTGTCGGTGGTGGTGTCGGATGTGTCGTCGACGACCTCTGTGACTCCGCCGAGAAGATCGGCCCGCGCGACGAGAGGCACAAGTGTCGCCACCACCATCGCTGCCAGTACAACAGCCCGTACCCTGCCCCGGTAAGCCATGCCGAATTCATCGGCATCTGGCCACCGGAACTTGAACCACGACCTCAAGGCGCCCCGTCGGTCTGCCGATGGTGCGTCGTGGGCAATCGAAACCGATCCAGCACGAAGCCGGCCGCCGTCATCGGTGGGCTGGCCGTGTTGTTGGTCATGGCCGCAGCCGTGAGTTTCGCCCGGTCCGATCAGTCACTGCGCGTCGCTCGGGACGCCACCGTCGTCGAGGCGAGCGAACGAGGCCGGGCCGCCGCGGCCACCTACCGAGCCAATCTCACCATCGCCGTCGTGGCGGCGGCAGCAGAATCGCCGTCGTCGTCACGCAAAGCGCTTGAGGCTGCCGACGCGGCACTGGAGCGGATCTCCACCTCCACCGCTGCCCTCGGCGACGCCGAACTCACCGCCTCGACCGGCGGCCTCGAACAGTCCCACCGTAGGGTCGCCACCGCCTTGGCCGACGGCCAGGTGGACCGAGCCGACGACCTCGTCACCAACGACGTGCTCCCGCTCCTCGACCAGATCCAGCGCGACCTTGCATCGGCTTCGGCTGCTGCCTCCGCCCGCATTCAGGCCGAACATGACTCGGCGGGACGCACCGCCCGCATGTCGTCGTTCGTTGTGGCTCTGATCGCCCCCATGCTGGGCCTCTGGGTGTACCGGGGATCGGTGAAACGGCGGCTCGAGCGGGATCGACTCGCCGCCGAACTCACCCGCCAGCGGGATCTGGCGGCCAGCCAGCAGAGTTTGATCTCCGGAATGTCCCATCAGCTCCGCACCCCGCTGACCGGGATCTACGGTTTCGCCGAGGCTCTCGTCTCCGACTCCGTCCATCACACTCCCGATCCCGAATTCGTGCGGGAAGCAGGGAGCACGATCTTGGGTGAGGCCAACCGGCTGCGGGCAATGGTGGACGACATCCTGGTGACCGCCCGGCACCAGGCAGGTGACCTCGCCTACGACTCCGTTCCGTATCGGATCGACACCGAAGTCACGTCGGCTGCCGAACCGTTCCTGGCAACCGGAGCAGAAATCGACGTCGTCTGCGACCCGGCGCAAGCCGTCGGAGACCGACTCCGTTTCCGTCATGTGCTACGCAACCTGATCGATAACGCGCTCCGCCATGGGGCGCCGCCGGTCTCGGTCACCGGCCGCCACGAGAACGGCGCGTACGTCGTTACGGTGACCGACCACGGGCGCGGGCTGGAAACCGGCGACGTCTTCCGCCCGTTCGTGCACTCCGGAGACGAGGCGCTTGTCACCGGTAGCTTGGGGTTGGGGCTCGGTGTGAGCCGGGCACTCAGCGACGGATTGGGAATCGACCTCACCTATTCACGCGAGGACGACACCACGATGTTCACGCTGACCTTCGAAAACGCACGGAACCGGTGTCGGCGGATCGGCTCAGCGCCCGACGCTGAAGCCCGCCTTCACCAGCAGCCGAATCAGCGCCGGAGCAGGCTCTTTGAACTGGGCGGAGCGAAGCACGTCGTCGTACCGTTCCATGAATCCGACCATCGCATCGATCACATGCCCGATCGGGATGGTGTGCGGTCCGGCCTTGGGACTTTGACCGAAAGCCACCAGGCGGGTCCGGATCTCGCCGCCGCCACGGGCGGGGTCGAAACTGATGCCGCCCTGGGACAGCCGGGAAACGACCCCCTCGATGCCTTCTGCGTACACCCACTCCATCCGTCGCAGCACCGAACGCAGCACCGGCTGCTGGGACAACCCCGGATTGAACACCGCCTCGCCTTGCTTGACCTCGCCGATGATCACGTCGATCCGCTCCTCGGTGAGGTCGAGGACCTCGTCGCAGATCAGCAGCAACTGGTCTTCGGATTCGGCTTCCGCCACATACGTGTCACCGGGAAACCGAAACCCCACGATGTCGACGTCGGTCAGCGTGTCGTACGAGCCCAGCGCATTGCGGGCCTGCACTTCGATCTCCGACAAGGTCAGGTATCCGTTGAGCCGGAGGTAAGACTCGACCAGGTTGACAGCAACATCCATCCACCGATTGTGCCCGGCGGAGCCAACTCGTGCAGGTCCGTGACCTTTCCTCCCAGCCGATCTACGGTTCTCGCACTTGGGTCGGGCGTCTCATGGTTGGGCCCTGGTCCGTAACGCAACCTGTTCGACGGAGACTTGGTCACCGAGTGGGTGGAAAGGCGCCATGGACACGCTGTTAGCCGCAATGGAGGGAGTGGTCGAGGATCTCTACGGCCACGTCCACCGGGTGAGCGCGGTTGCGTCCGCCATCGGCCGCCACATGGCCCTCGACGAGACCGATGTCGACCGGCTCACCACCGTGGGCGTGTTGCACGATGTCGGCAAGATCCACATCGACCCGGCGATCCTCGCCAAACCCGGTCCGCTGGAAGGCGACGAACTCGTCAGGATGCGGCGGCATCCTGAGTTCGGATTCGTGATGACCGTCGACCTGTTCGACCGGGGTGTGGCCGAGGCGATCCTCCACCATCACGAACGGTATGACGGGTCGGGGTATCCGTACGGGTTGGCGAAAGACGAGATTCCGCTACTGGCCCGAATCGTGCTGGTGGCCGACGCGTTCGATGCGATCACCAGTCACCGCAGCTACCAGCCGGCACTCCCCGTGGAATGGGCGCTGCACGAAATCGGCAAGTGCGCCGGCACCCAGTTCGACCCTGGCGTTGTCGAAGCATTCGTCGATGTCGCCGACGAAACCCTCCTCAGCCGGATCGTCGGTGACAGTCTTCGGATAGGGCGGGCCATCCGGGCCTGAAGCCGCCCCTACGCTTGTCAGAGGCGCCCGATACAGTCGGGCCGTGGCGGACAGCGTCCTCGATCTCTTCTCTCCGGCGACTCGCGCCTGGTTCGAATCGTCGTTTCCTCATCCGACCGAGGCGCAGCGGCGAGGCTGGCCGGCGATCGTCTCGGGATCCCACACCCTGATCCACGCCCCGACCGGCTCCGGCAAGACGCTGGCGGCCTTCCTGGCGACACTCGATGCCATCCTCCACGAACCGGTCCCCACACCGGACCGACGCCTGCGAGTCCTGTACGTGTCTCCGCTCAAGGCCCTGGCCCACGACATCGACCGCAACCTGCGCGCTCCGTTGGTCGGGATCCGCCAGACGGCCGAACGCCTCGGCCTAGAGCCTCTACCAGAGGTCGAGACGTTTCTGCGCACCGGGGACACACCGCCTGCCGACCGTCGCCGCATGCAACGCACACCACCGGACCTCCTGATCACCACACCCGAATCGCTGTATCTCTTGACGACCAGCCAGGCCCGGGAGACGCTCCGCTCGGTTCGGTGGGTGATCTGTGACGAAGTCCATGCGGTGGCCGGCAACAAGCGCGGCGCCCACCTGGCCCTGACGTTGGAACGGCTCGAGGATCTGACGGAGTCCTCACCACAGCGGATCGGCCTGTCCGCCACCCAGCGTCCACTCACGACTACCGCCCGCTTCTTGGGCGGGGGAACGGTCACCGATGGGTCGTTCCAACCCCGGCCGGTGACGATCGTCGATGCAGCGGCCGAACGTCCGCTCGACGTCGAGTTGGTCGTCCCGGTGGAGGACATGACCGCGCCAACCGAACCCGACCCCCTCGACCCGGATGCCGTCCGGACCAGGTCCATCTGGCCTGCGACATACCCGCGCATCCTCGAACTCGTCCGGGGCCATCGCTCGACCATCGTGTTCGCCAATTCTCGGCGACTGGCCGAGCGGATCTGCGCCGAACTCAACGAGTTGGCAGGAGAGGAGATCGCGCGAGCCCATCACGGCTCGGTGTCCCGCGAGCAGCGAATGATGATCGAAGAGGCGCTGAAGCGGGGCAGCCTCAGTGCGGTGGTAGCCACCTCCTCGCTGGAGCTGGGGATCGACATGGGGGCCGTCGACCTCGTCATCCAGGTCGAGTCGCCGATCTCGGTGGCATCCGGATTACAGCGGGTCGGCCGGGCAGGACATCAGGTGGGCGGGACGTCGGTCGCTCGGATCTTCCCCAAGTATCGGGGGGATCTCCTCCTCGCCACTGTGCTGGCCGATCGTATGCGGGCCGGCGATGTCGAGCCCACTTCCATTCCCAGCAATCCTCTGGACGTCCTGGCCCAACAGTTGGTAGCCGCGGTCGTCGTCGAAGACCGACACGTCGACGACCTGTACGACACGGTTCGACGAGCAGCCCCCTACTCGGATCTCCCCCGGACAGTGTTCGACGCCACCCTCGACATGCTCGCCGGCCGCTATCCGTCCGATGTGTTCGCCGAACTCCGCCCTCGGGTGGTGTGGGATCGAGTGACGGGGATGCTGTCGGCTCGCAGCGGCGCGCGACAGCTGGCGGTCGCCAATGCCGGCACCATCCCCGACCGAGGGCTGTTCCGAGTGACGTTGCCCGACGGAGCGCGAGTGGGCGAGTTGGACGAGGAGATGGTGTACGAGTCCCGGGTGGGAGATGTGTTTGTGCTCGGCGCATCGACCTGGCGGATAAGTGAGATCGGTCCGGACCGGGTGGAGGTCGTCCCCGCCCCGGGCGCTCCGGCCGCCCGGATGCCCTTCTGGCATGGAGACAGCCTCGGACGCTCGATCGAGACCGGACGAGCAGTCGGGGCGTTTATTCGGACGTTTGCCACCCTGCCCGTCCCCGACGCCATCGACCGTTTGATGAGCGACTACCGGCTCGATCGGTGGGCGGCAGAGAACCTCGTCCGCTATCTGGAAGAACAGCAGGAAGCAACCGACACAATGCCCACCGACCGCAGCATCGTCGTCGAACGGTTCCGCGACGAGATCGGCGACTGGAGGGTGGTGATCCTGAGCCCCTTGGGAGCCAGGGTCCACGCCCCGTGGGCGATGGCCGTGACGCAGTCTCTCCGAGATCGGTACGGGACCGACGTCGATGTCATCTGGTCCGACGACGGGATCGCCTTCCGTTTCCTCGACGCGGACGAGCCTCCGGCGACAGCGGACATCATTCCGGATGCGGACGAGGTCGAGCGCCTGGTGGTGGACCACCTGGCCGACACAGCCATGTTCGGCGCTCGATTCCGCGAGGCGGCCGGGCGGGCGCTGTTGCTCCCTCGGCGCCGTCCGGGTTCACGCACCCCCTTGTGGCTCCAGCGACGTCGTGCCGCCGACCTCCTCGGCGTCGCCAAACGGTTCGGCACTTTTCCCATCGTATTGGAGGCTTATCGGGAGATCCTCCAAGACGACTTCGACCTGTCGTCACTGCAGGAGGTCCTTCGTGACATCGCTTCCCGAACGATCCGAGTGACCGAGGTCGACACCCGCACTCCTTCACCGTTCGCATCTTCGCTGCTGTTCGCATTCGTCGCCTCCTACCTGTACGAGGGGGACACCCCGCTCGCCGAGCGCCGAGCGGCCGCACTCACCTTGGATCGGGAGCTTCTCTCCGAACTCCTCGGCGACGGGGAACTCCGTGAACTGCTGGATGCCGAACGGCTGGCCGAACTCGAACTGGAACTCCAGCATCTGGTCGACAGCCGCAAGGCGCGAACCGCCGACGGAGTAGCCGACCTGCTGGCCGCGCTCGGACCCCTCACGCTGGACGAGGTGGATGCCCGATCACACGTCGACGCCGCCTCCGCCTTGGCCGAACTCGTCGAAGCCCACCGGGCGATTCGGATCCACTGGCGAGGAGACGTCCGATGGGCGGCGATCGAAGACACGGCCCGGCTGCGGGACGGACTCGGAATCCAGCCACCCCCTGGCATCCCACATGTCTTCGGGGAACCGGTCGCCGACCCCCTCGGCGACATCATCGGGCGCTACGCCCGCACCCACGGCCCGTTCGCCGCAGAAGACCTGGCGGGAGAGCTTGACCTGCCGGTCGGTGTGGTCCGGTCTGGACTGGAACGCCTCGCCGCAGTCGGAAGAGTGGTTGAGGGCGCGTTCCGTCCCGGCGGCACGGGACCGGAATGGATCGACCGAGAGGTCCTGCGTCGGGCCAAGCGGCGATCCCTGACGGCGCTTGCAGCGTCGATCGAACCGGTCGAGCCGACCACCCTCGGCCGCTTCCTCCCCGACTGGCAGCGAGTGTCGGACGAACCGGCACACGGCGTGACCGCCGTCGCCGACGCGGCGCGCACGCTCGAAGGGGTTCCTCTGCCCGCTTCCAGCTTCGAACGCGACGTGCTGTCCGCACGAGCCTTCGATCCTCGCACCGGATTGGACCGCCTCCTCACCGACGGGGAGTTGGTGTGGGTGGGACGAGGTCCGCTGGGCACCACAGACGGCCGCATCGCGATCTACAGGCGACAGCGACTCGCCCAACTGTGGCTCCCACCCCAGGTCGAGTCCCCCGATGGGGACATCCACCAGGCGATCCGCAACCACCTCGACCGGCGGGGCGCCAGTTTCTTCGGTGCCCTGTACAACGCCTGCGGCGGAGGTGACGTCGATCGGGCGCTGGAGGCGCTGTGGGATCTGGTGTGGGCAGGCGAAGTCACCAACGACTCGCTCGAACCCCTCCGGGCGTACACCGGCTCCCGGCGGGGTAAGACACGAGGAAGGCCCAAACTGCCGACCTCGTTCCCACCCCACGCCGGCGGCCGATGGTCCCTGGTGGACCACCTCCTCGAGGACGCGGGCGGCCCGGCATCGGATACCGAACGTGCGACGGCGTGGACCGAGCTCCTGGCGCTTCGCCACGGGGTGCTGACTCGCCCAGCGGTGCTGGCAGAAGGGATTCCAGGAGGATTCGCCGGGCTGTACCCCGTGCTCCAGCGTATGGAGGAGACCGGAAGGATGCGACGTGGATACTTCGTAGAAGGGATGGGAGGGGCCCAGTTCGCGCTGGCTGGCGCGGTCGACCGGCTGCGCGCTCCTGCCGCGGGCACCGTACGGGTTCTGGCAGCGGTCGATCCCGCCAATCCCTATGGGGCGGCGCTTCCCTGGCCGGAGGTCGATGAGGGGAGGCTGGCCCGGACCGCCGGGGCCTACGTCGTCCTGTTCGACGGAAGGCTGGTCGGCTTCCTCGACGGTCGGCACCTGCGGGTGTTCACCGACGACGATGAACTCCACCGCGAGGTGGGTCGTGGGATCGCGGTCGCCGCCAGTCGGCACCGATCCTTCCGGCTGGACCGGGTGAACGGCTCGCCGGTGCATGGAACAGTCTGGGCGCGCACGCTGGCTGACGTCGGTTTCGCCGCCACCTCACGCGGACTGGCTTTTCGGGGTAATGCCCGAGGGTGACGGTTACGCCAGGCCGGCGAACAGGATCCGCCCGGTGCCGGACGGCCGCGTGATCCTCCGAGCCGACGGGGTTCCCGACATCCGCCGCAACCAACATCGACTGCTCGGTCAGCTGGCGGGACGTACTCGACCCGTCGTTCGACTGCGATCGCCATACACAGCTTCTGAGGACCACCGACCCGGCACGACCGGTGGCAGACGTGCTGGTCGATCAGCGGATCCTCGCCGCATTCGGCAACGCAGATCGCAACGAGATCCTGTTCCTGGAGCGGCACCATCCGTCGCGACCGGTGGGCGTACTCGACGAGAACGAACGACTCGATCTGGCTCGGCGCGCCGTTCGGTTGATGAACGCCAACGTAACGAACGGGGTCCGGGTCACCACCCGGGACGCACGACGCCCCACCTGGGTGAACGGACGGAGTGGGAAGCCGTACCGGAAGTGCGGGACAGCCATCGAGTCGTCCCATCTCGGGACGCCGCCCCGCATAACCTTCTGGTGTCCGATGTGCCAGGTCGCAGGCAGTCCCGGTCGTTAGGATCAGACCCAGACGCCAGGGAGGAGGTCCCCTGGCCGGATCGGAGACCGCGATGGGTGAAGTGCCGACCGTCGTGCACGGTCTGGCTGGCCATGACGCCGCCACACCGGCACCGGTCCAACTCGGTCCACGCGAGGTGGTCGAGGGAAAGATGTTCGCCCACCCCGACCACATCGCCTCGGACCGCATCACCCTCTGTCTGTTGATCCGCGACGTCCAGCGTCGCCTCGCCGGTACTTCGGGTCCGGTAGAAGTGTGGGAACCCTCGCCCGAGCAGTGGTATCGCCACGTGATCATCCCCCGGCCGGACGCGTTCAAGTCTCACCAACGTTTGACGGTGGTCGGCTTCTTCGGTCGCAAGCGTGACTCGGTGCCACTCGAAGTCGCCCGAGCGATCCAGGATCTGAGCGCCGAACTCGACCGGCGCATCTACCAGGTGCCCGCAGTCCTGTCGTACTCCACCCATCTCCTGGTCGACGAGAACAACTACGCCAACCTGGTCCTGATGGACTCCGAAGACGCCATCGGGACTTGGCGCAACATCGCCCCCCACCCGCTGGCGGCGGGCCCGGTGTCACGCAGGTACTACGCCTTCGTGCGGATCTACCACGGCGCGATCGACACCTCGCAGATGGCGGTTGAAGGTGCCGTGCGCCTCCACCGCGTGAAATACTGGGACTACCGGTCGGACCCGACCTGGACAGCCCACCGCGAGCTGGCTGTGGTTTGACGATCACGATCACCTCTCTGCTCTCCCCCGCGTCCGATCACCGGGTGGTCCGCCTGGTCGACGACCTCACGGCGGGCGGTCTGCACGCCGGGTTCGTCGACGGGACATGGGAGGAGCGTCATCGAGCCGTCGTCGACGGACGGGTAGACGCCACCTGGGTGTGTGGACTACTCCACGTCGATCTGCAGGCGACCTCGGACTGGCCACTTCAGGTCGTGGCAGCACCCCGCTCCGAGACATCACCTCACGCTCCTGAATACTTCGGGCGGATCGTGGTTGCTGCCGGTTCGAGCATCGAACGTTTCGAAGACCTACGAGGGTGTTCGTTCGCCTTCAACGAACCGGCGTCGCTCTCCGGTTACCGCATGATGCTCGATCACCTCCACCAGATGGGCGCCGACCTCGGATTCTTCGCCCGAACGGTGGCGAGCGGCTCCCACCTCGAATCGATCCGGCTGGTGAGCTCAGGTGAGGTGGACTGCGCCATCATCGACTCGATGGTCATCGACGACGTCTCCCCGCCCGGGGTCCGTGTGGTGGAGAAGGTCGGTCCGTATCCGGCGCCGCCGCTGGTGGCCCGACCGTCCGTGGCACCCATCCTCGCCGAGGCCGCCCCGACGGCGGGCTGGGCTGCGATGACCGAATCGGCGTACGACCGGTTGCGGAGACCGCCGCACACGGCCAGGTAGCGTTTCGAGACGTGCCCCCCGAACTGACGATACGCGCCGGCCATCCCGACTTTCTCGACCTGCCCTGGGAACAGTCACTGGCCGATTGGGAAATCGACAACATCGTCGAACTCCCAAAGGGGATCTCCCGTCACGAAGTGCGGTTCGTGCAGTACCCGCAAGGCGTGTACGCCATCAAGGAACTCCCCACCCGGGCGGCTCGCCAGGACTACACGGTGCTACGCACGCTGGAGTCCTTCGGTGGGCCGGCGGTCCGTCCGGTGGGACTGGTCGAACGCCGACACCCGGATCGGCACAGTGAGCTGTCCGCCGCGCTCATCACCGCCTACGAGCCGTTCTCGTTTTCCTACCGAGAGTTGGTGCAGGGCCACGGGTTCGGAGGGCGGCGAAACCAGATGCTCGACGCCTTCGCCGGGCTGCTGGTCGAACTCCACCTGGCGGGCGTTTTCTGGGGCGACTGTTCACTCTCCAACGTCCTGTATCGGTTCGACGCCGAGGCGATAGAGACGGTCATGGTCGATGCAGAAACCGCGGTGGTCTACGGCGAAGGGAAGCTGACCGACGGCCGGCGCACCGAAGACATCGAGATCATGATCATCAACGTCGCCGGCGGGATGGCAGACATCGCCGCCTCCAACGACATCGACCTCGACGACGCCGACCTCAGCTTGGGTGAGGACATCGCCGACCGGTATTACGCACTGTGGAACGAACTGAATGCCGAACCGACGATCCGGGCGGACGAGCGCTATCAGATTCGCAACCGGATCGCCCGCCTGAACGAGTTGGGCTTCAACGTCGACGAGGTGGACCTCGTCCCTCAGGACGAGGGCGGCTCGAAGCTGAAGCTCAAGCTGCGGGTAGGCGGACGGACCTTCCACATGAACCGACTGAAGGAGCTGACCGGGATCGAAGCGCTGGAGCACCAGGCGCGCCAACTCCTGTCGGATCTGTATTACTTCCAGGCCAACCGCGGGGTGACCAGCCCCACCGGCAAGAACGTTGCCGCCGTCCAGTGGCGGGTGTCGGTCTTCGAACCGATGATGGAACAGCTCCGCCAGCTCGAAGGCGTGGTCGACCCGATCCAGGCGTACTGCGACCTCCTCCTCCACCGATATGTGATGTCGGAGGGATTCGGCCACGACGTCGGCATCGAGGCGGCGATGGAGGACTGGCTCGCCCGCGGCCGCCCCGGCTACCCCCTCCCCGAGGAGTGACGACGCATGTTGATCGTCGCCAGCGTCGACACCTTCGCACACCTCTCGGCCCTAGGCAGAGTCGATTCCGGTCTTCCGACCACCCGAGTTCCTTCGGGACCTGGAGGCGTTCGACTGACTCGACGGCGGACTCGGCGGAGGGTCTGGCCGCTACGCCAGTGAGCCGGAGGCGCCGCTGACGCCTCCGTCGACGGGGAGAACCACGCCGGTGATCCAGCTGGCCTGGTCGGAGACGAGGAAGGTGATCGCCGCCGCCACGTCTTCGGGCACTCCCAGCCGGTTCAGCGGATGGGTACGGGCCGCGGCTTGCTCATCCTGCCACAGCAACTCCGACAGCTTGGTCTTGACGATGGCCGGGGCAACCGCGTTCACCCGCACCTTGGGGGCCAGTTCGAAGGCGAGCTGATGGGTGAGGTGGATGAGCGCAGCCTTGGACACGTTGTAGGCGCCGATCACCGGGCTGGGCCGCAGGCCACCCACCGACGCGACATTGACGATGCTGCCACCGTGCTGCTCCATCCACGCCTTGCAGGCGTAGCGGGACCAGACGAGCGGTGCTCGCTGGTTCACCTGCCAGGTCTTGTCGATGGCGCCCATGTCGACATCGAGAATCGGACCACCCGACGGATTTGTCCCGGCATTGTTCACCAGAATGTCGACACGACCGAAGCGGGCAAGCGTCTCGGTGACCGTACGTTCGGCGTCGGCGTCGTCGTCGGCCCGGGCGGCCAGTGCCAACACTCGGTCAGGCCCGAAGCCAGCCTCGGCGAGTTCGTCGGCCGCCGCCTCCACGTTCTCGGTTCGACGCGACGTGATCGTCACCCCGTCAGCTCCGCTTTCCAACAGCATGCGGGCGGTGGCGAGTCCGATGCCGCGGGTCGCCCCGGTGACGATGGCCACTTGGCCGTCGAGTCTCACTTCCATCCCATACTCCTCAGTGCCCGCCGCGTTTGACGCCGCCGTACTTCATCCGGGTGTCACTCACCGCTGCTGCCCGCTGCTCTTCGTCGACGACATCGGCATCGACGATCTCTCCCACGAACAGCGTATGAGTGCCGAAGTCGTGCGACGAGCGGACTTCGCAATCCATCCACGCGATGGCCTGTTCGAAGATCGGGGCTCCTGTCCGCCCCTCCCGGATGGGGAACCCGTTCAACGTCATGCCGTCTTTCGTGGCCGGCTTCGAGAACTTCACGAACGGCCGAGTGTCTTCGGAAGACCACAGGTTGACGGTGAACGATCCGCCCTCAGTGATGAGGCGATGCGTCACCGCAGAATTGTCCACCCCGACACCGATCAGTACCGGCTCCATCGACAGTTGGGTGACCCACGAGGTGGTCATCGCGTTCCACTCGTCTCCTGCCCGCGATCCAACCAGCGCTAGCGCGTTTGGGATCCTCCAGGTGACCTTGTTGAGGATGGCGTCGTCCATGGTCTCCGAGGGTAGGCGGCGCGGCTGCCTCCGTCGCCGGCCTAATGTCGCCCGGTGCACATTCTGATCGCCACGACCGGCGTGTTGCCGCCGGCTCCGAGCGCCGACCTGTGCCGGCGCCTCCTCCCCGAGGACGGAAACGTCACGGTGATGACCGTCATCGAGGTGCCCCGGACGTTCCTCGAGTCGATGGACGAGGACGAGCGTCGCTCGTTCCTGGATCACGGAGATTGGCAGACCGACACCGCAGAAATGAAGACGCTCTCCTATCTCGAGGAGCGAGGCCGGAGAGTGGTGGAACCGGTAGTGGCAGCGCTGCGGGCACGAGGCATCGAACCTCACATCACGTTCGTAGAAGGACCCGACCCAGCCGATGCGATCGTGACCACCGCCCTCGACCTCAGCGCCGACATCGTGATGATGGGATCCACTCGCCGCCTGTTCACCGAACAGGCCTGGACCAGCGTGTCTGCCCGGGTGATGGAACGCACCCACTGTCCCCTGGTCCTCGTCCCCGCCCACCGCACCGAAGATCCCGAGCGCGACGAGAGCTGAGGGGGCCGTCCGCGAAGGAACGTGGACCAACGAGCTCGCTCCGCTCGCGGTGCCCCCCTGGCCCGCCGGGGGCGGGCCTGTCCCCCCCATCGCTTCGCTCCGGGGGGACAGAGGGAGGGGAAATCTTCCTCGAGATTCTCTCCCCCCAGCGCTTCGCATCGGGGGGGACAGACTGCAGAGGGGCCTCATTCTCTCCCCCCAGCGGAGCGCTGGGGGGAGACAGCCGAGCGCAGCGAGGCAGAGGGGGGCCGTCCCTGAGAGATGGTTCACGAGTTCGGCTCGCTCACCACCCCCCGACGCTTCGCTGGGGGGACGGAGTCTCGCCTCCTCT
>JBKHXZ010000303.1:0-2163 GCA_046565785.1 Acidimicrobiia bacterium
CCGGCGTTCCCACACGCGCGGACCATCGATAAACGATAGACCCACCCCGACCGCGCCGTCTACCCGTCAGGAGTCACGGGAAGCGCAAGCGCCCCCAAATGTGGTGGCGGTGTCGGTCCCTGCGAGCTCCAAATACGGGGTGCCCTCTCTCGAGTGAGGCTCGACCCGAAGTACTGGTGTAGCTCACACGGCGGGAGTGGCAATGCGCGTGTCCGTCGTCGGTGGGTCGCAGGGCGGGTGACACGCGCCGTACGGGTCGACGAGCTGTTCGCTGCTCGTCTGAAAGATGACGAGGCCCGAGTGATCGGCACGGCTCCGGCGAGTGCTGGGCACGGAGTCCTGACGAGTCCCCGTTGAGCCGCTCGGGACCGGTCGAGGCGTCACGAGGAGGCCGGTAGGCGTAGCGTTCACAGCGAACCCCATACAGGAGCGGCAGTGGTCGAAGCGTATGTGCTGATCGAAACCGAGATCGGGAAGATGGGACGGGTTGCGGAGGCTCTCAGAGAGATTGCCGGGGTGAGTGCCGCCGAAGTGCTCTCCGGCCCCTACGACGTGATCGTGCGCGCCGAGGCACCTGGCGTCGACGAACTCGGAAGGCTTGTCGTATCCAAGATCCAGGGGGTCGATGGAGTAGCTCGGACCATCACCTGCCCCGTCGTTCAACTTTGAGTCGAGGGCGGGCACGGCGCAGTCACGGATGGAACCCGATCACGACCGATGTGTCGAGAGCCCTCGGGAGGCAGCATGCTCGGTGCTCAATTCACCGACTCGACGTCTTGGTCCGCAACGGCATCGAGGTCAGAGCGCAGGAGTGCGGCGTCGAGTGGGGGTGCGGTGCGGAACGCCTCCGAGACCACCTGGCGGGTGGCGAACCGCCGCCGTGCCGGGCGCAATTCACCGACCGGCACTCCGTTGCGGGTGACGATGAAGTCTTCCCCTTGATCGAGAGCCCGCATGATCTCTCCGCTGTCGTTGCGGAGCTCCCGTTGACTGATGGTGCGAGTCATGCGCCGAACGATACTTGGTGTAGCAGATGTACTACAGAGGCATCCTTTCGCGGCCGGTGAGCCAGCGTGCAATCATCCGCTGTGAGTGCGGCAGATCCTCGTCCGAGGACGGCACGTGAAGAGGAGCCGGGAGTCAGGTGACGAATCCATCCGACGCGGTGTTCACCGCAGACCACCTGCAGGCCTTCTTCGAGGCGTGCAACGCCCACGACGTCGATCGCATCGCCGGCTTCTTCACCCCCGACGGGGTCTACCTGGCGTCATACGGACCCGACGACGACGGCACTGTTTACCGGGGAGTGGATGAGGTTCGTCGAGGTTTTGCTGCGTTCTTCGGAACGTATCCAGATGGCCACTACACCGACAGCGAGCTGGCCGTCGACGGTGATCGAGGGTTGGCGAAGTGGACGTTTACCGGCACTCCGGCGGGTGGCGAAACCATGTCGTATCGGGGTGTGGACCTCTTCGAGTTCTCCGGCGATCGGATCGCCCTCAAAGACGCCTTCCGCAAGGAGCGGGCGCGACCGGCGGTGTGAGGGTGTCATCGGAGTCGGTTACGCCTGTGAACTCAGCCAGGCCGTCAGCTGACCGCGGAGTTCGCCGGGTCGGTCCTCGTGGACGAGGTGGCCCGCCCTCTCGATGAGACGCAGCTCGCTGCCAGGGATCACCGAGTGCAGGCGGTGAGCAGTGCCAACCGGGATCCAGGCGTCATCGGTCCCCCAGACGATCAGCGTCGGACAGCGGACGTCAGACAGTCGACCTTCGATCTCGTCGGTGTACCGCTCGTCCGCCTGCGCGATCTGCCGGTAGAACGCTGCTTGTCCGGTCGGTCCCGTCCACGGAGCGACCAGACCGTCGAGTACGTCGCCGGCGAGGTCCGTGAAGGCGGCCCCCGACACGTACTCACGCACCACAGCACGCTGGAGTGCCTCCGGCAGTCGAACGAACACGTCCGGATGCTCGCCGACCAGCCGGAAGAACGGCGAACCCCACGGGCGAAGCGCCACCACGTCGACCAGTGCCAACGACCGGAAGTTCCGTTGGTCGAGGAGATGAGATCGCAAGGCGACCGCTCCTCCGAAGTCATGGGCGAGGACGTGCGGAGCGTCGAGATCCCAATGTTCCAACAGAGCGGCGAAGAGGTCGGATTGGGCGC
>JBKHXZ010000304.1:0-10441 GCA_046565785.1 Acidimicrobiia bacterium
CCCGGACCTCGCCGAACCAGCGATCGATGGCGCGCATGCGGATGGCGACGGAAGTCATCGGTGGAGGTCTCTCGTGACGAGCAGGTAGAGCGGTACGGCAGAGATCCCGACCAGCACCAGTGCCGACACGCTCGCCTGAGTGTAGAAGAGGTTGGAGGCGGCGCTCCAGATCCGTACCGCGAGCGTCTCGAACCCGGTCGGCCGCAGGAGCAGCGTGGCGGGCAGTTCCTTCATCACGGTGAGGAACACCAGACCGCCGCCGGCGAGCAGCGAGCGCCATACCAAAGGCACGGTGATCCGACGTAGCGTCCTCAAGCCACCTGCCCCCAGACTGCGACTCGCTTCTTCGAGGCTGACGCCGACCTGCCGGAGGCCGGTCTGGGCGGAAGCCAGAGCTTGGGGGAGGAACATGGCTACGTAGGAAATCACCAGGACGCCCACGGTCTGGTAGAGGGGCGGGGCGAAACGGATGGTGAGGACCAGGAAGCCGAGTCCGACGGCGAGGTGCGGCAGCGAGTACGTCGACCAGCTGACCGCCTCCAACGCTCGCGCGCCCCGCCCTGGATGGCGCACGGTGAGGATGGCGATGGGGATCGCGGCGGCGACGGTGGCGAGGGCCGCACCGAGAGAGACCGAGGCGGATCGGGCGGCTTCGACCCAGACGGGGGCCAAGACGTTGCCGAGTGCCAGGCCCCGCCACGCCCACCATCCGAGGGTGATGAGCGGCAGGACGAGGGCGGCGAAGACCAACCCGGAGAGAAAGCCGTACGCCAGCATTCGGGCACCGCCCCGTAGTTCGATGTGTCGAGGAGCGCGCGATGGGCGACTGCTGGCGAGTGAGGCACGACCCCGGTTGCGCTGTTCGGCGATCACGAGAACCAGCGCCGCCAACACGAGAACACCGGAAAGGAACAGTGCCGGTGTGACATCCAGCCTCCCCCGGAACTGGGTGTAGATCGCCCGGGTGAAGGTTTCGTACCGGAGCAGGGAGACAGCTCCGAAATCGGAGATGACGTACAACCCGACGAGCAGGGACGAGCTGGCCAAGGCTGGGCGGAGTTGGGGCAGCACCACGTCGACCAGGGTGCGCCGAGCCTAGGCGCCCAGCCCGCGGGCGGCTTCCTCCAAGGCGGGATCCATCCGGCGCAGCGCCGGGGTGGCGATCAGATGGACATATGAGAAGTTCCACAGGCTCAGTGCCCCCCACGCCGCCCAAAACCCCGAGAACACCCCGAGCTTGGGGAGTCCGACGGCGTCGAGGGCCAGGGACACGACGCCGCCGTTGCCGGATGAGCCGAGCATCGCCAGTGCTCCCACGTACGACGGGATCACGAGGGGCAGGCTCACCAAGGTCGACCACACGCCCCGGCCGGCCAAGTCGGTGCGGGTGGTGAGCCAGGCCGTGGCGGTTCCCAAGACCACAGCGGTGACCGTGACGGACACAACGAGGAGTGCGGTCGATCCCATCAGGCCTGCCAAGCGCCCCACCCCGATTCCTCCAGCGTCGAACCCGCCGGGCCGGAGCACCGTCCACACCAGGAATGCGATCGGCGCTGCACCGGGCAGGGTCACCGCGATGGCGACCGCCCATAACGCGGCCGAAGCCCCCCGTCCGGTCCGGACGGGGGGCTTGCGGGTCGGGAGGACCGCAGGCGGGGCCGATGTGGCCATCAGCTCAGACCGGCCTCCGCGATCAACGCCAGGGCCGGGTCGAGGGTGTCGGCCGTGTCGGTCAGGCTGATGTCCAGCGTCGGCAGTTCCTCGAGCGGGAGCTGTCCTTCCGGGGTGCCGATGCCGGCCACCAGCGGATACTCGAACAGTCCGAGGAAGTGGGTCTGGGACTCCGCCGACAACAGGTGCCGGACCAGGTCGGTGGCAGCGTCGGGCTGGTCGGAGGAAGCGAGCACGCCGGCGCCGGCCGCCATGACCAGGCCGCCCGGGTCGCCGGACGGGAAGAAGTGGTTGCGAGCAGGCACCTCACCCAACTGGGCGATCCGCTGCAGCAGGTAGTAGTGGTTGACCAGCCCGGCGGCAAGGTCCCCTGCCACGACGGCATCGACGATCGGTCCGTTGCCGTCGAAGATCACCGGGTCGTTGGCGGCGATGCCCTGCAACCATTCCAGCGTCCGCTCTTCGCCTTCGACCAGGACCATGCCGGTGACGAACGCCACGAACGAGCCGTTG
Organism: Acidimicrobiia bacterium; assembly: GCA_046565785.1. GTDB lineage: Bacteria > Actinomycetota > Acidimicrobiia > Spongiisociales > ZC4RG35 > DATHWB01. Next base: position 2,185 of record JBKHXZ010000304.1, read on the forward strand.
GATGGGGCCACCCCGAACCGTCCCGCCCATTCGGGCTCGACCAGGTCCCACACGCTGTCGGGCAGCTCGTCTTCGGCGACGAGGTCGGTGTTGTACACCAGGACGCGGCTGCGGCCGGTGATCCCCACCCACTGGCCATCGGCATCCCGATAGCGGGGTTCGACGAGCGAGAGCACGTCCTCGGGCAGCGGGCTCAGCAGGCCCTGTTTGGCGACGCCGCCGATGAAGGCGGGATCCTGCGCCCAGAACACATCGGCGGGAGTGGAGTCTCCTTCCGCGACCAGCGTGGTGGCCAGCTCCCCGGTGCCGGCGTAGCGGACCTCTACCTCGATTCCGGTGGCGGCGGTAAAGGCGTCGATCACCGGTTGGACGAAGTTCTCGTTCCGACCCGAATACAGCACCAACGGCTCGCTGGGTTCTTCGGGTGCCTCGGTGGTCGTCGTTTCCTCGGGGCCAGTCGTGGTGGTCGTGTCCGGGGTCGCGGTGGTGGAGGTGGTCTCGGCGGTGTCTCCGTTCCCTCCACACGCAGCGAGCACCAGTGCCAGGACCGCCAACAGGCCTGTCCAACGTTTCATCGATCGTCCTTTCCTGTGATGTGGATCCGGCACGATAAATTCCACTATCACCATAGTGCAAATCACCCTTACAACCCATGTAAGGAGCGGCTAATCGGTGAGGTCCCCCCGGAGCGAAGCGATAGGGGGGCCAGGGGGGTTCGGCGAGCGAAGCGAGCTCGTTGGTCCACCTCCTATGGGGTCACCGAGTTCCGCCGGGTAGGATCGGCTGGGTGACCGACACGCAGGTTCCCGAGCCGGACGTTTCCCACTACCGAACCCCGTATCGGGAATACGCCGCCGCCATCTACGAACTAGCCGAAGCCGACCTTCCGGTCATCCAGGCGCGCATCGCCGACTGGCTCGGCGTGTCCCGCCCGTCGGTTTCAGAGATGGTCCACCGCATGGAAGAAGATGGACTGGTCGAGATCGGCGACGAGATCCGGCTCACCGCCTCCGGCACGCACCTCGCCGAGGTCGTGGTTCGCCGTCACCGGCTGGCAGAACGGTTCCTGACCGAAGTGCTCGGTCTGCCCTGGGTCAAGGTCCATGAGGAAGCCGAGGTGTGGGAGCACGCCATCTCCGACCAGGTGGAACAGGCGATGTGGGACAAGCTCGGCGACCCGAAGACCTGCCCGCACGGCAATCCGATCCCCGGCGCCGGATACCGTCCCCCGGCGGTGGAACCGCTCGCTGCGGTCACCGGCCGGGTCGCCGTGTTGGAACGGATTTCGGAGGAACTCGAGTTGGACGACGACATCATGGGTTTCCTCGACGACAACGGTCTTCGTCCCGGAGCCCGAGTGGAGACCGTCGCTCGCACGCCTGACGGCACGATCACCGTCCGGGTGAACGACGAGCACCAGGTGGGGCTGGGCCCATTCATCGCCGAACGCGTCTACGTCGCCCGCTGAGTCAGCCCACGAGGAGTGGGATCTCGACTTCGGCGGGGCTGAGCCCCCCGTGATAGCCGACGAGTCGACGGTCGAATCCGGGCGGGAGCAGCAGGGTGTCCGCGGGCGCCAACGCCACCGCATCGGGTAGACGCGTCACGAATTCGGGATGGGGGTTGGGGTCGACCCCGAACCAGTCGAGGAAGGTTTCCGGCCCGAACCAGTGCGCCCCCGTGTGTTCGGTGAGCCGCTGCGCCAGGTCGACGTCACCACGAACCATCAACGTCCGCGAATCCCCGTACCAGAGGAGTCGGTCGATCTCCGGACCCCGCAGCAGGTGTTTTCCCGACTCGCGATAGTCGAGATGCCCGTGGTCGGATGTGGCGACCAACGGCCCGGTGATTCGCTCCCGCAGACGTTCCCACATCTGCCCGGCCCGGGCCACCGTTCGGCGGTATTCGGCGCTGGCCTGTCCGCTGACGTGCGCGGCGACATCGATGTCGGGCCAGTAGGCGAACACGAAGCGCTTGGGGGAGGCGGACAGTTCGACGACGGCGTCGACCCACTCGGTCGCGTTCCACACCGGTTCGAATCGGCAGCCCCGATAGAGGGAGGTCGACAGCGGGGACTGTGCGAACGGTCCCGGCTGGACGGTGACCGGTTCGATGCCGGCGGCACTGAGTCGTTCCCACAGGTTGGGGGCGGGCAGGAACGAGCGGTAGTCGAGGTCCACCTTCTGGCCGGTGGGTCGGACGAACTTGAGCACGTTGGTGACGGTGTTCGCCTGTGGCAGCCACATGAGATGGCCCATCACTCCGTGGCCCGGCACGGTACGTCCGGTGGCGAGGGTGGCCAGGCTGACCGTGGTGGTGGTGGGGAACGGAGCGTGGAGGGTTCCTGCGACCGTCTGGCGGAACTCGCGGACCGCCTGTGCCTGGGCTTCTCCCAGACCGTCGAACAGCACCAGGCACATCGATGGTCCGTCCGGCACTGCTTCGGCGAGATCAGACTGGAGGCCGGCGACGAGGGCGCGACCAGTCAGCCGCCGTTCGAGGTCGGCGACGAGGTTGACCAGACCTCTTCCCGTGGTCGACGGAATCAGCATCGGGACGCGATCACGGTCCCAGTATCCACGCCATCAGGCGCCGCTCCGAACCGCGGGCACCTCCCACGCTGATCAACGCCCGATCTGCGAACGGCAACAGGACAGGCACGCCATACGGGGTTTCGAGTCCGGGGGAAAGACGCAACGGACTCCAGCGCATGCCGTCGGTCGACCACCAGACCGCCGTGGGCGTCTGGATCCACAGGCGGTCGCCCAGATCCCACAGGGCCGCCACCGGCCATTCGGGCACGTGGATCACCTGTCCGGTTTCCGGCAGGCGCAACACCTGTTCGCGCCCCTCCCCGTGGATGGTGGCGACGTCGCCGGTGTGAAGACTCAGCTGCGTGCCGATCGTCGTCCAGCGCCGACCGTCGGTGGAGTGGACATAGCCCGGCGTGCCGTCCTCGAGCCGATCCCGGCCGACGATCCCCCTGCCTGTCGACCAGAGGCCGGTTGGTGGTGCCTCGCTCTCCTGCACCGCCCATCCCGAGCGAAACTCGACTGCGGTCAGCTGACGGTTCCGGATGCGGTCGTGGCCGAGCACCACTAGACCGTCGGGGCGGATCGCCACCGCCTGCACCGCTCCGTCCCATGGCAGGATCCGCCGAGTCCAACGCAGCCCGTCGGTACTGATCCAGATGGCTGGGCGCCTCCTGTCGGTTCCGTATACGACGGCGGTCGTGCCATCGGAGGTGAGTCGGGTGAGTTGTACAGCCGAACCGAAGGTCACCCGGTCGATCCCCCCGTCGACGCCGATACGTTCGACGCCGCGGCCGTTGTGGGTGACGTATACGTAATGGTCGTCGATCCGCCGAGCACCGAATGGGTCGGTGTCGTGGGTTCCCACCGCCACCCACCGTCCGGATTGCAGGCCGACATCCTCGACCGGGACAGAGGTGTTCTCGGTCCGGTTCAACGTTGGTGTCGAGCGGAAGGTCGCGAAGGCTGCGAGGGCTACGCCGACCAAGAGGATCCCCACCGTCCGGCGCAGGCCGGGCGGAGTCGAGTCACTCCCCGGGATCGGGTCGCGACCGCGTACGGTCACGCTCATCCGCGGAGCGTACGCGAGCCCTGCTCGAGGTGTCCGGAGTGGATTTGGGCGGTCAACCCCGGTTCCTATACTCGCCCCCGGTCACGGAGAGGGTTATCGGGCTTCCCATGAGCGAGTATTTCCAGGACTACGTCACGGTCGGCGCCTTCGCCGCCCTGGGCGTCATTCTCGTGGCGGCGATGCTCGGGATCGCGTCCATCATCCGTCCTTCCAACCCCACCCGGAACAAGCGACTGACCTACGAATGCGGGGTCGACCCGGTCGGGTCGGGCTGGAGCCAGACGTACGTTCGCTACTACGTGTTCGGTCTGCTGTTCGTCGTCTTCGACGTCGAAGCGGTGTTCGTCTTCCCGTGGGCGATCATGGCCGAGGATCTCGGCGTGTTCGGACTGGTCGCCATCATCCTCTTCATGCTCACGCTGGTCGAGGGCCTCGTCTACGCCATCAAGAAGGGGGTCCTGCGATGGGAGTAGTCCAGAAGTTCGGCGTTCCCAAGCCCGTGTCGTGGCTGCTCAACTGGTCACGCAAGTACTCGTTGTGGCTGTTCCAGTTCGGTTTGGCCTGCTGCGCGATCGAGATGATGGCCGCTTCCGGCCCCCGTTACGACTCGATGCGCTTCGGCATCATCCCCCTTCCGGCGTCCCCCCGACAGGCCGACCTGATGGTGGTGGCGGGAACGCTGACCGACAAGATGGCGCCGTCGGTGAAGCGCCTCTACGACCAGATGCCCGAACCCAAGTACGTGATCTCGATGGGTTCGTGCGCCAACTGCGGCGGCCCGTATTGGGATTCCTACTCGGTGACCAAGGGTGTAGACCAGCTCATTCCGGTCGACGTCTACGTCCCGGGCTGTCCCCCCCGCCCGGAAGCACTGCTGGAAGGCATCTTGTTGTTGCAGCAGAAGATCCAGGGTGAGGACATTCACGACAAGTGGAACCAGCGTGACCATGAGCCCGTCTGAGACCGACGAGGCCGTGATGGAGGGCGCCGAGACCACCGAGGCGGATCCGCTGGCGGACTTCGCGTCCGCCGTGGCGGAGGCGGTGGGCGGCGAGGGTCATGTCACCTTCGGAACCGTGAAGGTGACCGTCCCGGCCGATGGATGGGTCGAGGCGATCCGCACTGCCCGTGACCGTTTCGGGCTGGTCTTCTTCTCCTGGCTGAGCGCCACGCATTGGTCGAACGAGGTGGCGGTGGGCGAACCGCTGGACGACGAAGTCGACGAACGCTACGAGCTGCTCTGCACCATCGCCGACCTGTCGGACGGCCGTCTGGTCACCTTCTCGACCGACGTGCCGATCGAGAACCCCCATGCGCCCAGCCTGGTGTCGGTCTTCCCCGGCGCCGACTGGCACGAGCGGGAGACTCACGACATGTTCGGGATCGTCTTCGACGGTCATCCCAACCTGGAGCCGATCTACCTTCCGGAAGGCTTCATCGGTCACCCCCTGCGGAAAACCTATCCGCTCCTCAGCCGCGAAGTGAAGCCGTGGCCGGGCAAGGTCGACGTCGAGGCGATGCCCGACAGGGACGACGACGGCAGCGAGGACGACGGTCCGTCGACGGAGAACCCGGAGGCATGAGACGATGACGATCACCGAACAGGATCTCATCCGTCACCTGTCGGAGGCGTCGGTGTCGGTCGAACTCGAGACCGAGGACATGACCCTCAACATCGGCCCCCAGCATCCGTCCACCCACGGCGTGCTCCGGCTGGTGGCGAAGGTCGACGGTGAGCGGGCGTACGACGTCAAGCCGGTCATCGGCTACATGCACCGCGGCTACGAGAAACTGGCCGAGGTCCGGAACTATCCGCAGATCACCGCCCTCATCAACCGCATCGACTGGGTCTCGGGCTACGCCAACGAGATCCCGTTCATCGTGGCTGCCGAGAAGCTGATGGGACTCGAAGTTCCCGAACGTGCGCAGTACATCCGTTTGATCCTCACCGAGATGGCACGGATCTCCTCGCACATGATCTTCATGGCGTCCTATCCGCTCGAGCTGGGTGCCGCCACCCCACTCTTCTTCGCGCTGCGCGAGCGCGAGCGGGTGCTCGACCTACTGGAAGGAGTCACCGGCGGACGCTTCCATCCCAACTTCAACCGCATCGGCGGCGTCAAGCCTGCCGCCGGTTCCGGGTCGACGATGCGCAAGCAGATCCAGGATCTCCCCAAGGGGTTCCTGGCAGACACCCGGGTGGCGATGGACAACATCGAAGAGGCCGCCGACCAGCTCGAAGACCTGGTCGCCGGCAACGAGATCATCCTCGCCCGTACCAAGGGAATCGGGGTGCTCCCTGCCGAGGTGGCCGCCGCATACGGTGTGTCCGGACCCAACCTGCGTGCCTCCGGCGTCCGCTTCGACCTCCGTAAGACCGAGGACTACCTCCCCTACGACCGGTTCGACTTCACCGTGCCGGTCGGCAAGCACGGCGACTGCTGGGACCGCTGGTGGGTTCGGCTCGAAGAGATCCGTCAGTCCGCCCGGATCGTCCGCCAGGCCATCGACGGAATTCCCTCCGGTCCGCTGCAGGCCAAGGTGCCGAAGGTCATCAAGGTTCCGGAGGGTGAGACCTACGTCCGCGCCGAGAACCCCAAGGGGGAGATGGGCTACTACCTGGTGTCCGACGGAGGGCAGGGGCCGTACCGGCTGAAGATCCGGTCGGCCTCGTTCTCCAACATCTCGATCCTGCCCTGGGTGCTGGAAGGGACGATGGTCCCCGACATCATCGCCATCATGGGGTCACTCGACTTCGTGCTGGGGGACGTGGACCGATGAGCTGGCTCCTCGACAACTTCTGGTTGCTGCTGGTCGTCAAGATCCTCTTCATCGCCACGCTGATCCCGCTGGCCGGCATGGCCATCGGCTTCGCCGAGATGAAGCTGTCGGCGAAGATGCAGAACCGGGTCGGTCCGTACTTCGCGGGAGGACGCTGGGGATGGGCACAGCTCATCGCCGACGGTGTCAAGTTCTTCCAGAAAGAAGACATCGTCCCCGAGGAGGCCGACGCCCCGGTCTTCAAAATCGCCCCGATGATCGTTCTCCTGGGCACCGTCGCCCTGTTCGTGGTGATCCCGTTCGGACCGGGCCTGTCGCCCCGCAACCTGGACGTCGGCATCTTCTACGCCCTTGCCATTTCGTCGGTGTCCACCATCGGGGTGCTCGTCGCCGGATGGTCATCGGCCAACAAGTACTCGCTGATCGGCGGCCTGCGCGCCGCCGGCCAGCTCATCGCCTACGAACTGCCCTTGGTGCTGGCCACCGTCGGTGTGGTGCTGATGGCCGGAACGATGAGCTTGGAAGGGATCGTCGAGGCGCAGGCAGGATGGTTTTCCGAAGCCGGCTGGGCATACGGGTTTCCGTTCGTCATCCCCCAGTTCGTCGGCTTCGTGATCTTCATGATCGCCGCTCTCGCCGAGTTGAGCCGTATCCCCTTCGACATGCCGATCGCCGAGTCCGAGCTGGTGATGGGATATCTGACCGAGTACTCCGGGTTCCGGTTCCTGTTCTTTTTCCTGGCCGAGTTCGCCAACATGTTCACGATGTCGGCACTCGCCGCCACGATGTTCCTCGGCGGGTACTGGGCGCCGGGCCTCTCCACCGAGACGCTGCAGGTGCTGGGGCCGTTCATCCTCTCCGCCAAGATCGCCCTCTTGGTCTTCGCCATGATCTGGTTCCGCTGGACCTTCCCCCGCTTCCGCGAAGATCAGTTGCAGTCCCTCGCCTGGAAGTGGCTGATCCCGATCTCCCTGGTCAACATCGTCGTCACCGGCGTCTTCAAGGTGGTGATCAACTGATGGCCGTACGTGTCGCCATCCCCGGCAAGGGCCTGCTCACCGGGATGAAGGTCACCTTCACCACGATGGTGAAGACGATCTTCAATCCCAAAGAACACCTCCGCACCGTGAACTATCCGGTGGTCAAGGAGGTTCCGGTCGCCCGGGCCCGAGGTGTCATCGCCCTCGATCAGGAAGCCTGCACGGTGTGCATGCTGTGCGCCCGCAACTGTCCTGACTGGTGCATCTACATCGAGGGCCACAAAGAAGAGAAGCAGCCGGACAAGCCAGGCGGTCGGGTCAAGGTGCGCGCCGAACTGGACCGCTTCGACATCGACTACGCCTTGTGCATGTATTGCGGCATCTGTGTCGAGGTGTGTCCGTTCGATGCCCTGTTCTGGAGCCCCGAATACGAATATTCCGAACAGGAGATGGGGCGGATGATGCACGACATGGACCGCCTGCAGGATTGGCTGCAGACCGTTCCCGAGCCGCCGGCGTTGGAGTCCTGATGACGTTCCAGGACTGGATCTCTGCACCCGTCAACTGGGTGTATCTCGCTCTCGGGGTGGGCGTGCTGGTGTCCGGTTTCCGGGTGGTCACCACCCAGAACGTGGTGCGAGCCGCCCTCTATCTGGTCGCCACCCTTGGTGCCACCGCCGGCCTCTTCCTGCTGCTGTCCGCCGAGTTCGTCGCCTGGACACTGGTCCTCGTCTACATCGGGGCGGTCATCGTCCTCTTCTTGTTCGGCACCATGATCACCCGGGCACCGATGGTCCGTGACGTTGGTCTCGACAACCCCAAGGCCCGCCCGGGAGCCGCGGTCCTGGCGGTCTTGTTGTTCGTCACGCTCAGCTACACCATGCTCATCGCCT
>JBKHXZ010000305.1:0-9166 GCA_046565785.1 Acidimicrobiia bacterium
CCGAGCGCAGCGAGGCACAGGGGCGCTTCTCTCCCCCAGGAGCGAAGCGACGTTGGGGGGAGACAGCCGAGCGCAGCGAGGCAGAGGGGGGCCGTCCACGAACCAGAGTGGACCAACGAGCTCGCTCGCCAATCCCCCCGACCCTTCGCTGGGGGGACATACAACACCACTTGACGTTGTTCGACGTTTTGTTACATATATTCACATGACGACGGCATCCGGCTCCCTGAGAAAGACGAACCACCCACTCGCCAAGGAGGAGCCGGGTGCCGCCGTCAGACCTTCCGCCGGTCCCCGCCCCCAGATCCGGGTGCGGCCCCTCGGCCAGCCAGAGATCGGATTCTCCCCTTCGAGTCCGTACGTCCTCCGCTTCTGGACCCAGGCCATCGGGGCCGCACCCACCGAAGAACTCCTTCGCCTGTGCACCGCGGGTAAGCGTCGCCGCAAGGTGTTACGACCCAAGTTCCTGAACGTGCTCATCGAGTCGGGAGTGATCGAAATGCGGGACGGGGCGATCCACGCTCCGTTCCCGGTCCCGGCCCTGCCGCCGCATCTGTCAGCTCGGCTGTCGGCCACCGAGCGGCTGGTCCACGACCGATGGCTCAGACTGGTTCGACGGAGAGCCCAGACCGCCGCACGCCGAGAGTCATGAATGCCACGACCGTGGCCGCAGTCGCCTCTCCAACCAGGAAGGCGAGAGCCACGGTGCGGGCGATGTCGAACGGGCTCAGCGTCAGGACGACCAGGGCGACAACGAGTCCTGACGCCCACGAGACGGCCAGCTTTCCGGTTCCCCCCGCCGCCACCAACGCCTGTCCCGCCACCTGAGCAGTCGAGGCGGCAACCACCCCGGCTGCCGCCATCGCCGCCACCAGGCGATCCGGCTCGAAATCCGACCCGAACAGGAGTCCAACCACTTCGGGACCGACGAAGTACCCGACCGCACCGCCGACCACTGCCAGCATTCCCCCGCCGACCAGCACCCCCAGCGCGATCTTGCGCAATCCCGTCCCGCCTTCTTCGCTCAGCTTCACCAGGTACGGGAGGATCCGGGCCTGCAGGGCGTAGATCAGGGTGAGCGGCCCCCGGTAGAGGGTGAACGTGACGAAGGTGATCGAGATCGATGCGGGCCCGCCGCCGAGTGCCGCCACACCGAGCGGCGCACCGGCCAACAGCAACTGTGACGCAGCACTTCCGGCGATGTAGGAACCGAGGAACGACCGGGCGCGGCCGACTTCGGTGTTGATGGGTTCGGGCACGTCGTGTCGCCAAAACCGGGTTCCGAACACCACGAAGGGCGCGACCACCATCGCCCAGCCGAGAGCTTCGGCCGACACCACGATCGAGAGCACCAACACTCCGGCGGCGAGGCGACTGACCGACTCCCAGAACAGGACCCATCCGACGTTCTTGAACTGCCGATGACCTGCCAGCACCCCCTTGCCCACCAGCATCACGGCGTGTCCCACGGTCAACACGGTGAGCTGGATGGCGAAGACGAAGTCGCCGGCGAACAGGCTGGAGCGGGTGAGGAGGGCGAAGGTGCCGCCGACGACGGCCGCACCGGCGGTGACCGCCACGATCGGGGCGAGGTTGGTACGCAGCACCCGCTTGCCGAGGCTCGCCTCCCGCGTCACATACTGTTCGAGCGGCACCAGCACCACGGTGGCGAGGATGAAGAACACCGTCCACAGCACCGAGATCGGGGCGAACGCCTCGGTGCCCAACGCTCGGCCGCCGATGAGTTGGAAAAGGTAGGCACCGACCGCTCCGACCAGGCTCCCGGCCAACATGTGGCCGGTGCCGGGGGCGCGGAATCCGCGATCCGGGATCGGTTCGGTGACCATGCGCGAGCGTGTCTCCACCACGTCGACTTATCGGCCACCCCTCGGCCGATCTGGAGGGTTCAGGCTAGAGCCCGGTTTGGGCGACGCCGTCGATCCTGATCATCCTCGCCAGGAACGACGCCATCTGCTCGCGCAGGACATCGTTGGCCGGGCTGTAGGTGGTGGGCGAAGTCCCGGAGGTGATCCCCAGTTCGGCCAGTTGGTTGATGGCGATCACGGTGCTCACCGGATAGTCGGAAACGTCGGTGAAGCCCTGGTCGAGTCCAGGTGGCAGCTCGTATCCAGCGGCGGTGTGGAGTCGCGTCAGGAACAACGCCATCTGCCAGCGGGTCACCGGCTGGCCTGGCGAGTAGGTGGTTTCGGAGGTCCCGGAGGTGATGCCCAGCGCTTGCAGGCTGCCGATGGCGGCGATCGCCTCTTCGGACAGCCCACCAAGGTCGGTGAAGTTGGGTGCCGAGACGGGAACTTCGATGCCGAGGATCGGGGCGGTGCGGGCGAGGAACAGCGCCATCTGCCAGCGGGTTACCGTCCCCTTCGGCGCGTAGAGCCCGGGGCTGACACCGGTGGTCACCCCGACGTGGGCGACGCAGTCGATGTCGGGAGCGTGGACGCTGGCCGGGTCGACATCGGTGAATCCGGCGGGCGGGACGTCTCCTAGACAGGGTGCGGTAGCCAGCCCCGCCCCGTCGATGGTGAAAAAGATGGAACGCAGGCCCATCGTCGAACGGAACGAGCGGCCGGTGCGGACAACGGTGGTCTCCGCTCCGCCGAGTGTGCCACTGATCGTGACCTCCGCCACCGATCCGGATGGAGAGTTCTGCCGAGTGATGGCGAGCCCCGTCACCGTGTCCAGCCCGAACTTGGCGGCGATTTGGGAAGCGGTGAACGTGACCTGCCACGAGGCATAGGGGTTCTGAGCTTCCGGGGCGATCGAATACGGGTCTGGCTTGGCGGGAAGATACGGCGCCGGCGAACTGTGCCCCAAGCCCTCGACGTTGGTGTCGGAGTGCCCGCCGTGAGAGGACGAGTAGTAGGCGATGATCACTGTCTGCTGCGCCGCCTCTGGGTGGGTGATGATTCGCCCGGCGGTCGCTTCGATCGCCTGGACCCAGGGAATGTCCTGCACTCCGTCCTCGGCGTAGTAGCCGACGTAATTCTGATCGACCACGGTGGAATACAGCTGGCACCAGCACGCCACCTTGCGGCCGCTGTCGAGCAAGTCACCGTTCTCCCCCGCATCCCCCCAGCGCAGTGCCTGGCGCACCCCGTAGGTGCGGGCGGCGATGGCCTGGGCCTGGAGGGCGTTGGCGTGCCAGTCGGGGGGCATCTCGGCGATGCCGCGCACATACTGTTCGACTCCGATCTCGACGACGACGTGGAAGTTGCTTCCCACCGGGCGCATGCGGAGGCGTCCCCAGGCAAGTTCCCGGTTCAACCCGTTGAGCTTGATGACCGTCCCCGGCTGGTCCCACTCGATCGATCCCCGGCAGGTGCCGACGTTGCCCACCGGGTTGCCGTTCCGGAAGAACTGGCACTGTCCACCGCCGAGCGCCCGGAATTCCCATTTTTCTCCGGGCGATGCGAACTGCGTGGGGCACTCGCCTTCGCCGTCGTTCGCCTTACACAGCCTGGCCACCCCGCCGACGGCTTCGAAGGTGAGGGAGGTCTGGTTCTGGGCGAGGCCCACCCACAGCGGATCGGGGTCGGCGTTCATCCAGTGCCCGGCACCGAGGACGTCGATCTGCTGTTGGATCGAGACCCCCGAGTAGTACTGGTTGATGATCTGTTCGACCGAAGATCCGGTGTTGGCCAGCGCCCTGGCCCCGTATTGGGAGAGGCCGACGCCATGACCCCAGCCGGAACCGTCGATGGTGAACGACGGCTCTGTCTCCTGGGCCTGGACCGGTGCCGGGACCAGTGCGACGAGGAGGGCGAGAACGGTCAGCAGGACCGCGCGCGGATAGGTGATATGTGCCACGGGATTGTCCCGAAGGTTAGGGCTGACGGCGGGCAAACCGATGAACCTCCCCCAAAGGTGTTATCCAGGTTGGACGGCCTGCGGAGGGGACCGTTACGCGTACCGAGAATTCCCTGCGTCGTATGCGACGGATCTAACCCTGTGTAGGCACTGTCCGGTTCGGCGCGCCCGCGAGGTAGAGGCCGGCGGCGAACCACCAGGTGGGTTCGAACAGCACCGTCTGGGTCATGGCCGGCAGGAACGTGACGGCTAGCACCGCCCCCATCACTCGTCCGGCGCCGGTGCGGATGATCGAAACCAATACTCCGAGCCAGGCGAGAAGTCCCACGATCCCCGTCTCGGAGAGGAGTTCCAGGACCAGGTTGTGCGGCTCCTGGCCAATCGAGTTGGTCTGCCAGCCCACCGAGAGGCCCACCCCGAAGATCGGGTTGGCACGGAACATCGCTACGTATTCAGGCCACACGTCGGCCCGTTCCTCGGACGGCTGAAAGCGGTCGGCGAACGACTCGCTGGAGGAGAACAGCCCGGTCAGGTCGGCAAGAAGGTCCCAACCTTGCGAAAGGCGGAAGGCAAACTGGAGGTCGAGGTCTCCTCCTACTTCCGGCTGGTCGGCGACGAACATGCCGGTCAGCAGCACCACACACACCGCCATCCCGACCCCGACCCGTTTAGCTGGTTCCGGCCAGTCGACCCCTTCCCGAACGAGGCTCCACCCGACGAGGCCGAATGCCAGGGGCAGGGCCAGCCACCCGGTGCGGGAGAAGGCCATGACTACCCACAGCGCCAAACCTCCGAGGACAAGCGAGTCGACCCACCACCGTCGATGACCCTGCCCGTGGAGGGCGGCGACCAAGACCAGCACCGACCACAGCACCGCCCATGCCGCCCCGAATCCGGGATCCTGGTGCCAGTTGGTGATGGCGAGGAATCCGGTCTCGAGATACGCCGGCTTCAGCACCCGGAACACGCCAGGAAGGTCGTTGACGGCGTCGATCGAGCCGGCACCGAAGGCGCCCACGGCCAACAGGGAGACGAGCACTGCGGTGGTCGCCATCGCCGCCCCCGTCCACCACACCACCCGGAAGAATCGATCGACCATGCCGTCGGCCTGCAACGCCCGATCGGCCACCAGCATGACCAGCGGCCCGACGACGAGGGCGAGTCCCAGCCGGAAGAACCGATCCCGGAACGCCGGTTCGGGGAAACCGATGGCGACGACGGCGAAGAACACGCCGAGTGCGATGGTCACCGGGCGGCGGTAGAGCCAGCGTCGCTGGCGGACCATGTCGGCCACATCCCATCCGGCCAGCACCGCCAGCAGAACCAGAAACGGCTTCCACGAGATCCACGCCGACAGCAAGACCGTGTGCAGCGGGAGCACCGCCACGAAGGCGAGAAAGAGCCGCTGGCGGAGCACATGCATCACCCCAGTTTGGTCGCCCAAACGCAAACCCTGGGTTCGCCACCGTGTATACCGCGGGTTGCCTACCTCGGTTTCGCCGAAGACGAGAGGACCGGGGTGCGACGTTGTGGGGTACGACACGTCGGATAGGTGGCCCCGCCCGCATACTCGTGCGCCGAAACCGCGCTCTACAAGGTCCAGAACCCAGGGTTTCGACCTCCCACTACCCTGTGGTGATGCGTGCAATCCGTCTCGCGGTCGCCGCGGTCCTTCTCTTCACCAGCCTGCCCGCGGCCCCGGCCGCAGCGGCACCGTTCGACGCCGACCCGCTCGGCCTGGTCCCGTTCGCCGACACCGCCATGCGGGTCTACTCGTCGGGAACCGACGCCTTCGAGGTGTGGCTGTGCCGGGTGCCCAACCACACTCCCACCCTCGACCTGGCGACGGTGGTCGCCGACCTCAACGCCGAAATGACGCCCTACTTCCAGTGGCTGTCCGACGCCCGCTACTCCCCCACGTTCGTCACCGGCGGCACGGTCACCTCGAACCAGACGCTGAACTTCGGTGAGCCCGAGCAACCGTTCGCCACCGACTGTCAGACCCGGGTGCGCAGTGCCAGCGACGGGGGCCAGAACGGGGCGCTGATCGTGGTGGACGCCCCCTTCGACGCCGGGTACGGGACCGCCGGTGGTGTCTGTCCGGAACCGCCGTTCAGCGGCTGCACCACCGAATACCCGGGGAACTTCCGGGAGGTGGTGGTGGCCCGAGCCACGGTGGCGACGGTGAGCCCGTTCGAAGCACCGCAGTGGATCACCGTCGCCCATGAGATCGGCCATTCGCTGAACATGCCGCACTCCTACACCGGCCTCACCACCGACCCGAACACCGGGGCGATCAACCGCTACGACAACCCGATGGACATGCTGTCTGGGGCGTATCACACCGACGACCCGATCGGCACCCACGCCTACAACCGGTATGCGGCAGGCTGGATCGACCCCACCCGGGTGCGAGTTCACATCGAGGGCATCGCCGACTATCAGCTGTCGGCGATCGGCTCGACTGCCGCCCTTGGGATGGTGGTTCTGCCGTCGGCCGATCCGGGACGCTTCTTCGTGCTCGACGCTCGCCGCCGGGCCTCGTATGACACGGACCTTCCCCGGTCGGGGGTCGAAATCCACGAGATCGACACCCGCCGGGACATCGCCTGTGCGCTCCCGGCCGAATGGCCCGAAACGTGGCCGTGTTTCGCCACGCTGGTGCGGGTCAAACAACATCCCGCCGAGGCGGGGATCTCCGCCACACCGCACGTCCTCGGGATCGACGACAGCCTCACCATCGAGAAATACACGGTGACAGTCACCTCTGCCACCACCAACAGCTTCACGATTCGGGTGGCCGGCCTGGACAGCGGCACCTTCGTCGACGACGACGGGCTGGCGGCCGAACCCGACATCGAGACCATCGCCGCCCTCGGCATCACCAAAGGCTGCAACCCGCCTACCAACGACCGATTCTGTCCGGCCGACGGCGTCACCCGCGCCCAGATGGCGGCGTTCATCGTGCGGGCGTTGGGCGAAGAACAGAACATCGGCGCCTATCAGGGGCTGTTTTCCGACGTCCCCTCGACCACCTGGTATTGGGGCTACGTGGAACGGCTCGCCGACCTGGGGATCACCACCGGGACCGGACCGGAGGTGTTCGCCCCCGACCGGGTCGTCAGCCGGGCGGAAATGGCCGCCTTCCTGATCCGAGCCTTCGGGGTGGGCGACCGGCAGCCGACCGGGATCTTCTCCGACGTTCCGGCCGGCGCCTGGTACATCGAGGAAGTCGAAGAGCTGTACGACATGGGGGTCACCCGCGGCTGTGGGACCGACCCGCTCCGCTACTGCCCCACCGCCGAAGTGACCAGAGCGCAGATGGCCTCGTTCCTGGCCCGGGTGCTGGCTCCCGCCCCCTGAGATTTCAGTCGGAGCCCAGCGCCTCTTCCAGACGCTGGCGGGCACGCATCACCCCGATGCGCAACGCCCCTTCGCTGAGTTTGAGTCGCCCGGAGATGTCCGAGTATGGAAGTCCGACGACATCACGCATCCACAGCAGCTCACGGTCCCGGGGCTTCAACTGTCCGAACGCTTCCCGCACGTCGGCGTGTTCGTCTGCGATGAGGAGATGGTCGGCCGGGTCGTCGTACATCTCTTCTCGTTCGGTGAGCGGCGGACCGCCCTTGTGTTTGCGACGGAGATGGTCGTAGAACTTGGAGCGGGCGATGCGCCAAAACCACGCTTCGAAGCGGGCGGCATCACGAAGGCGGGGAAGGGTGCGGACCACGGCCTCGATGGCGTCGCCGGCGAGGTCTTCGGCGTCGTGGCTGCGGATTCCCTGGCCTCGATAGAACGAGACCAGTTTCGGAACTGCGGCGGTGGCGATGAACGTCAAAACCTGGTGGTCACCCGACTGGGCAGCTTCGACCAGGTCCGGGGACGGCGGCCATTCCCGCCACGGGTCTCCCTCGTGCTGGATGGACGCGCGCCGACGGTCCGCCGGTGGGAGGGTGGAGTCGTTACGGCGCCGGGAGGAAGATCGGCCCTGTCGAGCCGTCTTCTCCGCCGCCCGTGGAATCGTCGGATCCGGTTCCATCATCAGGGTCTGACGTCACGGTAGTGGTTGTGGTTCCACTTTCCCCGTCGTTTCCGTTGCGATTCCCCGGACGCGGCTCCTCAGCCACGGTGGTGGTCGTGGTGGAAGTCGAGGTGGTGGTGGACGAAGACGTGGTCGACGTGTCCACCGACATTTGGATGGAAGAAACGTTGGCGGTGGCCTCGGCGAGGAAGATGGCGGCGGATGCCACCTCGTCGCTGCTGGAGCCATCGGTTTTGGCAGATCGCACCGACTGGAGCAACTGTTCGGCGGCAAGGCGGAGGGCTTCGGCGGCTGGGATCGGCGCCGCTTCGACGACCTGGGTGTCGTCCTCGACCGTTTCGGTTTCCGACGTGTTCTCTGCCGATACCGACTCGTCGGTGGTGGTGGTCGACGCAGCTTCGACCGTGTCGGCGGTGAGGGTGGCGGTGTCTGGTGTGATCGGAGGCAGCGTGGCGCTCACCCCGGACCGGCTGAGCTCGGCCAGCGCCTCGTTGGCGGTTTCGATCGCCAGCGCCATGTCGCCCCGTTCGGTGAGGGTGATCGCTTCCAACAGTCGCTCTTCCACCAGGTCGGAGGTGAGTCCGACAGCTTCCAATGCGCGATCGAGCGGGTAGAGGAGGTCGCCGGGCACGGCACGATCGGCGGCGAATCCGATGCCAGTCATCGACACCAGCAGGAACGCCGAAGACGACACGGCGACGGCCAATCGGCGACCGACCGAGCTGCGTCGATGGGCGCGGGTGATCGCCCGGGCAGCGATTTGCTCGGCACGGCCACGGCCGACACCTGCCTCATATCGGGAAGCGAGCCGGCGGAGGCGATCGGAGGTGGGGTGTCGATCGTCCACGATTGCATAGAGGAAGGACGCCCGCCCCTGTGGATTGTTACGCCCTCGGCCCAATCCGCTGCATTGGGGTCAGTGGACGATGTCGAGGGCGTACCGCAACGCCCGATCGAGCCCGGCCCGGGCAGCCGCATCCAGTGATCCAACCGGCTCGTCGTCGAGCAGCTCGAGCGGCACGGTGATCAGGTTGTCGCAGTTGATCGCACACGGTTCAGCCAGACCGTGATGGGGACCGATCTCGACTTCGGATCGGATGCCGCGAATCGTCCGGGTGAGCGGAGCACAGGCGACGGCTGAGAGGACACCGATAGCGGGGTCCCGGGTGAGAACACACACCGGACGGCGCCCCGGGCAGTCCCCAAACACAGAGGACCAACAGGTGCAGCATGCACCGACCACCCCCCTGGCCCGCCAAAGGCGGGCTTGTCCCCCCAACGTCGCCGACGCTCCTGGGG
>JBKHXZ010000306.1:0-2208 GCA_046565785.1 Acidimicrobiia bacterium
ATCGATGTCGCGTGGGGGGAGGGATTCGATCCAGACCTCCTCCACCCACTCGGGATGGGCCTGCAACAAGCGTTGCGCACCCTCATCGCCGGTCAACGACATCAACCGGGGCCACAACTCACGGGAGATGAGCACCGGATTCCCCCAGCTGTATCGGTATTTCGGGACCACGGCCAGCGGACGCTGCTTCCGCCATGCGGCGATCAGCTTGGTGGGAACGTCCTCGGGGATCTCGGGCTGGTCCCCGAGAACGATGAACGCCGCCTCTGCCTTGGAGAGTCGAGTGAGGGCGTCGAGGCCGACTCGTAACGACGCTGCCAGACCCTCCTCCCATTCCGGATTCTCGACGATGCCGAAGTCGGTGAGGTCGACAGACTTCCGTACGTCGTCGAGTTTGGCACCCAACACCACCCAGGATTCGTCGACGGGGAACCGACGGACGTTCTCGAGAACGTGGCCGAGGAGCGTCGACGCCCCCCACGTCTCCAACTGTTTGGGGCGACCGAGACGACGGGATCCTCAGGCGGCGAGGACCAGGGCGGCGATCATCCGTCACCTTTCCCCAGCCGTTGCGGCACACCGACCAGATCGGGTTCTACCGCGGCTCCGTACCGCACGGCTGTCATCTCGGCCAGGATCGACACCGCCACCTCACCCGGTGTTTCGGCGCCGATGTCGAGGCCGACCGGACCGTGAATCCGGTCGAGATCGACCTCGGTCCACCCGGCAGCGGCCAACCGCTCGCGCCGGGCGGCGGCGGTCCGCTGCGATCCCATGGCACCGATGTACCGGACGGGCGTTCGGTGCACCATCGGCCACAGCGGATCTTCGAAGCGGGCGTCGTGGCTGAGCACGACAACGAACGTGCGTCGGTCGAACTCCAGCTCGGAGGCGAGGTCTCCAGGCCATCCCACCAGCAGTCGGTCGACGTCCGGGAACCGCTCGCGGGTGGTGAACGCCGGCCGGGCATCGGAAACCGTCACGTGATATCCGAGTCGAGCCCCGATCACTGCCAACTCCTGGGCGATGTGGACCGCGCCGAAGATGACCAGGCGCGGCCGGGGAGCGATGACATCCACGAAGACTTCAGTGCCGTCTGTGTATCGAAGCGTGGCCGACTGTTCCCGATCGATCAGGGCATTGGTGTCCGCAACCATCACGTCGACCTCGGGAACTGCACCGGCTATCACCCCCTCGTCACGGTCGACAACAGCACTCGTACCGAGAGCAGGGCCGGAAAGGACCGTCACTTTCGCGCCGAAACGCTCCCCGTCGACCAGGCGCCGAATCGCATCGAGGACTGTGGTCACCACGGCTCGATCACGACCGCGATGCTCCCACCACAGGCGAGGCCCACCTCGAATGCGTCGTCGTCGGCGATGCCGTAGGTCACCACCTTGGTCTCGCCGGATTCGAGCACCTGCTGGGCGTGCAGGAACACGTCGTTCTCGACGCAGCCACCCGACACCGACCCTTCCATGTCGCCCGCCGAGCTCACCAGGAACTTCGATCCGACCGGACGAGGGGCTGAGCCACTCACCTTGGCGACAGTGGCAACGGCGACCTTCTTTCCCTCTCCGACCCAGCGGTCGCGAATCTCGATGGCTTCTCTCATGCGGTCCTCAGGTGGTCCCCACCGACTCTAGGAGCTGCACCAGGGTTCTGAGATCGGCCAGATTGCCGGCGGCGAGGAAGTCGTCGATGTACGGCATCGCCGCTCGCATCCCCCTCGTTTCCGGGGCGAAGCCTTCCCGTCCGGCGAGCGGATTCAGCCACACCGTGCGGTGGACCGAACGGTGGAGTCGGTCCATCTCCGTGGCCAGCAGCTCCGGTTCGCCGCGGTCCCAACCGTCGCTGATGATGATCGCCACCGGACCTCCCCGTCCCACCCGACGGGACCAGTCCCGGTTGAAGGTGTGGAGTGAGGCGCCGATGCGGGTGCCGCCCGACCAGTCGGTGACATGATCCGACACGGCGGCGATCGCCGCCCCGGCATCGCGGCGTCCCAACTCTCGGGTGATGCGGGTCAACCGGGTGGAGAACACGAACGCCTCGAGCCGCCCGAACCGGTCACGAGCGGCATGTGCGAAATACAGCAGCATCTCGGCGTACTGTTCCATCGATCCGGATACATCGGCGATGACGATCACCGGACGTTTGCGCACCGTCCGGGCCGTCATGGACAGACGCATCATGTCTCCACCGGGG
>JBKHXZ010000307.1:0-2061 GCA_046565785.1 Acidimicrobiia bacterium
TCCCCCCAACGCTGCGCTGGGGGGAGAGAAAATTGAGGATGTTCTTTCCGTCGTTTGTCCCCAGGAGCGTCAGCGACGTTGGGGGGACAGGCCTCCCCCCTGCCGGGATGGCGATGCCGAAGGCGAGCGCTGGGGGGTGCCAGGGGGCTCGCGCCCCCTGCACCATCAGATCAGTCGGCGTTCGGCGGCCCAGCGGGTGAGTTCGTTGCGGTTGGAGAGTTGGAGCTTGCGCAGGACGTTGGAGACATGGGTCTCGACGGTCTTGATCGAGATGAACAGTTCCTCTCCCGTTTCCCGGTAGGTGTACCCCCGGGCGATCAGGCGCAGGACCTCCCGCTCGCGGTCGGTGAGAAGGTCGAACTCCGGATCGACCTGACCGACCGGCATCGAGCTGAAGGCATCGAGGACGAAACCGGCGAGGCGAGGCGAGAACACCGCCTCCCCCGCCGCCACCGAACGAATGGCGCTGGCCACCTCCTCGGTGGAGGCGGTCTTGGTGATGTACCCCCGGGCACCGGCGCGCACCACGGACACCACGTCTTCGGCGGCATCGGATGCAGACAACGCCAGGAACACCTGGTCGTCGATCCGCTTGCGAACCCCGTGGACCACTGCCGCCCCTCCCCCGCCGGGCAGGTGGACGTCCAACAGCACGACATCGGGTCGCCGCTCGACGATCAAATCCACCGCCGCATCCACCTCGGACGCCTCGCCGACCACTTCCAGGTCGGCGGGGAGTTCGGCCCGCACCCCGGCCCTGAACAGGTCGTGATCGTCGACGATGAACACGCGAATCACCGGGTGACCTCCAATCTCCACTCGGTCCCCCATGCAGGCTCCGATCGTATGCGGGCCGTCCCCCCATGCGATTCCATTCGCCCGACGATGGACTGACGGACGCCCATCCGGTCGGAAGGAACGACCTGCAGGTCGAACCCGGTACCCCGATCCCGTACGAACACCACGCATCCGCCATCGGTGACTTCCCCGAACACCGAAACTCGGTCCGCACCGGAATGGAGGGCGGCATTGGTCATCGCTTCTCCGGCGGCAGCGATCACCGCGGAGAGGTCGTCGTCGATCTCAGCGTCGCCGGTGGTGACGACTTCGACCGGGATGGCATGCCGTTCCTCAACTGAGGCCGCCGCGGCTCGCAGCGCCGAGGCGAAGCTGGACACCTCAGGGGTCTGGCCGAACAGCCAGTCGCGCAGTTCCCGTTCTTGCCGGCGAGCGAGCACAGTGACCTCGGACGGCGAGTCGGATCGACGTTGGATGAGGGCCAGCGTCTGCAACACCGAGTCGTGCAGATGACGAGAAATTTCGATGCGTTCTTCGGCGCGGGCGGCTGCCGCTTCGGCGGTCCGCCGGCGCTCCTCGGCGACCCTCCGCAGACGGTCGGAGGTGCGCAGGGTCCCGATCACCCAGTTGAAAGTGGCCGCCCCCGCCGTGTACAGCACCAACGAGCCGATCGCCTCTCCCAGCCCCCACGGCCGAACCAGCAGCGTCACTGCGGTCATCGCCGTCGCCGCCACCCACGCCCACCGCCGGCCACGGATGGCAGCGATCGCCACGACGATGAACGGCAAACCGCCGGCATAGGTCAGGGTGCCCGCCCCGGTCATCGCCGTCGCCATCAGCGTTCCCGATCCGAGAGCCAGATCCACACCGATGGAAAGCGCCGACGTAACCCGAACGGGCTGACGGCGAGCCCATCCCACCGACACGATCGACCATCCGGCAACCATGGCCGCCGTGAGAATCGGAAGCCAAGGTCGTTCCATGGCACTGCGTGTGACGAGATAGGCGACCACCACGAGGACGCCAACCCACGCCGCAGCCACCACCCGAGCCCCGGCGGCGATGCGGACGAGGATCTCTTCGAGTTCGGAGACCACGTTGGAAGGCTACGACGCCACAGTCGCCCGGTACCCTCAATCCGATGCACGCACTCTCTCGCATCGCGTGCGTCGCAGCTGTCCTGACGATCGCCGCCTGCACTTCCTCCGAAGGCAGGTCACCGACGACGTCGGTCCCCCCGGACATCACCACCAGTTCGTCCAC
>JBKHXZ010000308.1:0-3404 GCA_046565785.1 Acidimicrobiia bacterium
GAAGGCTCGGGTACACCGTTGCAAGTGGACCTGACCGGCAAGGTCTATGTCGACGTCGGGGAAAGGATCGAGACGACGCGCCGGGAGGGGGTCATCGGACAGGCTCTCGATCTGCTCGGGCCGTTCGACACCGATGAAGGTCACGGACCCGACCTCATCCGCCCCCGACCGCATCTTCGTATCGTCCCGGGGAAGGTGTCCGGCGAGCCCCATCTGGATCATTCGCGGATCACCACTCTCGCCATCACGTCGCTCTACCACCGATTCGGGGATGTGGACAAGGTCGCCAGGCTGTACCCGGAAGTGCCGATGGAAGGGATCCGGGAGGCGATCGACCTGGAACGCCAGCTGGCGGCGTAGGTGGAAATTCCGCTCGATCACAACTTTCCCGTTCCGATCCTCGACGCCTTGCACAAGTTCATGGTCGACGTCAGCTACCGACAGGTGGGCGAAGTGCCAGCCTGGACATATCTATGTCTATCAGGGAGTCGTTAGCGTCAGACTTCTGACCTGGGCGTTTGCGTCCGGGAGTCTGCGACGTCGGGACTCCCCACGAAATCCTCAGGCGCTCGACGCGAGCTCCAGCATCGACCGCATCGCGCGAATGGCCCGCTTGGCCTCGGCGACCGTCGGGTCTTCGCCCTCGTACTGAGCTTTGTTCTTGATGGACAGGAGGGTCTCGAGATGTCTCCTTGCCTTCGCTCCGACGTCACCTGCTTCCTCCAGCAGGGCAAGTGCTTGCTGGTGGTCGTCGCCGATGGAGTGACGTCCGAGCCGACGGCAGCAGATCGCGTCTGCTGCGGCGATGCCTGCCAGAACCGAGTTGCTGACTGCCGCCGACCTCGTCGGGCCGTCGGGGGAGAGTGGATCCAGTTCGGCCACCGCTGCGAATGCTCTGGCTTGGGCGTACCGCTGCGCTGCGTCCTGACGATCACAGCGCCGCGTGCGGGAGGTGCTCTTTGCCATCAGCTCTGTGTCGATGCCAGCAGGTCGATGCCCTCAACCGAGATCGCAGCGTACAGATCCGGCGCCCGGTCGGGGAGGGCCGAGAACTCGGTGGTGGTGTAGTGCACGATGTTGCAGGGATTCCCCGTGAGCCGACGAACCCGAGTGGCGATGTCTTCCTCGGGAGGAATGTCGTGGTCCGGGATGGTCTCGTCTCGGACGAGCAGCAGGTCGATGTCGCTGTGCTCGTCGGCTTCACCCCTCGCCAGCGAGCCGAAGAGGATTGCCCTGGTCGCCCAAGGAGCCTCGTCGGCAACGATGGCGGTGAGGTGTGCGAGGAGCTCGTCCCGCAGGCCGGCGATCCGGAGGATGAACGGAGCCAGGACATGGTCTCGATTGAGGGTGTTCAGGACCGACGTTCCGGCTGGCATCTGGATCACGAGTCCGTGAGCGGCCAACTCGTCGAGGACGTTCTGGACGCCTTGCTGGCTGGCGTCTCGAGAGAGGAGACGCTGCACTTCGCGGCCGGTCAGCGGTCTGGTGGTGTGGGCGAGCACCTCGAGCACGGGCCCGGCGAGGCTCGGGATGAGTGAGAAGAGAGGATGCGTCAAGTTCATAATGCCAACTATACTAGGCACGTGCCGAAAATAGTAGGCAACAAGTCTCCGCTTCGTGGTCGAGGAACATCCAGCACTTGCCGCCTCGAGCTCGTCGCCCAGGGATTGGCCGACTTCAGCCGACCACTAGTGTGCTAACTTCAGCACATGCGTCTGCACATTACGCTCGATCGCGAACTCGTCGACGAGCTTGATCGGCGAGCGGGCAAACGCCGCCGGAGCGCGTTCATCGCCCAACTGATCCGTCGCGCCCTGGACGACGAGCAACGATGGGACGAGATCGAATCGGCGCTGGGCTCCATTGCTGACACCGGACACGCCTGGGACGACGACCCGGAGGCGTGGGTGCGTGCGCAGCGGGAGAGCGACGGACGGCGAGTCGGCTAGCCGATGGCGCGGATCCTGCTCGATTCCACGGTCCTCATCGACGCACTCCGAGGTCGGCCGGCTGCCGAGCGGATCCGGTCGTTGCGCAGGCGTGGTGACGAACCCTGGATCTGTGCCTTATCCGTCGAAGAGATCTGGCGGGGAATCCTCGCCCATGAGGAACAGGTCGCCGGACGTCTGCTGCGGGCGTTGCGAGTGGCACCGTTGGGTCTTTCCGAAGGCGAGAGGGCCGGCCGGTGGCGACGTCGATATGCCGAGACGGGGGTGACGCTCCACCAGGCCGACTGCCTGATCGCCGCATCCGCCGTCGGTCTCGGCGCCAGCCTGGCGACCGGCAACCCACGGCACTTCCCGATGCCCGAGCTGACAGTCGAGACCTGGCCCACCGGTCTGTAGCGGTCAAACGCCGGTCGACGGCGACGAGACGCCGGCATCTCCTCGCGATGTCCGGTGGCAGGACTACGCAGCTGAGCGGTGAGGCGTCGTGATATCACCCCTGGCACGACTGCACCGTCGAGGGTCTGGTCGTTTGTGTCACATTCGACCGGTACGTTTCTGACAGAGACAGAGGAGGGTCGATGTCCACGACGTCAGGCTCGGGTTCGAGCGGCCGCCTACCCGACCCCGGATCCGACGACATGACCCATCCGGCGGTGCGGGAGGCGATCGACTTCGCCTGGGAACTGCATGCCGGCCAACCGCGCAAGACGCAGGAGGGCGAGCCACCCGGCCCGTCGTATCTTGGGCATGTGCTGGGGGTGATGGCCACGGTGATCGACTCGGGAGGGACCACCGCCCAGGCGATCGCCGCCGTGCTACACGATGCGGTCGAGGACACCGAAGTGACCGTCGACGAGATCCGGGCGCGGTTCGGGGACGAGGTGGCTTCGATCGTCCAGGCCTGTTCGGACTCCGAAACCCAACCCAAACCACCGTGGCGGGAACGCAAAGAGCGGTACGTCGAGCATTTGGAGACCGCCGAGCATGCCGCCGTGTTGGTCACCGCCGCGGACAAGCTGAACAACGCCCGGGCGATGCTCCGGGACCATGCGGCGGTGGGCGACGCGCTGTGGGCCCGGTTCAACCCCGACGCCGACCACCGCTGGTACTACACAGCCGTCCTCGATGTGGTCCGTCGCCGACTCGACAACCCGATCGTGTTCGAACTGGAACAGGCGGTGGAGGCCCTGCGCGAAATCGCCCCACCGTCCCCGTCGAGGAAGGAGATTCCTGATGTCTGAACCCATGTCGGCCGACCCCTGGGAGTGGAACGACGAACAGTCCGACCGGGTGTTCCGCATGATCGGCGCCGAACTCCAACGGCGGGCAGCGGCCGGCCAGCACCTCGACCTGGCTGCGGGGGCGGGGGCAGTGGCTGGCGAACTGGCTGCTGAGGTGGAGGTTGACGGGGACGAATTGGGCGATGCGATCGTTGCTTGGCTCAACGACGCCCTG
>JBKHXZ010000309.1:0-8366 GCA_046565785.1 Acidimicrobiia bacterium
ACGACCAAGAAGGTCCCAGCGATGACCGTGATGTCAAGTTGCAGCGTGCCGGCGGCGTAGGCGGCGGAGACGTTGATGGTGGTCTGGACGCCGTCGTTGTAGAGCATGTAGGCGACGACGAACAACAAGAGCTGGGGGAAGTGACGGAGGCGTGCGGCCGTGTCGAACATCCGGCCGAACCCGATCCCGGCCAGGCGGGTGAGATTCCCACGCAACGCCACCATCTGGGCGGAGCGACGGGTGGCGATTCGGTAGGTGGCGTAGATCAACGATGCCATCCATGCCAACAGGACGGTGTTGAACAGTCCCTCACCGGCACCCGTGATGAGCAGGAAGAGCAGGGAGGCGACTCCTCCGGCGATGCCGACGGTGAGCAGACGGACTCCCCGAACCCAGGATCGGGGCACTTCGACGGTGTCGGGCAGCTCGGATCGGGCACCGGTCTCGTGCAGCCGGTTGAGGGCGAAGCGAGTGAAACCTGCCCACCACAGTCCGGTGGCGCCGATGCCGATCCGCGCGGCGAGGGCGCCGTCCGGCATGAATTGGATGAGGGCGATGACGACGCCCAGCCACAGCCCGCCGCCGACGTAGCCGATGGCGAATCCCCGCGAACTCACCCGGTCGATCGTGTCGGAGGTGGTGATGTCGGGGAGGAACCCGTCGTAGAACACGTTCGCACCGACGAAGCCGATCTGGGCTGCGAGGAACAGCCCGAGGGTGGCCAGCACGTTGCCGCTGGTGGCGAGGAACAGGGCGGCGGTGAACATCGACCCGCCGTAGGCGAAAGCTCGGAGGAACCGGCGTTTCGACGCCGTGAAGTCGGCCACCGCCCCCAGCACCGGCATCGCTAGGAAGAGCAACAGGGTGCCCAGGGCCAAGGTGAGTGTGAACAGAGATTGCCCCGAACGCCCATTCCACCCTTCTTCACCTACGACATCGCTCACGAAGAAGGCGGGAAGGATCGCCCCGGCTATGACGGTGGAGTAGGCGGAGTTCGCCCAGTCGTACATCGCCCACCCGAAGATGGTGCGGCGGTCGTTCTTCATCGCCGGCGACACTACCGGGCGGGCGAGGTCCGGTGACGGCGGTGGAGCGGTGTTTCCCGAACGGCCTCCGCGGTGTCGCCCCTCGTACACTTTCTCCTGGCCGCAGTCCCGTTCGATGTGGCCGCAACGCATCGGTGGAACCCGTCTGGAAGGAGACGCAGGTGGAATGGTGCGACGATCTCGAATCCGTGTCGAACGAGCCGATGCCACCCGGCGGGTGTGTGGAGTGTGAGCGCATCGGCGGGCGGTGGGTGCACTTGCGCTACTGCACGACGTGTGGGCTGACGCACTGTTGTGATTCGTCTCCGAACCGCCACGCCTCGGGACACTGGCGCCAGACCGGTCACCCCGTGGTCCGGTCCAAGGAACCGGGTGAGACCTGGGCATGGTGCTATCGCCACGAGTCGGTCCGCGACCCGATCACCTGACGTCCCTCGACCCTGGGCTAGACCGGCCAAGGACGGGCGCCGCCAGCTCACGGTCCGGCGTGGAGGGGGAGGGTGGGTTCGGGTATCTCCCGACCGTTCGTACCGTTCGGGGTATGCGTTGGCCGATCTTTCTGCTCGTCGTTCTCGCCGCCTGCACCGCCGAAGGTGTCGCACCGTCGGTGACCGACCAACCCGCCGCTCCAACCTCGGTGACCGAATCGACGACCACTTCGACCGCCTCTACCACCACGAGCACCACGAGCACCTCGAGCACTGCGGCGCCATCGTCGACGACTCTTCCACCGCTCGCCGGACTCACCTACACCGTGGTGTCCGACGGACTCGACTTCCCGATGCTCGTGATGCCGTGGACCGAAGACACCTCCCTGATCGGATTCCGGGATGGCCGGATCCACCGTTTCGACGGGGCGCTGGTCGATTCCCAGCCGATCGTCGATCTCGCAGTGTCGACCGACGGAGAACGTGGATTGCTCGGCTTCGACACCGACGGTGATTCGACGCTCTACGTCCACTACTCCGATCCGGCGGGCACCACCACCGTGTCGGCGATCGACGCCGAAACGGGCACCGAACGGATCCTCCTTCGGGTTCGCCAGCCGGCGTCGAACCACAACGGCGGCATGCTCCAATTCGGACCCGACGGGCTGCTGTACCTGGGGCTCGGCGACGGGGGAGGAGCCAACGATCGTTTCGGACACGCTCAGAACACCGACACCTTGCTCGGCGGGATCGTCCGGATCGATCCCGACTCCGGTGACGCCGAGCTGTGGTCCTACGGGCTGCGCAACCCGTATCGGTTCTGGATCGACGGTGCCCGGATGTACATCGCCGACGTCGGTCAGAACGCGTTCGAGGAGATCGACGTCGTCGACATCGGTGCCGACGGCTACAACTTCGGCTGGCCGATCACCGAAGGGCTGCACTGCTTCTCGCCCGCCAGCGGCTGTGACACCTCCGGTCTCACTCTTCCCGTATTGGAATACCCGCACGGCGACGGGGGAGCCTGCTCGGTGACCGGCGGCGTGGTCTATCGGGGCGGGCGGATCCCCGAACTCGGCGGCCATTACCTCTTCTCCGACTATTGCGGTGGCTGGCTGCGCAGCTTCGTCTACGACGGTTCGGTCCCGCCCGAGGTGGTGGACTGGACCGGGGATGTGGGAGTGCCGGGCAGGGTGGTGTCCTTCGGTGTGGATCATCACGGCGACGTGTACGTCCTCACGCCTGCCGCCCTGTATCGCATCGACCCGGTGCGCTGAATCCGGTCCCACCCGTCGGTTGTAGCCTGCCGCAGCCATGACCCCGCTCGTCTACGCAGCCTTGGCCGCCGTCACCTACGGGGCCTCCGATTTCTACGGTGGGGTCGCCACTCGTCGGGCCGACGCCACCCGGGTCGTGCTCTGGTCCCAGGTGATGGGTCTTGGGTTGGTTTCGATCGCTGCTCCGATCTTCGGCGGAGGCCTTGCCGCGACCGACGTTGGGTGGGGGATGGCAGCGGGACTGGCCGGGGCGCTCGGATTGGTTTCGCTGTACAAGGGCCTGTCCACCGGACGGGCGGCGGTCGTCGCCCCGATGTCGGGGGTGCTGTCTGGCGTGGTGCCGGCGATGGCCGGTTTCGTCATGGGTGAGCGCCCATCGGCGGTGACACTCGCTGGGTTCGTTCTGGCGGCAGCGGCAGTGTGGCTCGTCAGCGGCGGCAAGCTGGGCGAAGCGTCCGGCTTCACCTTGGGGGTGGTCGCCGGAGTGGGCTTCGGATCCTTCTTCGTCTTCTTGTCCCAGATTCCGGAGAGCGCCGGACTGTGGCCGCTCCTGCCCGCCCGTGCCGCCTCGGTGGCGGTTCTCGTGCTGGTACGGGGGAGGAAGCGATCCGAACCGTTGGCCGGTTCGGTGTGGGGGTTGATCGGCGCCGTCGGTCTGGGCGACATGGCTGCCAACGTCTTCATCCTCCTCGCCCTGCAGCAGGGACCGCTGGGGGAGGGGGCGGTGGTGTCGTCGCTCTATCCGGCGGTGACGGTGCTGCTGTCGGCGATCTTGTTGCGCGAGCCCGTCCGGCGGATGCAATGGATGGGACTGGCGATGGCGATCGGGGCGATGGCGTTGATCGCCGGCTAGCGAATCACCAGCCAGCCGCCCACGCACAGCAACACCAGGCCGGCCACGGTCTGGAGGTCGATCGGGTCGCGCGCCCCGTCGAACCATCCGAAGTGAGCGATCAGGGCACCCGTACTGAATTGGGCGACCGTCACCGTGGCCAGCGTGGGGACCAGCCCGATCCGGACCGTGGCGAAGCCGATCGAGCCGACGATGACCAAGGCGAGCACACCGACCAGGTATGCCCACCATGGTGCTCCGCGCCACACGGTCGGGTCGAGGTTTCCGCTGGCCAGCCGAATCGCGGCCATCACGACTCCGGCTGAGACGAAGCTGACGGCGACGGCGTCGAGTGCTCCCATCCGGCTGTCGAGCACGCCGGCGAATTGCGCCTGGACGGCGATGGCCACGCCACCGACGAGGGCGATGGCGATCACGAATGTCGAGTTCATGGTTGTTCAGTGTCGCCGATGCGCGGCCGGAGACGTGACATCCAGCTCCTCGACCAGGTCCCGCAGATGCCGGTGCTCGATGTTTGCCCCGGTGCACACCACGACCACCTCGCCGTTCGACTCCACCTTGCCGGCGAGCAGCGCTCCGATGCCGACTGCAGCCCCACCTTCCAGGACGAGCCGCTGTGCGGCGAGGGCGTGGCGCATGCCTGCCCAGATCTCGGACTCGCTCAACAACACGACCTCGTCCATCAACTCGGCCACGATCCGGAACGTGTGGGCGTTGTCGAGACCGATGCCCCCCTGCAGGCTGTCCGCCAACGTGGGACGTTCCGGCATCTCGATCGGTCGTCCGGCCTCGAGACTGGCCGCCATCACCGCCGCCCGCTCCATCGAGACACCGACGACCCGCGTCGCAGGGTTGGCGGCTTTCACTGCTAGGAGGATTCCCGCCGCCAAACCTCCGCCGGAGAGCGGGACGATCACGGTGTCTGTGCCGGGCCGCTGTTCGAGGATCTCGACTCCGATGGTGCCTTGGCCACAGATCACGGACGGATCGTCGAACGGATGGACGAGGGTCATCCCCCGTTCGGCCACCAGGGTCAGGGCGTTTTCCATGGCGTGGTCCTGGGAGTCGCCGTCGATGACGACCTCGCAGCCCAAGGCTCGGAGTGCTGCCACCTTGCCTGGAGGCACGCCTCGGGAGATACACACCGCCGCTGGGATGCCGAGGGTGGCGGCGATGTGGGCGACCGCTCGACCGTGGTTGCCGGTGGAGGCCGTGACCACGCCGCGTCGCCTTTCGTCCGCGTCGAGGGTCAGGATGCGGTTGGCGGCCCCCCGCACCTTGAACGACCCGGTCGGTTGGAGTGATTCCAGCTTGAGCCCGACCCCCTCGCCCAGGCCGACCGCATCCACGATCGGAGTCCGCACGGTCAGGTCCGCGATGCGTTCGATGGCGGCGCGGATCCCGGCGGGGGTGGGTTCAGGTTGCAATGGAGGTTCCCAACCCCGCGGCGTCCGCCCGTTCGACCGCCAAGCCGGCGATCGCGGTGTCCTGGGCACCGGTGCCCGTCAGGTCGCACACGGTGATGTCGTGGGCGTGTCTGCGGCCGGCGCGACCGTCGATCACGGCTCCCAGTTCGACCGGTTCCACCCGGTGTCCCGCCTCCCTGGCGGCGCGGAGTTCGCCCAGTCGGCTGCTCTGCGGGATCGAATCGCACACGAAGAGGTCTGCTCCCGAGACCAGATCGACATCGAGTTCCTGTTTGTGTTCCGCGTCGGAGCCGACGGCGGTGACGTGGGTGCCGGGTCGAAGGTGTGACCGCGTCAGCAGTGGTCGGGTGGACGGGGTGGTGGTCACCACGATGTCCGCTTCCGCACAGGTCTCGGAGACGTCGGTGTGAACCGAGACAGCCATGTCCTGTTCGACCGACCGGGCGAAGTCACGCGCCTTGTCCTGGTTTCTTGCCCAGATGCGTGCCTCGCGCACCGGGCGCACCAGTCCGAGCGCCGCCAACTGCATCCGTGCCTGCACTCCGGCGCCGATGATCGCCACGGTGGAGGCGTCAGGGTTGGCGAGGTGGCGGGCGGCGACCGCGCCGGCCAGGCCGGTGCGGATGTCGGTGAGATAGCCGTTGTCGAACAGTGCGGCTCGCGGGTTGCCGGTCTCGGTGTCGAAGACCACCATCAAACCCCCCAGGCTGGGGAGTCCCTTCGACGGGTTGTCGAAGAAGCCGGTCGACATCTTCACGGCGATCCCGGGATGTCCGGGCAGGTAGGCGGACTTGACGTCGATCTCTCCGTTGTGGTCGGGGACGTCGATCCGCATGATCGGTGGCATTCGCGCTTCCCCGGAAGTGATGAGCGGATAGACCGACTCGACGACTGCGAGCGCCTCGGCGTCCAGGCCGACGACGGTGCGCAGTTCCGATTCGACGAGGACCCGGATCGACCCCATGTCGATCAGATCGAGGCGAGCGCCTGGTCGAGATCTTCGATCAGGTCGGCGACATCCTCGATTCCCGTCGAATACCGCACCAGCCCTTCCGGAATGCCGAGGGCGGCTCGTTCCTCCGGGCTGCATTCGACGTGACTGGTGGTTGCCGGTGGCCCGACGATGGTCTCGACCGACCCGAGATTGGCGGCCGCGTTCGCCAGGCGGAGCCTGGGGAAGAATCTCTTGACGGCGTCGAGCCCCCCGTCGATCCCGAACGAGAGCATTCCTCCGAATCCGCGCATCTGCCGCCGGGCGATCTCGTGCTGCGGATGCGAAGCCAGGCCCGGATAGTTGACGACTGGCACCTTGGGATGGGCTTGCAGCCATTCGGCGATCTGCTGGGCGTTCTGTGCTTGGCGTTCGACTCGCAGGTGCAGGGTCTTCATCCCTCGAAGTAGCAGATAGGCGGCCATCGGATGCAGGGTTGCTCCGTTGATCTCCCGATAGTGGTAGATCCGGCGCACCAGGCTCTCGGACCCGGCGACGACCCCTCCCAACGCATCTGCGTGGCCGCCGAGGAACTTGGTGGCGCTGTGCACCACCAGGTCGGCGCCGAGGGCGATCGGGTTCTGGTTGACCGGGGTGGCAAACGTGTTGTCGACGACCACCGTGGCTCCGGTTGCATGTCCGGCGGCGATCAGTCGTTCGAGGTCGATGACCTTGAGCGTCGGATTGGTGGGCGTCTCCAGATACAGCACGTCGCAGCCCCGAGCGACGGCGGCTTCGATGGCGTCGAAGTCGGTGGTGTCCTGCAGGTCCACATCGACGTCCCAGCGTGGCAGGAAATCGGTGAAGATCTTCGAGGTTCCGCCATAGGTGTCCTTGACACTCACGACCCGCGATCCGGGTTTGCACAGGGTGTGGAGGGTGTTGGAGATGATCGCCATGCCGGTCGATGCCGACGTGGCCGCTTCGGCGCCTTCGAGCAGGCGCAGCTTCTCTTCGAACACCGCCACCGTCGGATTGGTGTTGCGCCCGTAGATGTGTCCCGGGGTGTCGCCTTGGGCGACGTCGTACCAGGTGTCGAAGTCGTCGTATCCGAAGGACACGCTGTGGACGACGGGTACTTGGGTGGCCCGTTCGAATCGGGGCCCTTCTTCTCCGCCCCAGACGGCGACGGTTGCGGTGCGATCGGTCATCAGAACGGCATCCTCGTGACGTGGTCGTTGAACCGTCCGAGGAGCCTCCGCATGTGATCGGTGCGCACCTCGGCCAGCTTCTTTCCTGATTCACCCTCGAGCGCTTCGAGGGTCTGTTCGACCTCTTCGGCCATGATGTCGATCTCGTTGTCGAGATCCATTTCCGGGAGGAACTGCATCCACATCCGGGCGGTCTGCACGTACAGCAGATCGTGGATGCGGGTGAGTGCTTGGTTGTCGACGATGGACAGCATCGCCTCGTGGAAGCGGTTGTAGGCCGCTCCCAGGTCGCGTACCGAGCGAGACTTGCGAACGGCGGCGAGATCGGGGCGGATGGCCCGAACCGCGGCGATCGCCGCCTCGGAGGCGGGGAGGCGTACGAAGTCGCTGACCAGTTCGCCGATCTTGAGCCGCACCGCCCAGACGTCTCGGAGCTGTTTGAAATCGATCGCCGACACTCGGGCTCCGGCACCCTCGGTGCTCTCGACGAGGCCTTCGTAGTCCAGGTGGTCGAGTACCTGGCGGATGGGCGTGCGGCTCACTCCGAACTCGGCGGCGAGGTGTTCTTCTCGAAGACGGGTACCGGGGGGTAGGTCGAGCAGGATGATCCGCTCTCTGAGTTCCCGGTGGATCTGGGTCTTGGTCGGTCGGTCCCACTCGGGGGACGTCGCCATGGTCATGCACCCTGCCTTGGACGGTCGTGTAGAAGACCATCATCGCTTCCAGAAAATTGGATACAAATCGTACACATAGTGGACACAGCCCGTGGACAATCTCTATGGTACGGGCTGCGGCACGGGGATTCGCTTCGTACGGCCGGCTTCGATATTCGAGTCGTCCGGCGACGTCGTCGGGTCGCATCGGCTGCGTCCTGAAACGGACCAGCCAGTACACGACACACCGGAGGAACATCCGATGAGACCCACACACAGATCACGCACGGCGTGGCTTCTGGCGCTCTTGGCGCTGGTGATCGCCGCCTGCGGCGGCGGCGACGCCGGAGAGTCCACTACCACGACAGGCGGAGACACCGACACCACTGCCAGCGGTGACCTGCTCAGCCGACTGCAGGAGTCGGGGACGGTTCGGATCGGTATTGCGAATGAGGTGCCGTACGGGTACGAGGACGAGGATGGGAATGTGACCGGTGAGGCGCCGGAGGTGGCGAAGGCCGTTCTGGCGAATCTCGGTAT
>JBKHXZ010000310.1:0-2000 GCA_046565785.1 Acidimicrobiia bacterium
TGGGCGGACGTGAACCCCGATTTCCCGGCCCATCCGATCGCTCGTTTCTCACCCGGAACCGACTCGGGCACCTTCGACTACTTCGTCGAAGAGGTCTTCGACGAGGACGAAGGTCCGATCCTGGCCGGCGATCCCCAGCTCTCCGAGGACGACAATGTGCTCGTCCAGGGAGTATCCGGCGACGGTTGCACCGAAGGTGACCTCTCCAGCCCGTGCGCCATCAGCTACTTCGGCTTCGCCTACTACATCGAGAACGACGACGTGCTCCGAGCGATCGCCATCGAAGGGGTCGAGCCC
Source organism: Acidimicrobiia bacterium (assembly GCA_046565785.1). Lineage (GTDB taxonomy): Bacteria > Actinomycetota > Acidimicrobiia > Spongiisociales > ZC4RG35 > DATHWB01. The sequence goes on from JBKHXZ010000310.1 coordinate 298, forward strand.
AGCACCGACGCGATGAACGCCAACACCTACCCGCTGGCCCGACCGCTGTTCATCTACAGTGCCGCCAGCATCATCGAAGAAAAGCCGCAGGTCGGGCAGTTCATCGCGTTCTACCTGAACAACGTCAATCGGGTGATCGGGGACGTCGGCTACTTCGAGGCACCCCAGGAAATCATCAACGAGGGGGCAGCCCGCCTCCTGGAAGCGATGGGAATGTGAATCGAGGTCGCTCACGCGACTATCGGCTGATGGTGGCCCGGGACATCCCGGGTCACCATCAGGTCGTTCCTTTGAGGTTGTCCCATGACGACTGACAGTCCCCGCGTGGTGGCGAATGCCCGAGCGACCTCGCTACGTAAACGGGCACGACCCGGCGAGGCCCTGATCCAGGGTGCGCTGTTCCTGTGCGGAATGCTCTCGATCCTCACGACGATCGGCATCGTCTACGAGCTGGGCAAAGAGGCTTTGCTGTTCTTCGGAGATCCTCAGGTCTCCCTCGTCGAGTTCTTCACCACGACCCGCTGGCAACCACAGCTTCTGGAATTCGGGATCTTCCCGCTGATTCTGGCCACCCTCATCATCAGTGTCATCGCCCTGGTGGTGGCCCTACCCTTGGGGTTGGCTTCGGCCATCTACCTCTCCGAGTACGCCTCGCCGCGGGTGCGGGGAGTGATGAAACCGGTGCTCGAGGTGTTGGCCGGCATCCCGACGGTTGTCTACGGCTACTTCGCCCTCACCTTCATGACCCCGCTGCTGCGTTCGATTTTCGGCGTCCAGACCGTCGAGATCTTCAACACGGCGTCGGCGGGCATCGTCATCGGCATCCTCATCACACCGCTCATCTCCTCGCTGGCTGAAGACGCGATGCACGCGGTACCGCTCGACCTGCGCCAGGCGGCATACGGCCTGGGCGCCACCAAGCTGGAGGTGTCGCTCAAGATCGTGGTGCCGGCGGCACTGTCCGGAATCACGGCCGCCTTCGTGATCGCCATGTCCAGAGCCGTGGGTGAGACCATGGTGGTGGCCATCGCCTCCGGTGCCTCACCCCGCAACTTCACGTTCGGCGAGGATTCTCTGTTCGGATACATCCTCAACCCGTTTGTGGCCGGGGAGGCGATGACCGGTCACATCGTCCGAATCTCCAGTGGCGACCTTTCGTACAACTCGATCGACTACAACTCGATCTTCGCCATCGGGCTCACACTCTTCGTCATGACCCTGGTCCTCAACCTGATCAGCCGGCGCTTTGTGGAACGGTTCCGGGAGGTCTACGAATGAGTGTGGATACCGCCCCTCCACCACGCACCGAGTTTCCGGACGACGAAGAGTTTCTCAGCCAGTTGCACACCCGTCGCCGGAAGGCGACGTTCTCCTCCGCAGTGTTCTTGATGGTGCTCGTCGTCGCCGTTGTTGCCCTCGCCACGCTCCTCTACACCATCACCAACGAAGCCTTCGGGCTCGTGGCGGTGATCAATGAACAAGAACCGGAGGACGTGGTGGCCGCGGCCGGCTTCGACCCTGCCGAGGTGACGTTGGAGGAGCTCGACAAGGACGATCTGGTGGCGGTGCTGGCCGCCACCGTCTCCACCAACGTCGGAAGACGGCTCGAACGAGAGCAGCGCTTCTACGAAGACCGCCTGGTCTTCGAGCCGGAAGACTCCTGGGAGGAGCTGTGCGCCTCCGACAGCCCCGCTCCCGGGTGT
>JBKHXZ010000311.1:0-2399 GCA_046565785.1 Acidimicrobiia bacterium
GATCAGGCGATCGTCCGCCTTGGCGGCGTAGCGGACCGACAGTCCGGGGATCACCGTCAACGAGGTTTCCGAACCTCCCTCGTAGACGACCCCGGCGTATCCGGTCTCGCCAAACAGCACCCAACCGTCGGCATGCTGTGTCGCGCCTGCCACTCCGAAGCCGGGAACCGTCTCGGTCGCCCTCCACGCTCCGTCTTCTGCCGCCACCCACACCGTCCCGACATCGAGGGAATTCTCGAATGCGAAGAGGTACGACCCGACGTCGAGCACCGTGGTCGAGTCGCCCGGCAGGACCGACACCGGCTGCCAGCCGGTGTCGATCGCCTCCGCCGCCAGCGAGGGGGCACCGGGCGGCATCGTCCACATGACCGGCTGGCCGGCCGCCGATCCCACCAGGACAACGCCGCGTGCCGTCTCGGCAGCTCGTACGTGTCGGTCGAGGTCAGTCCCGTCGCCGAGCGAGATCCGGCTCCACCCGTCGCCAAACCGGTAGACCCATCCCGCTCCCTCCGTCGACGCATCCCCGCCGATCACTCCGTCGGGAACCGCCTGCAACCAGTCGATCCTCGCCCCGACCGTGCTGGGATTGGCGACCAGCGTGCGCGGATGGTCACCGACGAACAACTGGGTGGCCCGCTCACCTTCGGGAGTCGTGCGGGCAACCGCCACTACCAGGCGCCCATCCTCGACACGGACCAGACCGGTGGCGGTTCCCTCGCCCAACCGAAACGACGTCCAATCCGCCCGTGGATCGGCCCGCCACCAGACGACTGCGCCGTCGGAATCACCTCCCACCGCCACGATCCCGTCGGAGGAGCCGAACACGTCGGTCACCAGGACGCTGAACCCCGACGGGGTGATGTCGGTCCAGGACCCGGGACGTCCCGTCAAGAGCCTCCCGAAGCGGGCGTCCCCGGTGTCGTCGGAGTCGGAGAACGGAGCAGCGCCCTGACCGACCAGATACATGTCACCGAGGACCACCCGCAGCCGGTCGACCCGTCCTGGCCCGGCAAACGGGTGCTCGAGGACACCGAAGTCCCCGTCGGGGACGCCGTACCACAGGGTGGGAACCGAACTCCCCATTCCCGGACCGACGATCGCCCCACCAACCACGAACCCGTCCGTCCATGCCGCCGATGTCCCGATCCACGCCCGTTCACCCACGTCGATGTCCTGTCGTTCCCATCGTTCACCGCCCGGATCGGCGGTGTAGACGAAGGCTCCCGCCGTATCGGTCCGCTGGCCGGCCGCCACCCGTCCGTGGATCGACGAGCTGATGGTGGTGAACGAGCCGTCGCCGGGGAAGAAGGTCTCCACCGGGAGGGCGTACGGCACGACTTGCGGGGTGGCGGGCACAACGAAGTCGACGCTGGGCGGATCGAGCGCGTCGACGGTCGGCTGGGTCGAAGGCGTTCGCTCTCCCACGATCGACGCCGCCACCGCCACCCCGACGATGACCCCCAGCCACCACTTTCCCCCTCGCTTCCTGCGCTGCTGGGTGGTGGGGGGTGAATCCGAGGCGGTGGGAACCTGGATGCTCACCGCTCCGAAACTACCCCCGAAGTCGCAGCGATGAGACCGGCCACGGCGAAGACGGCTGATGTTCCTCGCCTGTCGACCATGGACAGACTCACCCAAGACGTCGCTCTGCGGTGGTGTCCACGACGGCGGGTACGAGACCGGTGAACTGGCGCCCACCGTGGCAGTCGCCAATCCCGGTCCGGTCAACAACTCCCCGGTTAGCGGGGCGTTGCTCCACCCGCAGCAAACGCCGGCCCGTGCCCCGGAACGATGAGGGTGGCCACTTCCAGCACGCGGGAGCGGCCCTCGTGGATCCGCCCAGGGTCGACCGCCAACGGATCCTCCACCGGTCCCGCCTCGTACCACCACAGGTGGGTGGCACAGACCGCCCCGGCGGGCGTACGGATCACCGTGGTGATGTCTTGCGGGGTGTGCCCGGGGGTTTCCCACAGGGTGACAGACGGCGACACCGCGAAGCCTTCCGCCGGTCGCGACGTCCACGTGTCGTGGTGGTAGATCGCCCAATGATCGTGGACTCGGGCGTCACCGAACAGTCCTACGTTGACGGTGTGATCCGGATGGTGGTGGCTGATGATCACGTCGGTCACGTCCACAGGGTCGAAGCCCGCGGCCGACAGCGGATCGAGGATCGCCCGTTGGGAAGGCGCCATCCCCGGGTCGATAACGATGACGGCGTCACCGTCACGAACGAGCGTGACGGTCGAGCGGACCGACGGTCGTCCCGAGCCGTCCTGGAGGATCGTAACGGTGGCCGTCACTGCATCGCCCGTGCGAACCGAGACAGCGCCTCGTCGATCTCGTCGGCACTCACGGTGAGCGGTGGAGCGAACCGCACTGCGTCAGGTCGGACGGCATTG
>JBKHXZ010000312.1:0-8179 GCA_046565785.1 Acidimicrobiia bacterium
CCCCACACCCGCGCCCGTTCCTGGTGGGTGGCGACTCCGGCTCGACGAGTTGCCTCCAACGCCCTGCGATAGTGACCGGCGGCTTCGACGTTGGCGTAGGCGTGGCGGGCCTTGTCCCCGGCGATCACCCCGTACTTCCACGCAGCCCCATGCTCTCCCGCCCTGGCGTAGTGCAACGCCAAGAACTCGGCGACGGCATGTGTGTCCTGGCCGGCGAGACGTTCGATCACCTGCCCGGCCCAGGCGTGCAGCTCCCTCCGCTTGTGGTACGACAACCCCTCGTAGGCGGCGTCCAGCATGACCGCATGCCGGAAGCGGAGACGTTCGGTCCCCTCCGGGTCGAGGAACCGGGCCAGGGCCTCCCGGGTGGCGTCGTCGAGGACGACATCTTCGGGAGCGATGAGTTCGTCGAGCACCACCCGTCGAAAGGTCCGGCCCAGCACGGACGAATAGCGCAGCAGGCGACGAGCGAGGGGAGGGAGGGTGTCGATTTCGGCACCGACCACGGCGTCCAGCGACTCGGGCAGCGTCTCGGTCGAACCGGTCTCCTTGATGAGCCGCAGAATCTCCTCCAAGAACAGTGGATTACCTCCCGCCCGCGTGACCACCGCTTCCAACTCGTGCGGGCGGAGGGGGGTGGCGTCGGTGGCGGCGATAGCGATTGCCCGCGCCGCTTCGACGTCGAGTGACTCGAGGGTGATGACCTCGACGTCCGGCGGCGCCGGGGGCCGGGTAGTGGAAAGCACCAGCAGACCTGCGAGCTCGGTGGGGAGACGCTCCAGCAGTCCGAGGGTGGCGTCGTCCAGCCAATGGCGATCCTCGACCACGATCACCAACGGCCCGGGAAACACCGATCGCAACAGCACCGCAAGGGCAGTCGCCGTTCGGTCTGGGCGGAAGCGAGGGTCGATGGCGGCCGTTTCCGGGGTCTCTTCGATGTCGATGTGGGTGACGTCACCCAACAGGGGGAGGAGCGGCAACAGATCCGGTGCTCGGCGAGTCACCTCGTCTCTCAACCGAGCCGCCATCTCGGCCTGACTGCGACGCTCGATCCCCAACAAGTTGCGCAGCGGATCCCGGGTCGCCCAGTAGGGGTTGTCGGCGCCGGTTGCCTCACCCTGGATGCGGAAGACCGGCGTGTCCGAGTCTTGGGTGGCTTCCTCGATCAGACGGCTCTTGCCCATGCCGGTCTCGCCCACCACCGTCAGGGTGGTCGACCCGGTATCGAGACCGGTGATCGCCGCCCGGATCCGCTCGGTTTCTGCATCCCGGCCACGGAACGGCAACCCGCCTCCCGGTTCGGTCGTCCGAGTGCCGCGTTCGGCGCCCAAGGCGTACGCCTGGACCGGTTCGGCCTTTCCTTTCACCCGGAACGGTTCCAGCGGGGTGGCTTCGAACAAGGTCCGTGACCGGTCGAGAACCGTCGGCGACACGTACACGCCGCCGGCGGGGGCGGCGGCCATCAGCCGTGCGGCCAGGTTCACGGTGTCTCCCATCACCGTGTAGGTGCTTCGGAATGCGGTGCCGATCTCGCCGGCGAAGACATGACCCCGGTTGACCCCGATCCGCAGCGGTAGGGAGGTGCCCGCGTCGGCGACTCTGCGAACTGTCCGCAGGATGCGCCCCTCGTCGTCCTCCTGGGTCACCGGCGCACCCGTCGTGAGGATGATCTTTCCACCATCGGCGTCGATGTCGGTGGCGAGGAAGGTCACCCCCTCGGCATCACAAGCGTCCTGGATGGCCCGGACCAACTCGTCGAGTCCAGCCGCCACCCGGGCGGGACCGCCGGCGGTCATGGCGTCGGCGATGCCCTTGAACTTCACGAACGCCACGGTCGCCACCCGATGCTCGGGCTCGGCGATCCCATGCATGAGGTTGGCCCGCAGGACGGTGGGGACGCAGCGTTCGATGACGTCTGTGCCCACGTCGATGCGATATTGCGGACCGACCGGATCCACCGGCGCCTTCCGCCACCGCAACAGGACACCGGGGCCCTTGTCCTCGCTCGCGGCCGCCGCGGGGAGGGCCGCCGCTAGAGCCGGGCTGATGAGGATCTCGTTGGCGTCGGCGGCGGCTTCCATCTCCGTGGTGGTGGTCGCTACCGCTCCGGTAATGACCAGCTCGTGATGGGATCCGCCCACCCGGTAGAAGTCGATCTCACCGGTGTGCAACCCCACCGACATGCGCAGGGCGATGCGACCCACGGATGTAGGGATCTTGGTGGCTTCGCGCAGCGCCGCCCGCATCTCCACCGCGGCCGAGGCCCCCTGCAGCGGATGGTCCGGCCCCTCGAACATCAACAAAAGGGCGTCGCCGCCGAACTTGAGGAGGCTGCCACCCCGGTCGTAGGCGAGCCGCAGCATCTCGCCGAACACTCGGTCGAGTACGTCGGTGAGTTCTTCCGCCCCGATCCGTCCGCGTCTGGCGAGCTTCTCGGAGAGGTTGGTGAAACCGGAGATGTCGACGAAGCACAGCGTGCCGTCGATCACACGGTGTAGCGCCCCTTGCGCTTCGAGGTCCCACTCGGATGCGACACGGGGTACGAACCGCTCGAGTGAGGACCGGGAGGTCACCTCACCTCGAGGACCATGCCTTCGTAGAAGGCCTCGGTGTCGGGGAACTCGGCGCGGGCCATGGCCAGGATCTTGTCGATGTCGTCGTCGGAACGGGTTGGGTCGTGGCTGGTGAGCACCAGCCTCTTCACGTTGCACTCTTTGGCCAGCGCCACCGCTTCTGCCCACGTGGAGTGACCCCAGCCGACTTTCGTCGACTCGTATTCGTCAGGCAGATACTGGGCGTCGTAGATGAGAACATCGACATCCCGAGCGATGTCACGCAGCTTTCGGTCCGAGTCCGGTTCGCCGTGCTCGACGTCGGTGGCGATCGCCACGGCGATGTCGCCCCGCTCGAGGCGGTAGGCGGTGACACCGTCTGGATGGTGCAGCCGAGCCGGGGTGATCTTCAGGTCTTCGATCTCGAACGGCTGATCGTCGACGTGGTGGAACCGCTTTTGGGCAGGGGTCGACCGGAAGTTCACCGGGAACCAAGGAGGACGCATGACGATATCGAGGGCATCGTCCATCGACATCCCAGCCACGTGATGACCCCAGAAGTCGAACCGGTTAGCCGCGTCGTAGAACGGGCGGAAGAACGGAAGGGCGAAGGTGTGATCCCAGTGCAGGTGGGTGACCAGGATGTCGAAGCGGAGCGGTGTGCCCACCGGAAGGGTGTCGTGGATGGCGAGAGCGCCGGTACCGGCGTCGATCAGCACCCGATGGTCGTCGGACAGGGCGATCTCCAGGCAGGTGGTGCCGCCGCCGTACCGATGGAACTTGGGTCCGCTGACAGGGACCGAACCCCGACAGCCGTGGCAGGTGATGGTCAGTCCTGGAGATGTGTTCTGGTCAGTCACAACGACAGGGAAGCATACGGACCCAGCCGACTCCGCGTCGGATCACGGTCCTTCTGCCAGTCGACCGCGAGTGTGCAGGTAGCCGTGCCAGATGATGCGGGCCGCCGCCGACCGGTGCGGCCGCCACCGTTCGCCGATCTCCCACAAGCGGTCCGGTGCGGGTACGTCGGCCAGGTCGAGCGCCTCGGCGGTACCGACCTGAAGGGCCCGGTCCCCCACCGGCCAGATGTCGGGTCGCTGTAAACAGGCGAGCAGGAACACGTCCGCCGTCCACGGACCGATGCCCGGCACCGCGATCAGCAAGTCACGGACGTCGGGGTCGGGAAGGTCGGGTAGCTGACCGATCGGCAGCCGGCCCTCCATCACCGCCGAACACAACTCCCGCAGGTATCGGGTCTTCTGTCGGGTGATGCCCGCTGCCCGCAGGGTGGCGTCATCGATCGCGGCGACTGTCTTCGGGTCGACCTGTCCAACCGACTCCAGTCTGCGGTAGGCGGCCGCGGCAGATGACAGGGAAACCTGCTGTTCGAGGATCAGCAGCACCAGGCTGGCGAACGTGGGCGGCCGCTGGAAGGGCGGCGGCTTCCCCGCTCGGCTCACGATCGCCCCGAGGGCGTCGTCGGACGTGGCGAGACGATCGAACGGGTCCATGCGCCCGGACCGTACCCACCGCTAACGTCGCCGGGTGACCGCGTGTCAGCTGTTCGTGACCTGTCTGGTGGACGGCTTCGCTCCGCAGGTGGGAGTGGCGGTCGTGCGACTGCTGGAAGACGCCGGCTATCGCGTCGAGTTCCCGTTCGACCAGACCTGCTGCGGCCAGCCCGCCCACAACGCCGGATACCGGTCCCAGGCGGTCCGGATGGCGGCGCACACCGTCGAGGTGCTGGATGGCACCGAAGGGCCGATCGTCGTTCCCTCGGGGTCGTGTGCGGACATGCTGATCCATCATGCGCCGGAACTGCTCGACGGAACGCCACAGGCGGAGGCTGGCTGGCGGGTGGCCGAGCGGACCACCGAACTCACCCGTTTCCTGCTCGATCACGGGATCACCGCCACACCGCCGCAGACCGCCGGTCCGGTTGCGTTCCACCGGTCATGTCACGGGTTGCGGGGTTTGGGTTTGGACGGCACCGGCGAAGCGCTGCTCGACGCTGCCGGAATCGACCGCTGCGAGCTGAACGGCGCGTCCGAATGCTGCGGGTTCGGAGGCCTGTTCTCCCTCGAATTGCCCGAAGTGTCCACGGCGATGCTGGAAACCAAGATCGCCCAGATCGAAGCATCCGGGGCGACCACGGTGGTGGGTGGCGACATCAGCTGTCTGATGCACATCGCCGGGGGGTTGCATCGCAAAGGCTCGCCCATCCGCACTGCCCACATCGCCGAGATGCTGGCCGGGGAGGACCGATGACGTTCCGGCAGCGGGCGTCGATCGCCCTCGGCACCGCCCCCACCCGGGCCACCGACGAGGGGGCGCGTCGGCTGGCCGAGAAGCGGGAACATGCCGCCGCCGAGTATCCGGCATTCGACGCCATGCGTGACCGTGCCAGAGAGATCCGTATGCACACCCTCGCTCGGCTCGACATCTACCTGTCCCAGCTCGCCGATGCGGTGGAACGCGCCGGGGGAGTGGTCTTCTTCGCCGCCGACGCAGCCGAAGCCAACGGCTATATCCGCCGGTTGGCGGCAGAGCGGGGTGTGGAGACCATCGTCAAGTCCAAGTCGATGGTCACCGAGGAGATCGAGCTCAACCACGCGCTGGAACTGGACGGTCGTCGGGTGGTCGAAACCGACCTGGGTGAGTTCATCATCCAGCTCGCCAAAGACAAGCCGAGCCACATCATCGCCCCGGTCCTGCACAAGACCCGCTTCGAGATCGGCGAACTGTTCGCCGCCGAGATCGACGCTCCCTACACCGACGACCCGTTCGAACTGAATGCCATCGCCCGCCGCTACCTGCGGGAGATCTTCCTCTCCGCCGACATGGGAATCTCCGGGGTGAACTTCGCCTCGGCGGACACCGGGACGATGGTGACCGTCACCAACGAGGGCAACGCCCGGTTGTGCACCACCGCCCCCCGCATCCACGTCGGGGTGATGGGTATGGAACGGGTGGTTCCCACCGTCTCCGACATGCAGGTGATGCTGGAGGTGCTGGCCCGTTCGGGAACCGGCCAGCGGCTCAGTGTCTACACCAACTTCGTCACCGGACCCCGCCGTCCCGGGGATGCGGACGGACCCGACGAGTTTCATCTGGTCATCTTGGACAACGGGCGGTCGCGGGTGCTCGGGTCGGGTTCGGCGGAGATCCTCGGCTGCATCCGATGCGGGGCCTGCCTCAACGTGTGTCCCGTGTATCGGCACACCGGCGGTCACGCCTACGCCAACACCTATCCGGGGCCGGTTGGCGCGGTGTTGGCCCCGGTGCTGGCTGGCGAAGGGTTCTCGGATCTGCCGTATGCCTCGTCACTGTGCGGCGCCTGCCGGGAAGCCTGTCCCATTCGCATCGACATTCCCTCGATGCTGCTCGGACTACGCCACGAGTTCACCGAGACGGGGGACACCGAATACGGGTGGTTGGGACCCGGGCTGAGCGCCTACGCCCGAATCGCCACCTCGCCCACCCTGTGGAGGGCGTTCCTCGCCGCAGGTGCTGTGTTCGGCCAACGGAAAGACGGCTACATCCGCCGGCTTCCGTTCCATGCGGGCAACTGGACCTCGACCCGTGACCTGCCTGCCCCCGCCGCCCAGTCGTTCCACTCGTGGTGGAAGGAACACCGTGGAACGTGAGGCTTTCCTGTCGCGGGTGCGCCGGGCGGTCGGGACGACGGTGCTTCCCGACCATCCGGTGGATGATCCCGGCCTGCTGGTCCCCGACCTTCCATCGGTTGATCTGGTCGACGGGTTCGTCGCCCAACTCACCGCAGTGGAAGGTGTCCCGGAGAGGCTCGGGTCGACCGAGCAGGTCCGGCATCGGGTGGTGGAGATCGCCCGGCAGTACGAACTCGACTCGTTCATGACCTGGGACGACGATCAGATCCCTGTGCAGGGAATCGGGGCGGTGCTGACTGCCGCCGGGCTGCGGGAGGTTGGCGGCGATGTCGACTCGGCGCGCCGTCTCGAACACCAGGCCGGCTACATGACCCTCGGCCTGGGAGTCACCGGGGCCGAAGCCGGCTTTGCCGAGTCGGGCACCATCGTTCTACGTTCGGGCCCGGGACGGCCGCGGATGGCGTCGCTGGTGCCGCTCGTGCATGTTGCGGTGCTCTCCGCGGATCGCATCCACCGGTCCCTCGCCCACTGGGCCGCCGACCACGCCGAGGCCATCCCCGATGCGACGAACGTGGTGTTTATCACCGGCCCGTCCCGCACCGCCGACATCGAACAACACATCAACGTGGGCGTCCACGGCCCCCGCTACGTCCACGTCCTCCTCATCTGACCGCCCCCCTCTGCCGATCTGTCCCCCCAGCGGAGCGTTGGGGGGACCGAAGGGACGCGTAGCGGACCTTCGAGGGGGGCTGTGAGCGAAGCGAACTCGTTGGTCCAGTTCTGAGGCGGACGGCCCCCCTCTGCCTCGCTGCGCTCGGCTGTCTCCCCCCAACGGGCTTCGCCCTGGATGCTCCTATAGACGTCAAGTGGCGTGTTTGAGGGTGTGGTAGAGCTCGCGGGCGGCGTAGCGTTTCAGGCAGCGGATGGCTTCTTTCTTGGTTTTGCCGTCGTTGAGGCGGCGTTGGAGATAATCCCGGGCGATGGGGTCGTATTTGAGGCGGACGATGACCATCCGGTAGAGAGCGGCGTTGGCTTGACGGTCGCCTCCCCGGTTGAGGCGATGTCTGATCCGTTCCCCGGAGGACGCTTCGACCGCGGACACGCCGCATAGTGCAGCGAAAGCGGCTTCGCTGGTGACCCGGTTCGGGTTCGATCCCCAGGCGATGAGGATGTCGGCGGCGCCGACCGGTCCGATCCCGACCAGTTCCAGCATGCCAGCAGGGGCGTGGGCTTTGACCACGGTCTCGATCTGGGCGGTGAGCCGGTCGAGGTCTTCACCGAATCCAAGGTATTGACCGGCGAGTGTTTTGAGGGCGTATTTGGCGGCGGTTTCCGGGTCACCGAGATCGGGGCCGGGACGGAACCGTGCACAGGTCCGGATCAGCTGGTCGCCGTCGAGTAGGTCGAGTCGGGCTCTGAGCCGGTCGGGGCAGGTCACGATGATCGCCCGGATCTGGTTGATCATCCGGGTGCGGTGTCCCACTGTTGACCGGCGGGCAATCCGGAGATTCCGTAACGCTTCGACAGCCCCATCACCGCGGGGAACCGCCGACGCCTCACCCGAGATCACTGCCCGCCCAGCAGACACCGCGTCGGTCACGTCTGATTTGCCGTGCCGGCGGCGATGCTGCCGGTTGGGACGGATCACCTCGATCACCCGCACGTTCTCACCAGCCAGGTAGCGGGCGAGTCCTTTGCCCCAGGCGCCGGTGCCTTCCACCCCGGCCGCCTCGACTCGACCAAACCCTTCCGCCCACGCCAGCAGCCGCCGATACCCGCCATTCGACGCCTCGAAGGTGCCAGATCCGATCAGCCCACCATTCGCATCCAACACTGCTGCCACATGGAACCGGTGATGAGTGTCCACCCCGACAATGACACCCGTGCTGGTTTCTGTCATCGTGGTCATTGCTGATCCCTCTCCTTTCAACACGTTGTGAGTGAACGGCAGCGGACCGGTCGACTAGCTGGACAGTCCAGGGACGGGGCCTCTGTTCC
>JBKHXZ010000313.1:0-2588 GCA_046565785.1 Acidimicrobiia bacterium
GGACGGGTTCGGTTGGGTGGGGCTCGATCCGCGTGTCGAGAGCCGGTGGTGGGACGACACGGCCGCGATCTACGGTGTCCAGCCTCCACCGCTCCCAGGGTTCACCACACCGGCTGCGTTCCGGGACGCCTTGGCTGCCGCCAGCCCTACCCGTATCGTGTTGATGGCGCCCCACGGCAACATCCGCGGGGCGGTGATGGGCGACGAGGTGGGTCGCCCCACCCGACACCAGATGGCGGAGATGCATCAGGTCCTGGAGGCTTGGCTGGATGCGGGAGCCGTAGGAATGGCCTCGGGACTCGACTACCTGCCCGGCCGCAACGCCGGCACGGACGAGGTGGTCGAACTCTGTGAGCGGGTGACCCGACACGGTGGCGTGTACGCATCCCATCTTCGGCTGCACGACCTCGGTCGTGAAGGAGCGTGGGAGGAGATCGGCGAGATCGGTCGCCGGTCGGGGGTTCCGATCCGCATCGCACATGAGCGGCTCGACGACGACGCCGTCGGGTTCATCGACCGAACGGCGGAAGACAACGATCTCCGCTTCGACACCTACCTCTATCCGGCGGGATGTACCTCTCTGGCATTCCACGTCCCCGCCCAGTACCTCCGCGAAGGGATCGTCGCCTTCGCTCGCCGCCTCGCCACCGACTCACGACTGGCGGCGGAGCTCGCATCGTTCCTCGAGACGCGCATCGCCGGCCGGCCCGGCCAGCGTGTTCTCGTTGCAGCGACCACGAGCGGAGCCCACGAAGGTCGCTGGTTGGACGACCTGGCAGCAGAGTGGGGGCTCACCGTTGGACGAGCCACCGTGCGACTCATGATCGAAGAGCTCCCCGCCGCGTTGGTCGTGTACGTGTGGCAAGCAGAAGACACCGGCTGGGACGCCACCGTTCGGAGGACTGTCGCCGAGGAGCGCAGCATCGTGGCGACCGACGGCATCTATGTCGGCACGCATCCACATCCACGCGGGTTCGGCGCATTCCCTCGCGTACTCGGCACTCTGGTGCGAGACCAGAAACTGCTGGATCTGCCCCATGCCATCCACAAGATGACCGGTGCCCCCGCAGCTGCCTATGGCCTGAACGATCGGGGGATTATCGCCGAGGGGCTGCTCGCGGACATCGTGGTCTTCGACCCCTTCGACGTCGCAGGTCCGGGCGATTACGAGCACCCACGCCGGCAACCGATCGGCATCCGGCGGGTGCTTGTCGGTGGTCGGGAACCAACGAGCGAGAGCGAGAAAGAGTGAGAAGCCGACCATCTGCATATGAGGCGTTTCTCGAGGAGCGAGCCGACGCCTCGGTGGACGACCCACCGATCCCTGACCGAGCAGGGGCGGGACCCGACTTCGTCGACGCCATTTCGGTCCGGGTCGAGGCCCTGTCCGGTGACCTGATCGAGTTGTCGCATTCGATCCACGCCAATCCCGAACTCGGCTTCGAGGAGCATCACGCCGCCGCCGAAGTGGCACGAGTCGTCGAGTCGCACGGGCACTCGGTCGAAGTCGGCGTGTTCGGACTCGACACAGCGGTACGAGCGGTGGCGGGGAGCGGGCGACCTCGTGTGGCCATCCTCGCCGAATACGACGCCCTTCCCGGGATCGGGCACGGCTGCGGTCACAACGTCATCTGTGCCGCCGGGGTCGGGGCGTTCCTGGCGGCCGCGGCGATGGTCGAGCAGATCGGAGGATCGGTCGAACTCATCGGCACCCCGGCCGAGGAAGGGGGCAGCGGGAAGGAGTACATCGCCCGCGCCGGGGGGTTCGACGACGTCGACTGCGCGATGATGGTCCACCCGGCCGCCGGCTCTGCCGGAGCATGCACCTATCTCGGCCTGCGGCAGGTGGAAGTCGACTATCACGGACTCGGGGCGCACTCCTCTGCAGCCCCGTTCATGGGGAGGAACGCACTCGACGGATGTGTCGCTTCCTACACGATGATCGCCGCGCTTCGACAACACATCTTGGACACCGACCGCATCCACGGGATCATCACGAATGGCGGTGACAAGCCGAACATCGTGCCCGAGTTCGCCTCCGCCATGTACTTCGTTCGTTCCGAGCGGCTCGACACGCTCCTCGAACTCACCGACCGGCTCGACGCGATCTTCGAGGCCGGGGCGCTCGGATCCGGAACCGAGGTCGAAGTGCGCTGGGACGTGAACCCCTTCGTACTCCCGGTGCGCAACAACCTGAATCTCGCCAGCCGGTTCGTCGCCGCTCGAGCTGCGGTCGGTGATGTGTTCCCGCTCCGGCACCAGGTTCCATCGGGGTCGACCGACATGGGCAACGTGAGTGTTCGAGTCCCTTCGATCCATCCGAAGGTCTCCATCGCCCCGAGCAGCGTATCCGCCCACACGACCGAGTTCGCTCACTACGCGGCCTCACCTTCGGGGGACGCCGGGGTGCTCGCCGGGGCCCAGGGTCTTGCGGTGACTGCCCTGGACTACCTCTCCGATCCGGACCTGCGTGCCGACGTTCGCCGTGAGTTCGAGGCGTCCGGAGGTGTCATCGACGTGCCCGCATTGGACAGATGAGGAAGCGAACCCCGAGGAGGGCCAGATGCGAATCGTGACGTACTCGAGAG